>CACWJQ010000028.1 GCA_902761225.1 uncultured Lachnospiraceae bacterium | reverse complement strand
TTTCCTTGTTTTTCCTCTCATGGTGGCGTTCTTTTCTGTAAAGGGTGCGGTTAAGAAGCTTATTGCTGCGGGGGTATCCTGCCTGATCATGGGGGTTACCGCATTTATCTACTATCTGCTCAATCACTATCTTTCTGCAGAATACCTTATGCCGTTTTTCTATACGGACTTTATCACCACATTCTTTACAGACGGATTTGGCGCCGGAGTTCACAATCTGCTCGGAACTCTCTACTACAAGGGAAGGGATTTCATCCGGTTCATGATGGATGCCTTTTACGTTGACAGAGCGGCGGGCATATTCTTCGATATCTATGTCCTGATGATGATCGTACAGACCGTGCAGTGTGTATATGAATACAGGGAATATCGCAGGGACAAGAAGACCGGTGATCCGTCTTGCGGGAAGCTTTCCGGGGCTTTCCTGTGCAGGCTGTATATGCTTTTTGCCGATTTTGCATTCCTGATGGCGATACTCCTCATGTATAAGCTCACGGAAGGAAGCAAGCATCTTCTGACCTTTATAATGGTGGGCGTCATACTCATGATCGCAAGGGAAGAAAAGTCATGGATCCGCAGCGCGGTATGCACCGGGATAATGTGTCTGTGCCTGATCTATTTCGGAGTATTCCATGCAATAGGCAATACTTATGACTTTGGCATACCGTTAGAGGATGACAGGGCAGAGGCCAGATTTGAATACTGGCAGAAGGCTTTTGAAGAGGGGATAGAGCTTGACCCTTCGGATGTGCCATCATACAAAAATGCCATCATATGGGAATTTGCAGATAATGTTAACGGAGAAAGCATTGTAACCGACTGGCAGATGCTCTATGCCCTTCCTTCCGGAACCGGCATCAGCTGCTGCTGGGAATATACGGATGATCACTTTGATGACATAAAGTGCAGATATATCTCTGCACCAAGCGGCGGGGATATTGAAGAGCTCTGCATCGCAAACGGATACAGATGCATAGGACGTGATGAAAGACTGTGCGTATATGCAAGATACTGACCTTTCGACATGACATTGCGGACGGACGCCCGTAAATGACGGATGACGGGCTTTGCATCAGCAGGTTTGGATAATGAACTGTCTTTTCTGAGTAATGGGATGGTAAAAGATCATGAGCTTTGTTCATCTGCATACTCATACCCAGTATTCACTGCTGGATGGGTCAAACAGGATAAAGGACTACGTCGCACGGGTTAAGGAACTCGGGATGAATGCGGCAGCCATAACCGATCACGGCGTGATGTACGGCGTGATTGATTTTTATGACGAATGTGTCAGACAGGGGATCAAGCCTGTGATAGGCTGCGAAGTCTATGTATCTCCGGGTTCGAGATTTGATAAGACGGGTTCAAATGACAGATATTATCATCTGATACTTCTTGCGGAAAATAATACCGGATACAGAAATCTCCTGAAGCTTGTAAGCCGCGGCTTTACCGAAGGCTTTTATTATAAGCCGAGAGTTGACAAGGAACTGCTGAGACAGTTCCATGAGGGGCTTATTGCATCAAGCGCCTGCCTGAACGGTGAGGTGGCATCCCTGATCGTGGCAGGTCAGAGGGAGATGGCGCATAAAGCTGCCCTCGAATACAGGGAGATATTCGGTGACGGCAACTTTTTCCTGGAACTCCAGGACCATGGTATCCCCGAACAGACACTGGTCAACACAGAACTTCTGACTATCTCCAGATCATATAAGATTCCCCTTATATGCACCAATGACTGTCATTATACATATGCATCGGATACGGATGCACATGATGTTCTTCTGTGCCTTCAGACTGGAAGCCGGTTGAATGATGAAAACAGGATGCGCTACAAGCCCGGAGAGTTCTATGTACGTTCCGAAGAGGAGATGCGTGCACTTTTCAGATATGCTCCGGAAGCTCTGGAAAATACCCAGAAGATAGCCGACAGATGCAATGTGACCATAGAATTCGGAGTTACGAGACTCCCGGATTATAAAGTGCCGGAAGGATATGATAATGGATCGTACCTCAGACATCTGTGCGAGGAGGGGCTCAGGTGGAGATACGGTGAGGATGCCTGCGAAAGCGGGGAGATAAGAGATTCTAACGGACGCACCCTGGCAGAAAGGCTTGACTACGAGCTCGGAGTCATCCGGGACATGGGGTATATAGATTATTTCCTGATCGTGTGGGATTTTATCAATTATGCCAGAAATCATGATATAAGTGTCGGCCCGGGAAGAGGAAGCGCTGCGGGAAGTCTGGTATCTTACTCACTCGGGATCACGGAGATAGATCCTGTCAGATATGATCTTGTCTTTGAGAGATTCCTGAATCCCGAGCGTGTATCCATGCCCGATATTGATGTCGACTTTGCTCCGGAAAAGCGTCAGGAGATGTTCGAGTATGTCTCCCGCAAGTATGGTGAGAAAAATGTCGTACAGATAGTGACCTTTGGTACCCTTGCCGCAAGAGGAGTGGTGAGGGATGTGGCAAGGGTCATGGACCTTCCCTATGCTTTCGGATCCGAACTTTCTAATCTTATCCCAAGAGAACAGCATATTACACTCGATCATGCTCTGGAATCCGTTCCGGAACTGAAGAGCAGATATGAAAATGACGAAGATGTCAGAAAAGTCATAGATATGTCCAGGAAGCTTGAAGGTCTTCCCAGACATTCCTCCACCCATGCTGCAGCGGTGGTCATATGCAGGGATGAGGCGGATAATTATGTGCCTCTTTCGCTGGGTACGGAGGACAATATACAGTCTCAATACACCAAGGAGCCGTTGGAAAAGCTTGGACTCCTTAAGATGGATTTTTTGGGACTCAGAAATCTTACCGTTATCGATGATACGATAAACATGGTCAGGGAAAATACGGGAGTGACCGTGGATTTCCATAAGCTGTCCTTCGATGACGGCAGAGTTTTCAGGTCGCTTTGGGATGGCAATACCGATGGCATCTTCCAGCTTGAATCCAGGGGAATGAGGCAGTTCATGAAAGCTCTTAAGCCGGAATCCCTTGATGATATCATCGCGGGCGTCGCACTTTTCAGACCGGGTCCCATGGATTCCATAGGTGACTATATCAGAGGCAAGGAAGACAGGAGCACGGTACGCTTTCTGTGTCCTGAGCTTGAGCCGATCCTTGCGCCTACCAACGGATGTATCGTCTACCAGGAGCAGGTAATGCAGATCGTTCGCAGCCTTGCCGGGTATTCCATGGGCAGGAGTGATATAGTCCGTGCGGCCATGACTAAGAAGAAAGCATCCCTCATGGAATATGAGAGGGATATCTTCATAGGCGGCAATGCCTCCGAGATAGAGGAAGCAAGGAAAGCCGGAACTCCCGAAGACAGACTCCCTGCGTTTGTGCCGGGCTGCGTGGCAAACGGTATCTCCCGGGATGTTGCGGAAGAGATATATAACAGGCTTATGGAATTTGCCAGTTACGGTTTTAACAAGGCCCACGCTGTATGCTATGCATATCTTGCATATGAAACAGCTTATCTCAAGACCTATTATCCGCTGGAGTTCATGTCGGCTCTCATGTCATCCGAAATAGGAAATGCCGGCAAACTTTCCGGATATATGATCGCAGCCAGACAGATGGGCATAAGGATACTGCCGCCCGATGTCAATAAGAGCGGGATGTTCTTTGAACCTGAAGGAGACGGAATAAGATTCCCTCTGACGGCGATAAAGGGTATAGGCTACCCGGTGGTGTCTGCCATAGAAGAGATCAGAGGGTATGAGGGGCAGTTTAAGGACTACGGGGATTTCCTGAGGAGAGTGGCGGGCAGTGCTGTAGGAAAGAGAGCGGTTGAAGGCCTTATAAAATCCGGAGCACTTGCATCCATAGCATCCAACAGAAAACAGTGCCTTCAGACCTATGAGTCTCTCATGGATTCCTTTGTGAATTCCAAAAAAGGTCAGATTGAAGGACAGCTTTCGCTTTTTGATCTCGCGGCAGATCCATCCGGAAGCAGTGCGTCAGGAGGCGGATCGATCTCATCCGGCCCTGTCCTTTCGGATCTTCCGGACATTCCCGATTATGATAATGAGACCAAGCTCCTTCTTGAAAAAGAAGTACTTGGCATATATGTAAGCGGGCATCCTCTGGATGAATACATACCGCTTATCAGAAAATATACGACTGCAGATTCCACTGCTTTTGTTAAGAATACAGATGATGACGGATATGAGGGAGAAGATAACCCAGGCAGGACGGATGCAGAAGGTGTGATCGGAGCTCAGTCTTCGGACACAAAGCCTGCAAACGGAAGCTTTGTAACGGTCTGCGGCATTGCCAAGAACGTCAGTCTCAAGACCACAAGAAACGGTGACATGATGGCGGTACTTGATCTTGAGGACCTGTCCGGTGATATTAACGTGGTTGTTTTCCCTAAGACATTTGAAGGCTGCAGAACCCTCGTCCGTAATGACGAGAAACTGTTCGTGCGTGGCAGGTTTGACGATACCGATGACAGGGGAGCCAAGGTCATAGCATCTGAGATGGTAACCTTTGAAGATGCGGCAAAGCCTGACTTTAATGGATTTACAAGGCCATCAGGGCGAAGAAATACAGGCTCTTACGGTACGCGTGATCAAAAGGGCAATGCGCCGTCAGCAGGAAATGCAGCACGTGATAAGGGACAGGATAAGAGCGGGCTTGTGGATACCAGAGCTATCGCTGACAGGGCATTTGGCAGACAGGCTGGTTCTGTTCCGGGCAGCGGACTTTTTATCCGCTTTGAAAATATGAAGGCATACGATTCGGGTCTTGCACTCCTGACTGAAGTGCTGGGCTCTTTTCCCGGGACCTCGGGCTGCACTGTTTTTATAAAAGAGACCAGACAGATAAGGGTGCTTGAACAGAAGGTAAGCCTTTCTGAGGATCTGCTCAAGAGTCTTTACGTCGTGTTCGGACGCTCCAATGTTGCTGTAAAGTGATCGTTAAAGGCAGTCTGACATTTTAGGCGCGATAAACGGGCTTATAATGAGATGACTGGATATTGCTGATCCTGCAGATTTAAAAACTTTCCGGAATGCGATATAATTTACCGGTAGGTGAACGGATGGACAGCTATGCTTGGAATGTTTTAGAGGGATATGTATATGAATAAAATTTTTTATTTCACAGACCTGCTTCCGTTTTTATCAAAGCCCGACAAGGCAATAGATAAATTAAAAAGAAATCTTGAGATATTCAAAAACTATTCGTCCGATGTGCAGCTTGTGTGGCATCCTTACTCAAGGACGGATGAGTTTATGAAGATCAATAAATGCCCCGTTATCAATGAGTACAACAGTATCATTGAGGAATTCAAAGCAGCGGGCTGGGGAATCTTTGATGAGACATCGAGCCTTGCGGATGCCAGGGAAGTTCTCTTCGGCTGCGATGCTTATTACGGAGATACATGCGATCTTGCCTATGAGGCCAAAAACAAGGGCATCCCTGTGATGCTTCAGAACATAGAGATTTGAGGGCTGATAAGCCATCGGTGATCCCGGTGGCTTTTTCTTCTCATATTTTTATCTTCGATGAAGCCACCTCGGCACTTGACTCCATTTCCGAGCAGAAGATACAGGATGCCATCGATCCCATAATCAGATCCCATACAAGTATCCTCATTGCCCACAGGCTGTCTACGATCCTTGCGGCGGATGAGATCCTTGTGGTGAAGGACGGTGAGATCGTGGAAAGAGGAACTCACAGGGACCTGGTCGGTAAGGGTGGAGTGTATACGGAACTGTATGAGACTCAGTTCTCCAAGGCATTTGAAGGTGATTAACCATATTTTGCTAAAATTTTATCAATTTCCGATTGATTTACACGGAAAATGATAATAAAATATTGTAGGATTTTTGAAGATACAAAGGGAATATCATACCCGGAGGCAGATATGGCTAAGGAAGTAAAAACAATCGGAGTTCTCACAAGCGGAGGCGATGCACCCGGAATGAACGCTGCGATCAGAAGCGTTGTTCGTGTGGCACTTGCCAGAGGACTTAAGGTCAAGGGAATCAGAAGAGGATATCAGGGACTTCTCAACGAAGATATCTTTGATATGCATTCACATGATGTTTCGGATATCATCCAGAAGGGCGGTACCATACTCGGAACAGCAAGATGCCTTGAGTTCAAGACTGCGGAAGGACAGCAGAAGGGCGCTGAGATCTGCCGGAAGCACGGAATAGACGGAATGGTAGTCATCGGCGGTGACGGCTCATACAGAGGAGCACAGGCTCTTTCAAGACTCGGCATAAATACCATCGGACTTCCCGGAACCATCGACCTTGACATATCATGTACCGATTACACCATAGGATTCGATACCGCTGTCAACACAGCAATGCAGGCTATCGATAAGGTCAAGGATACTTCATCATCACATGAAAGATGCTCGATCATCGAGGTTATGGGACGTAATGCCGGATATATCGCTCTGTGGTGCGGCGTTGCCAACGGAGCTGAGGATATCCTCCTTCCGGAAAAATACGACTTCGATGAGCAGAAGATAATCAACAACATCATCCTCAGCCGTAAGAAGGGCAAGTCACATCACCTTATCATCAATGCAGAGGGTATCGGACATTCGGCTTCAATGGCAAGACGTATCGAGGCTGCTACAGGTATCGAGACCAGAGCCACCATCCTCGGATACATGCAGAGAGGCGGATCGCCCACAGCCAAGGACAGATACTACGCTTCGATCATGGGAGCGCGTGCCGTTGATATACTCATCGCAGGCAAGACCAACAGAGTCGTAGGCTACAGAGGCGGTCAGTTCATGGATGTTGATATTGAAGAAGGCCTCGCAATGACCAAGAGTATCGACGAGTACGAATACGAGGTATCAAGACTTCTTTGATCTGTCAATTTTTAAGCGGGAATGGCTTTACGCCATTCCCGTATTTTGTATAATAGATTAGTAGCTTTTGATTCAGGGAGGATTTAATTATGAAGATTGGTTTTATAGGACTTGGCAACATGGGCGGCGCTATCATCGGCGGTATCATAAAGAGCGGTCTCTTTGCACCCGAGGATATTCTGGGCTTTGATAAGTCGGCAGAAATGGCGGCAAATGCCAGGGACAGATTTCATATAAGCATATGTAAGGATAACTGCGAGGTTGTTAAGAAAGCAGATGTCCTTGTACTTGCCGTTAAGCCTCAGTTTGCCAAAGAGGTTATAAGCGAGATTGAAAAGTCCACCAGTGAGAAGACGCTGATCATCAGTATCATGGCCGGCAAGACTCTTAAGTTCATAGAGGATGCCTTCGGCTCGAACAAGGCCAAGGTCATCCGCTGCATGCCCAATACTCCGGCACTTGTCGGTGAAGGCTGTACCGCACTGAGTCCCAATGCCAATGTATCACAGGAAGAGACCCAGCTTGCACTTAAGATCTTTAATTCCTTCGGAAAGGCATCGGTTGTGCCTGAGAGGCTTATGGATGCAGTGGTTGCCGCAAGCGGATCGTCACCCGCATTTGTGTTCATGTTCATAGAGGCCCTGGCTGATGAGGTCGTAGAGGCAGGAATGCCCAGGAATCAGGCTTATATGTTCGTCGCACAGACTGTTCTCGGAAGCGCAAAGCTGATGCTTGATACCGGACGTCTTCCCGCAGATCTTAAGGACATGGTCTGCTCACCTGCAGGAACTACCATAGAGGGTGTAAGGGTGCTGGAGGAAAGAGGCTTCAGGGGTGCGATAATGGATGCTGCAAAGGCTGTCTGGGAGAAGTCCGCTAAGCTTTGATATGATCAGGATAACATCATCATCCAATGAAAAGATAAAAAGAGTACGCCAGCTTGCATCCAAGGCTTCTGCAAGAATAGAAGAAGGTGTTTTTATTGCCGAGGGTACCAAACTGGTTACCGAGGCTCCGTCTGATAAGATCAGGGAGATCTATGTTTCGGAGAGCTGTCTTGAGTCTCTTGGGATTACCGTCAGCGCATCCGGCGTGCCGGATCCTTCCGAAACAGGGAGCATAACCCGCGCGTTTTTGAGGATTGCACAGAGGCTGTCTGAGGAAAGCATCATCTTGCTTCCGGATCATGTCTTTGAGAAGATATCCACCATGAAGACTCCGCAGGGAATGATGGCAGTTGTGGAAGCCCCCGGGTATTCCCAGGAAGATCTGACCGGATATGGGAATCCGGATGTGATGCCTCTTTTGCTGGTGCTGGAGGATATCCAGGATCCGGGCAATGTCGGGACCATTTTCAGGACTGCTGAAGCGGCCGGAGCAACCGGGATCATCCTTTCTTCAAACAGCGCAGATCCCTTAAGTCCCAAAACAGTCCGCTCTACAATGGGGGCGATATTCAGGATTCCGTTCATGGTCAGCGATGATATGCCGGCAGCGGTCAGAGGCCTTGAAGCACGCGGAATAACCTGCTATGCGGCAAGGCTTGATGAGTCGGCAGAATATGATAAGTGCAAACTGGATGAGCCCTGTGCGCTTCTGATAGGAAATGAGGGAAACGGGCTTTCTGCAGAGATAACGGATGCTGCATCCAAAGGGATATATATACCGATGAGCGGCAAAACGGAAAGCCTTAATGCCGCGGTATCTGCATCGATATTGGTCTACGAAGCAAGAAGACAGAGGCATGGCTGAACATATCGGCAGTATGCGGATGGAGACAGCCCATGGTATGACAGGCAGTATTATGAGGAATAGCTATGACGAAAGAATATAAACAGCTTCTTGAGATGGCGAAGGTCTTTCATATGTCGAAGATGAGGATCTTCAGGTATATAATCCTTCCGTCTCTTTTCAGTAAGAAATGATCGGGCATGGTGCTATGATCTTTTAGGGTCTGTGTTTCGGACAGACTTGTGCCTGATGATAAAACGGTTATATGCGGGAATGAGTTAATATGACGATAGAGGTTGAAAATGTAAGCTTTACATCCGAAGGACGGAACGTCCTGAAGAACATCTCCTGGGAGGTGTCTTCCGATGATGTATGGCTTCTTACAGGAGATGCCGGATCAGGAAAGACGGCTCTTCTTTCCATAATGCTGGGAATTCTTAAGCCCGATAGCGGAAGGGTCCGCCTTCTGGGAGATTATAAGTATGACAGGGTAAATGCAGGAGTTGTTTTTCAGGAGGACCGTCTTTTTGAGGACATGAGTGCTGCGGAGAATGTTGCCATAGTGCGTGATGTCACATCACCGGCCGTGGCAGCAGAGGATCTGGTAAAGCTGATGCCCTCCGAACTTGTGAACGTTCCCGTAAGGGAGCTGGATCCTGTGAACAGGCGTATTACAGCCATAGTGCGGGCTACATCGGTTCCTTCCGACATCCTCATGATGGATGAGCCCTTCAGGGGAATGGGTGATGATCTTCGTAAGAAGGTATTTACATTTATAAAAGAAGTGGCAGGTCATAAGGGGATAATCATAGCCCAGCGTTTCGCTGAGGGCCTTCCTCCTCTGCGGACCCTGAAGCTTTCCTGATACTCCGGCTTTTGTGGCGGCCTTTCGCTCAGTTTCCATCCCGGGATTTTGAAGATCTGCTGCAGTTGGCCCCTCCGGACTTTCCGGAGGGCTTTTTATATGCTTCCCGCTGCCGGTGCTCCGTCCTGTATGCTGAAAATAAGCGGAACGTTGCGGGTGCAGGCCTTATAAGGAGATCCGGCGGGGATGTACAGCGGCTTGTCAAGTTGACATAAATTTTATGTTTTGGTATCATACACAGGCTTAACAATTTTGTAACATTTATTGCCCAAAGCACACATATGAGAAGATCACTGACCGTAAAATTCATATCAGCTCTTTTTCTCTGCAGCATGATGATCATGCTTCGGGGGCTTTCACTTCGCGTGGAGGCAGGACCTCTTGACGGTGCGAGAGGAGGTGCTTCGGGTGTTCTTAATTCTCCCAATGCTTCAGAGGTCATTGACAGGACCATCGCCGAACTCAATATTGTATTTCCCGATGAAGAGACCATGACCGATCTTGTTATGGTGGATATAAGGAACTATGTGAATGTAAGAAGTGAGGCAACCGTTGATTCCGAAAAGACCGGAGTCCTTTATAAGGACTGCGGTGGAACTCTTCTTGAACTGGGAGATGAATGGTCACTGATCCGTTCGGGCGACCTCATCGGATGGGTTGAGAACGAATATCTTCTTTTTGGAGAGGATGCTGAAGCCATGGCTGCCGATGTGGGCATGACACTCGGTATCGTCAATGCATCATCGCTCAGGATACACTCCGAGGCATCCATGGACAGTGAGGTCCTTACCGTAGTTCCTCTTAATGAGATACTGGAAGTGGTTGACCAGTCGGAGCCCGGATGGGTATATGTCGATTACTGCGATGTGGACGGATATGTTGCAAGCCAGTATATAGACATATCATTTGAAGTTGATGCCGGTGAGACGATCGAGCAGATCAGGGCAAGAGAAGCTGCCGAGGCTGAGGCGAGACGTCACCAGAATTACGGAGCATACATGACCGGTGCGGATGATCTCCTCCTTCTTGCGGCACTGATACAGTGTGAAGCAGGCGGAGAACCCTACGAAGGTCAGGTTGCTGTCGGCGCTGTCGTCATGAACAGAGTGCGTTCAGCTGCATATCCCAATACGATACATGGTGTCATATATGCTTCCGGACAGTTCACCCCCGCCATGAGCGGAAGGGTTAACCAGGTCTATAACTCGGGCAATATCCGTCAGAGCTGTATCCTTGCAGCCCAGGAGGCACTGAGCGGTGTGTCCAATGTAGGGGATCTCACCCACTTCAGGACGAATAACGGCATGCATACCGGAATCGCCATCGGACACCACATATTCTATTAAGCTTTCATGATCATCACGGCTTCGGTTTTGTTTATGACCGAAGCCGTGTTTTTTTGTGAAAAGTATGGTATCATAAATGTGTATTTGCATTTTCGGATCATAAGTATGTCGGATGATCTGTAAAAGGAGGGTGCTATGAGTGGACAGTTTGTTTTTTGGCTTATAGTTCTTGCGCTTTGTGCCATAGTTGAACTGGTGACCATGGGGCTTACAAGTGTGTGGTTTGCGGGAGGTGCTCTCGTAGCCGCCATCGTTTCGCTCTTTGTTCCGTATTTCTGGGTTCAGATCATAGTTTTTGCCGTGGTCAGTTTCAGCATGCTGATCTTTACAAAGCCCGTCGCGGTCAGGTATTTCAATAAGGGCCGTGTAAAGACCAATGCCGAGAGCCTGATAGGGGAGAGAGCGATCGTTGTCTCCGAGATAGATAATATCAAGGCTATCGGGGAAGTTACCGTCAATGGACTTGACTGGAGCGCCAGGAGCATCGTTGACGGGATCGTCATTCCGGAGAAGGCAGTTGTCGTTATCAAGAAGATCGAAGGCAATAAGCTTATCGTGGATCTGGATGAATCCCTTAAGGGGATCATCAGACTTGAGAAATCCGATGCCCTGCTCGATCCCAATATGATAGAGGATCAGGATGACTGATGTGTTGTTTGTCCGGAATGTTCCGGATCAATAAATAAAAGGAGAGAATAATATGGGACCTTTAATCTTTGTTATCGTTCTTTTTCTTGTAGTGTTCGTAAGCTGTATCAAGGTTGTGCCCCAGGCCAACGCATTTATCGTTGAAAGACTCGGTGCTTACCAGTCCACATGGTCGGTAGGACTTCATATCAAGCTTCCTTTCTTCGACCGTGTAGCAAGAAAGGTCAACCTTAAGGAGCAGGTTGCAGATTTCCCTCCCCAGCCTGTTATCACCAAGGATAACGTTACAATGAGGATCGATACCGTTGTCTTCTATCAGATAACCGATCCCAAGCTTTATGCATACGGTGTTGAGAATCCCATGCAGGCTATAGAGAATCTCACCGCAACAACACTCCGTAACATCATCGGTGACCTCGAACTTGATGAGACCCTCACTTCACGTGAGACCATCAATACCAAGATGAGAGCAACCCTCGATGTTGCTACCGATCCCTGGGGGATCAAGGTTAACCGTGTCGAGCTCAAGAACATCATCCCTCCCGCTGAGATTCAGAACGCCATGGAGAAGCAGATGAAGGCAGAGCGTGAGAGACGTGAAGCCGTAACCAGAGCTGAAGGTGATAAGAAAGCAAGAATTCTTGAGGCAGAAGGTAACAAGGAATCCGCAATCCTCAACGCAGAGGCTGAAAAGCAGGCAATGATCCTTCACGCTGATGCTCACAAGCAGAAGATGATCCTTGAAGCAGAAGGTCAGGCAGAGGCAATCCTCAAGGTTCAGCAGGCAAAGGCTGACGGACTTAAGCTTCTCAAGGATGCAGAAGCTGACGGTGCGGTCCTTAAGCTCAAGAGTCTCGAGGCATTTGAGAAGGTTGCGGACGGGCAGGCTACAACGATCCTTCTTCCCGCTGATCTTCAGGGGATCGCAAGCATGGGTGTTGCACTCGAGCAGGGTATCAAGAGTTCAAGAGATGCCAAGCCCGGAGTAAAGAGAGATTCTGAATGTGAAGCACCTCACTCAGGGTATGAAGACTGCCCCTGACAGACAGATTATATTGCACGAGAATCCGGGAAACCCGGTAAGTGCAGATCACGCATGACAGATGTGTGAAGGAACAGGTAATTATCATGGTTAATTTAAAAGGACGTGACATTTTAAAGATGTCTGATCTGACAAGCGAGGAGGTATTCTATCTTCTTGACCTTGCTGCAGATCTTAAGAGTAAAAAGAAGAGCGGTATATCCGTTGCGGATCATCATCCCGGCAAGAATATTGCTCTTATATTCGAGAAGACCAGCACCAGGACCAGGTGTTCATTCGAGGTTGCGGCTCATGACCTTGGTATGCATGTGACATATCTGGATCCCGAAGGATCCCAGATCGGCTGGAAGGAATCCATAGCGGACACCGCGCGTGTGCTCGCCGGAATGTTTGACGGGATCGAATACAGAGGCTTTGAGCAGACCATAGTTGAGGAACTCGCTTATTATTCCAAGGTTCCCGTGTGGAACGGACTCACCAATGAATCCCATCCCACCCAGATGTTCGCAGATCTCCTTACGATCAGGGAACATTTCGGACATCTTGAGGGACTTACTCTCTGCTATATGGGTGATGCGAGACTCAATACCGGCAACTCTCTCATGATGGCGTGTGCACTTGTAGGAATGAACTGTGTGATCTGTGCACCCGAAAAGTATCAGCCTGCCCCTGAGATAGTTGAAAAGGCAAGAGAGATAGCTGAAAAGACCGGAGCAGAGATAATCATCACCGATGTGCCCCAGGCAGCATCCAAGGGTGCGGACATAGTATATACCGATGTATGGGTATCTCTCGGTGAACCCGAGGATGTCTGGAAGGAGAGAATCGCGGATCTGTCTCCTTACAGGGTTGATAAGTCAGTGATGGAGAATGCCGGACCCGATGCCATTTTCATGCACTGTCTGCCTTCGTTCCACGATCTTGGTACCAGGATCGGAAGAGAGATCTATGAGAAGTACGGTCTTACCGAGATGGAGGTTACTGACGAGGTGTTCGAATCAGCTAATTCTCTGGTCTTCGTTGAGGCTGAGAACAGGATGCATACTATCAAGGCAATAATGGATGCCACTCTGTAAACAATGAAAGCCAAGATCTTAGAGCTCCTGCGCCGGAAGGGTGATTACGTATCCGGCCAGGAGCTTTGTACAATTTTACAAGTATCGAGAACTGCCATCTGGAAGGCGATGCAGTCCCTTCAGAAGGAGGGATACCATATAGAGGCAGTCCGTAACAGGGGCTACAGACTTATCGAGGACGACGGGACATCAGTCGGCAGGAACCCTGAATCTGCGGCAGACTCTGAAGGACAGGGTGTGTTCCGGGATATTTATTCCAGGAATGAGATCCTGAGCAGACTTGAGGATGCCTCCGGTGTAAGAGAGGTCGTTTTTTTTGATACAATAGATTCGACCAATTCCGAGGCAGCAAGATGTGCCGAAGCCGGAGCTGACGGAGGACTTCTTGTGGTCAGTGACGACCAGAGTCTCGGACGTGGGAGAAGGGGCAGGTCATGGATCTCTCCTTCCGGATGTAATGTGTATTTTTCTTATATGTGCAGACCGGATATCACTCCGGAGAAGGCTCCGATGCTCACGCTCCTCATGGCTCTTGCGGTCTGCAGGGGGATGGAGAAGGTTCATGCCGGCAGCGCCATCAAAACCTCGGGAAGACAGAGGAAAGCTGTAAGGGATGAGTTCTCACCTCTGATAAAGTGGCCTAACGATATAGTCATATCCGGGAAAAAATGCTGCGGGATGCTCACGGAAATGAGCTGTGAATCTGATTTTGTCAGATATGTGGTCATCGGTGTCGGAATCAATGTGCGCCACAGGGAATTTGCTCCCGAGATAGCATCTACAGCCATAGCACTTGATGATGCCTGGAATATGAATGTAAAGCGCAGCGTTCTTGTTGCTGAGATAATGAATGAGTTCGGTCTGCTGCTTGAACGCTTTATTTCAGAGGGTGACCTGGGCTTTGTAAGGGGCGCATATCTGGACAGGCTGGTCAATGCCGGAAAGAGGGTCAGGGTACTTGACCCTAAGGGTGAATATGACGGAAAAGCGCGCGGCATAAACGAGCGCGGAGAACTCCTTGTTGAGACTGATGACGGCAGCATAGTGGAAGTCAATTCGGGAGAAGTATCGGTAAGAGGTATATACGGGTATGTCTGATAAGAGTAATGATGTAAAGGTTAAAATGTCTGCCTTTGAACATGGCGGAGATACATCTGCCGAGGTTCAGGATGACGGTATGGATGGAGGAAGGCTGGTAATCTGCGGAGCCAATGCCTATGATAAGAAGTATTATTTCAATAAAAGATTTGAGAAGCTTCCGAAGTCCATTCAGGATGACCTCCATATAATCTGTGTTCTTTTCACCGAAGAGGTGGGGGGGATATTTACCATAAGCTTTGAAGAGGACGGGGAGATCTGTCTTGAGACGAGGACTGACGAAAATGACATCACTTATGATGATGTGTCATCGGGGCTTTTGATAGGACAGATCAGACAGAACAGGGCCGAACTTTTTGAATCTCTCAAGGCATATTACAGAGTTCTGATACTTGGCGAGGATCTTGATAAGGTGCTGGCGGAGGAATAATTACTAATTTGAAGATCGGTAATGTTGAACTGAAAAATGATTATATCCTCGGTCCCATGGCAGGTGTCACGGATACGGCGTTCAGGATAATATGTTCGGAACTGGGCGCAGGGCTCGTGTGTGCGGAGATGGTCAGCGCAAAGGCTGTCTCGTATCACAATAAGAACACGGTAGCAATGCTCAGGACGGAAAAAAGCGAGCATCCCGTGAGCATGCAGCTGTTCGGGTCGGAGCCGGATATCCTTCGTGAAGTTACGGCTTCGCTGCAGGATGAGGATTTTGAGATAATAGATTTTAACATGGGATGTCCGGTGCCGAAGGTTGCCGGTAACGGAGAGGGCTCGGCTCTTATGAAGGACCCTGATCTTGCGGGACGCATACTGAAGGCCATGGTGGACAATTCTCCTAAAAAGCCCGTTACAGTGAAGATACGAAAGGGCTGGGACGCTGAAAGCGTCAATGCTGTGGAGATAGCCAGGATTGCCGAGGCAGCAGGCGTAAGTGCCATTGCCGTCCATGCAAGGACCAGGAGCCAGTATTATTCCGGAGAAGCTGACTGGGATATCATCAGACAGGTTAAGGAAGCTGTCGGGATCCCTGTTATAGGAAATGGTGATGTGAACACCCCGGAAGATGCGGAGCGCATGCTGAATGAGACAGGATGCGACGGGGTCATGATCGCACGTGCTACGAGAGGCAATCCCTGGATCTTCAGACAGATAGATGATCATATGTCCGGCAGGGAAATATATGTTCCGGATAATGAAGAAAAAAGACGCGTGGCGAGAAGACATGGTGAACTGCTGCTTAAGTATAAGGGTGAATATACAGCGGTAAGGGAAATGAGGGCGCATCTTGCCTGGTATACCCACGGGATGCCCGGAGCCTCGAAGCTTCGAGGAAGAGTTTCGCAGCTTTTGTCCATGGAAGATCTGTTTTCTGCGATAGAGGATATTTTTCCTGTGTAAAGCTGATCCCGGCTGCAGGATGGATCCGGAGAGTTTATGAAGGTATTGTTTTACCGGTACAACAGCATATGCGAGCCGGACTTTATCGATGCATTTAAGAAGACCGGTCTTGAGGTGGCGGAGATAACCGAGGAAATGTACCGTAAGGACATTCCGGGTGAGGAGAGGGTAAGGATACTCCTCGAAGGGATATCTGCCAATGACCCGCTGTTTGTATTTTCCATAGATTTCTTTCCTTTTATTTCCCTTGTATGTGAAAGACTCGGCGTGATATATGCCGCACTTTCTGTTGACTGTCCCGTTGCGGAGATCTATTCTGCGGAGGTTCAAAACAGCTGTAACAGGATCTTTCTTTTTGATGAAAAACAGTATGAAAGCGTCAGCGGTTTTAACCCTGACAATATCAGATATATGCCTTTGGGTGCGGCGACGGAGAGGCTCGAAAAGCTTCCGTTTCCCGAAGCGTACAGATATGGTGTCAGCTTTATAGGTTCGCTCTATAATGAGAAGGACAGATATGGTGAACTTAAAAAGAGCGGCGCTATCAAGGGCGGTGCCTTTGAACATATGGAGTCTCTGATCGCTGAGCAGATAAAAGTCCCGGGAATGGATGTCATTGAAAACGGAGTGACTGCATATGATATAGAAGCGCTTAAAGCTGCAGATCCTTCCTTCTATACGGCCGGGGATTCAGTGATCGATATGGACAGGTACGTTGCCGTTAACAATTATCTGGGAAATCATCTTACATGTCTTGACCGTATAAATGTGCTGAACATGCTTGCAGGCAGTCTTCCGGAAGGGAGCCTGCATCTTTTCACCAGATCGGATACCTCAGGACTTGATAAAAGGGTTGTGATACATGGCGGGGTGGAAACTCTCAGGGAAATGCCGGAGGTGTTCAGGGCATCTAAGATCAATCTCAACCTTACGTCCCGTACCATCAGATGCGGACTGCCACAGAGAATATGGGATATTACAGGATGCAGGTCGTTTTGTCTTACGGATTCGGTATCTGCCATGAATGGGCTTCTTGAGGAAGGGACCGATGTGATGACATTCTCATCATACGATGAACTTCCGGATATCTGTATGCACTACCTGGACAGAGATGATGAACGGGAAGAGATTGCCATGAACGGTTTTAAAAAAGTGGAGACTTCACATACTGTACTCCTCAGGGCGCTTGAGATTGTGAAGATCATCCTGTCCGAGAAGCTTGCCTAAATATACCTATTGGCGGGTTGCAGATGCGGGCAGGGCGTTTTTGATGTATAATAAACATTTAGTGATGTTCAGAATATATTATACTGACTTGATTTCAAGTCTTCGGAGTGATAAATGCTTTTCAGTTCCCTGATATTTATTATGGTCTTTCTGCCGGTGGTGTTCTTCGGCAGCAGGATCCTCAGGAAAAATAAATATGTCAATTTTTTCCTGCTTCTTGCCAGCCTCTTTTTCTATGCCTGGGGAGAGCCTGTTTATGTATTCCTGATGCTGGCTTCGATCATCGTGAATTATTTTGCGGGACTGGCCATAGATAAGTACAGGCGGAATGCAGCAGGATCCGGTGAGAAGGATCATATATCGAAGGTGGTCCTGGTTCTTGATATAATCTTTAATCTCGGACTTCTGGGATTCTTCAAGTATGCGTCCTTCGGAACGGTGGTGCTGGTCAATTATCTTCACCTTCCGCTTAAGATCTGGGGTATATCCCTTCCCATAGGCATCTCTTTTTTCACCTTCCAGATAATGTCCTATATCATCGATCTGTACAGGGGTAAGTTCCCGGTTCAGAAGAATATCATCAATCTTGCTCTGTATATATCATTCTTCCCTCAGCTGATCGCAGGTCCTATAGTAAGATATGAGGACATTAACGAGCAGCTTGAAAACAGGACGGTTACGATCGAAAAGTCTGTCGAAGGCATCAGACGCTTTATACTGGGACTCGGAAAAAAAGTCATAATCGCAAATACCGTGGCTGAGGCTGCGGACAGGATTTACGGATATGATCCCGCATCCCTCTCGGCACTTCCCGTCTGGATCGCATCCATACTCTATACCCTTCAGATCTACTATGATTTCTCGGGCTATTCGGATATGGCCATTGGACTGGGCAAAATGTTCGGGTTTGAGTTCCTGGAGAACTTTAACTATCCATATATGTCGAAATCCATAAGTGAGTTCTGGAGAAGGTGGCATATATCCCTGGGAACATGGTTCAGGGAATACCTGTATATCCCTCTCGGCGGAAACAGGAAGGGCAAGGTCAGATCCTATGTTAATCTGATGATCGTATTTTTCCTGACAGGCTTCTGGCATGGTGCAGGCTTTACATTCATATTCTGGGGTGTATACCACGGCTTTTTCAGGTGCATAGAGAGGCTTGGCTTCTCCAAAGTACTTGAAAAATGTAAGCCTCTTGCCTGGATCTATACTTTCTTCGTGGTAAATCTGGGCTGGGTGTTTTTCAGGATAGGCGGACTGAAGAATGCCTTCATTATGGTCACCAAGATGTTCAATCCTCTTCTTCCAAATTACTACTCGGTAGGCGAGCTTATGTCACACAGATGTATGCTCTGTGCCGGACTGGGTATTCTTGGCTGCGGACTTATCCAGATGCTTCCTGAGAAGATCCCTGCGGTCAGGAAGATCGTAATGAATCCGGTGGTACAGTACCTTTGGTGTGCGTTTATCTTCGGGATATGCATAATACTGCTTGCAAGTAACACATATAATCCGTTTATATATTTCAGGTTCTAGAATGAGTGAAAAAACAGGCAAACTGAATATAAGGCTTTGGTTCGTGCATCTGAGCTTCTGGGGCTTTATCCTTGGGCTTCCCCTGCTGTACATGGTGCTCGGACCCAGGATCGATACCGAGAATTACGAGAACAGGAATATGACGGAAAGACCTGTTTTCTCTATTTCGGGTATAGATACTTATCCCATACAGTATGAGGCTTATTATAACGACAATTTCCCCTTCAGGAGTAAGCTCATTACAGCTAACAGCAGGATCTCCTACCAGATATTCAACGAAGGCATAGGAAGTACTGTCATAGGAAAGAACGGATGGCTGTTCTATAATTCGGAGGCAAGTGCCGACGGCAGGAATATAGAGCAATTCAAAGGCACGGCTGTATTTACGGATGCTGAGCTTGCACAGGCTGCGGCAAGTCTTGAAGCCACCGCTGAGTGGTGCAGAGAGCACGACTGTGAATTTGTGCTTATGATATGCCCTAATAAAGAGAGAGTGTACGAAGAGTACATGCCGGATTATTATCAGAGGTCCAGGATAGGCAGTGCGTGCAATACGGACCAGCTGGTGGCTTATCTGAGGATGAACACGGACATCAGGGTTGTGTGGTCATATGAGGATCTTGCGGAATATAAGGCGCAGTATCCGGATGAACCGATGTATTATCATCTTGATACCCACTGGAACTACCTGGGCGGTTATCTGGGAGCAAGAGCGCTACTAAGGGAACTGGGAATAGACATACCGCCCGCTGATCAGAGAGAGAAGTTCCCCAGATATCAGTCCTGGGGAGATCTTACAATGCTCATGAACCTCGGTGCCAGCGACCTTTTTGAGGATGTGGATATCATGTTTGCCGGATATCCGGCTGAGGGAATGGCTATCATCTCCGATGATGTAAACGGTATAGTGTCCTATGCGGCACCCGGAAGAGATCCGAGAAATGTCATCATATACAGGGACTCCTTCTGCAATATTATGCGGTTTTATCTGGGAGAGCATTTTAATACGATAAAGATGATACCCAAGGAATACTGGGATCCGGAAGTCCTTGAGACAGACCATCCCGATGTGCTTGTCTATGAACTCACGGAAAGATTCGTTGACAGGCTTGTGAATGAGCATATACAGCCTTAATCTGTGATTACCCGGTCATGACAGACCGGGTAATTTTAAAATAACAGAAGATATTATAAAATTTTTTCTTATTTGGGCTAATTTTCTGATAAGGAAATGCCGATGAAAGGATTAGAAAAGTATCTCTAGCGGAAAAAATCGTTTTCCATTGGAGCGTAACTGTTTATAATATAATTGCAACTGTAAATGCTAAGGACTAGACGGATAATGTCCGAAATATCACATGGAGGTGATCAGAATGTCAATAGAACCTATCAGCAGCGTAATGAGTCTGCAGCAACAGACATACGCACCTGCAAAACCGGCACAGCCTGTTAACTCAGCAGAGATTTCACAGCAGCCTGATACGGCAGCAACTCCACTCGAGGATATTGCTGTGGTAAGCAGTGCTGTGGAAAAGGGAACAGCCGACAATTCGGAGAATAAGAATGCTTCCGAAGATCAGCAGCTCACAGGAGAGCAGATCAAGAAGGCAGTCGAGAAGCTTAAGAAGAGTCAGCTTGAGAATACCGAAGCTGTATTCGGATTCCATGATGAGACCAACAGGGTTACCATCAAGATCGTAGACAAGAAGACCAAGGAAGTTATCAAAGAGCTTCCTCCCGAGAAGACACTGGATATGATAGCCAAGGTCTGGGAAATGGCCGGATTGTTCGTAAATGAGAAGAGATAAGGAGGGAAGCTATGGCTAATAAGATCAGAATGGGCGGACTTATATCCGGACTCGATACCGATGCCGTGGTAGAAGCCCTCGTAAGTACTAAGAAGCAGAAGGTTACGACTGCGAAGAACGACCAGAAGAAACTCGGATGGAAGCAGGATATATGGACCGGGATTAATAACAATATCAAGGGATTGTTCCAGTCACATGTTTCCAGCATGAGATTTTCTAATGCATACAGTAAGCTGAAGACTACCGTATCCGATTCGTCCGTGGCAAGTGTTGTTACCGGAGACGGAGCCCCCAAGACCAACCAGAAGCTTAAGGTGGAATCTCTTGCAAAGTCGGCTTACCTTACCGGTAGGGATCTTAATGGTGACAGCTCCGAGAAGACTTTCACTGCGGCGAGTACTTTGAAGGATCTTGGTTTCGAAGGAACAGGAGATACCATCAAGGTTAATATCGGCGGCAAAGAGATTAAGTCACTTGCGGTAGATGAGAACACTACTATTTCCGATGTCCTCACTACACTTAAGGATGCCGGCCTCAATGCATCTTTTGATGCTGATACCCAGAGATTCTTCATCAATTCCAAGGCAACCGGTGCCAAGAATGATTTTACCCTGACTGACTCGGGAAACGGCGCTCTTGCAGCTCTCGGACTTGCAACTGCTTCTGATGCAGACAAGGCAGCTGAAGGCTATGATGCATCTCAGTATGCTTCGAAGATTGATGGAACCGATGCGACTATATACCTGAACAATGCAAAGTTTACCAGCGATTCCAATACATTCAAGATAAACGGTCTTACCATAACAGCGCTTGAAGAGACCGGCAGTAAGGAAGTAACGCTTTCTACCGATACCGATACGAGCGGCATTTATGACATGGTCAAGAATATGCTGGCACAGTACAACAAGGCAATCAACGAGATTGATAAGTACTATGGAGCGGCATCCGCAAGAAAGTATTCCATGCTTACCGATGACGAGAAGGAAGCAATGAATGACAAGGATGTTGAGGAATACGAGAACAAGATCAAATCAGGTCTTCTCAGGGGCGATTCCAATCTTTCCAGTCTCAGGAATATGTTTACCGAAGTTATGAACAAGGGCTTCGAGGTAAACGGTCAGACATATTATCTGTCAAGTTTTGGAATAGGAACAGGCAGTTACTTTGACACTCCCGATAATGAGAAGCATGCTCTTCATATTGACGGAGATAAGGATGATCCCAAGTTTAAGGATAAGACTGATAAGCTGTCAGCCATGATCGCATCCGATCCAAGTGCTGTAGAGGGATTTTTCAAGGAATTGTCCAAGGAACTTTACAGCAGGCTTGACGGTATGTCAAAGTCGGTTGATGGCCGCAGATCCTACGGAAGTTTCTATGATGATAAGAAGATGAAGACCGATTATGACGGGTATAAATCGACCATCAAGACGCTGGAAGACAAAGCTAATGATTATGAGGATAAGCTTTACAGACAGTATGCTGCTATGGAGAAGACATTACAGGCGATGCAGTCCAAGAGCAGTGCATTAGCAGGTCTTATGGGCGGAGGATCATAAATAAACATTATAAGGAGCGATAAAGGATATGCCTTTACCTAATGCCTATCAGCAGTACGCAAATAATAAAGTGATGACGGCTTCACCGGCAGAACTGACCCTGATGTTATATGATGGAGCTATAAAGTTTATCAATATAGCGATTGGAGCCATTGAGGAGAAAGATGTTCAGAAAGCTCATACTCACATTCTTAAAGCTGAACACATAATAGATTATCTGAGACAGACGTTGGATATGAAGTATGCTGTGGCTCAGGATTTTGAGAACATTTATTCTTATCTGGCGACAAGACTGATCGAAGCTAATCTTAAGAAAGATCCCGAGATACTTCAGGAAGTCAATGAGCACCTTCGTTCCGTAAGGGATACCTGGAAGGAAGTCATGAAGGCCAACGGCATTACCTGGAGAAACTGATAGGAGATAATATGGCGGATTATCTGGAACTCCTTGAGGAGTCGCTTGTTAAGAAGATTAAGGTTCTCGATGAGATTGGGGAATTTAATCTTAAGCAGAAGAATGTTTTTACCACTTACAGTGAAAGACCTGATCTTGATGAATTCGATGAGTATATTGAGGAAAAAGACAGACTTATCGAAGAGCTTAATATGCTTGATGAAGGATTTGAAGCTCTGTATCAAAGAGTGGCAGACACACTGAAAACTGACAGAGAAGCAAACGCTCCGCGGATAAAAAGACTTCAGGATCTGATCCGCGAGATCACTGATAAGAGTTCATCACTACAGGCACAGGAAGCCGAGAACAAGAAGCTGATGGAAGGATATTTCAAGAATGTCCGCAGCGGTATCGGCAAGGAAAGAACTTCGCTCAATGCAGCATACAGTTATATGCAGGCGCAGCGTGGCATGGGCGGTGCTGAATCTCTCTATATGGATTCCAAAAAGTAATTGAGTATTGATCGGATACAAAAGAGCAGGAGGTCTTTCCTGCTCTTTTAATGTGGATCAGACCGTATAATCTGATATCATCACCGGTTTATGCTGAGAGATAAATGCAGGCACAAAGGGTGATGGACTCCCATAGTATGCATCAAAGTCCAATGCGATATCGTCGGAGCTTGAAGTGTGTGATCTTATGAGAGTGATCCTGTTTTCGCGGACAAGGGTTTGGATCATACGGAATAATTCGTCTGTTGCAGCAGGGTCTATCTTTTCCCATTCGCTTCGTTCGGAAGGATAGAATGCTACTGAGACACATATATTATTCTGAGTATCTTCAAAAATCCTGAACCTGCTGCGGACAGCAGAGATAAAGGTGCCCGGATGCTCCGACATTTCGTTCAGACCTATACAGTAAATCATACGCCTGTTTTTTGCATAATTACTGTAGGAATAAGGCGATACCATTATCCTGTCATTCCAGACCTCTTTAGTCCCTTCTCCTGCAAAACTGCATAGCGAACGGACATATTGTTCCTTCATATTCTCTGACTGTACATATATCCTGTCGGAACTGATCACGCCCGGGGTGTTCAGGTGACACCTGAGAGTGTACTGATCGGTAGTGGCTTTTTCTGAGAATTCCGAAGTATTGCCTATGGGGATATATATCAGTTCATCGGTAAACCTGATGAGGTTTGCTGAATAAAACTGCACTGGGATTGTAAGGCAGGGATTTTCACCGTCATAAGGAAACTGTATATATATCTTATCAGGAGCATGAAGTGACGGATCATAAGCAGAGTAGTCCATAACGTGGGAGGGGTTTAATCCGTCATAATATGACAGTTCGGTTCCCCTCTGAAGGGATATATCCCGGGCTCCATTTGATCCGGTATCATCCCCGTTCATGATGTTTCCGAAGATATCTTTTTCCATAAGAGTCAGGATCAAGACATACACATCGGTATTTTCTTCCAAAAGAGCATCATCATAGAAAGGTTTCAGACTTGTCCACTCTTTTGGCCCGATGGATAGAAAAAGGATCTCTTTTCGGAGTGTGATGTTAGCGCGGATGCCTTTTTTTACCCGGTCCAGACTGCTCTGCAGCGTTTCGGGATCGGATATCATCCCGTCCTGTGCCATCTTCTGATAGAATCCGGTCAGAGCACAGCAGTACTCCTCCAGGATCTGTATAACCTCTCTGACAGGCTGTCTGTTTTCGCCTTTTGTTTTCTCGATGAGCGTACCCAGGTCTTCCGTAAGTCTGAGACTGCCAAGGAACAGATCTTCGAGGCTGTCGTAGTTTTCTTCACTCAAAGCCTTCTGGATGTTCGCAAGATAATCCTCGAGACCGCATATGCATTCCTCAGAAATGTTTTTCAGAGAATTGCTTTCATCCTTTTTAGGTCTGATGAGCATTTCCTTACTGAATGCAAATGCAGGATATGCGGAGCCGGAGAGCTTTTCAATCTCTTTTTTCTGGGATTCAAAATACGGATAATCATGCCCTCCCCATACTTTTCGTATCTGACAGTAATTACCGTATTTTCTGGACAGGATGCGGTTATAGCAGGCCGGAACCGGAATGGTGGTGTCTTCGAAGGGAAGTCTTATGGTTCTGTCATAGTCTGATGCGGGCTCACCTGCAGATGATCCGGATTTAAGTACCCATGGAAAAATCTGACCTATTTTGCAGGATTCGGAAGAAGATACTCTTCCCATCTGCTGTTCGGCGAGCCTGTAAAGCGAAACAGCAATATTCCGGTCATCCCCTTTTACCGGTACATTAGATCCATATCTGCGATTTAGTTCCTGGATCTTTGAAACAGCAGCGCTCCTACTGATCGTTTTTTCTGTAATGCTGTCAGCACATGCAAGGATTTCTAGGATTTCCTTGTCTCTGGCCGATTCAGCCTCGGGATCTTCGCACAGATAGTCTTTCAGAAAAATATCAATACCGGACAGCCACGGAAAGTTGTAATGTTCCTTAAGATACGATGGCTCAAAGCACATTTTTTTATTATTAACAACTCTTGCAAGGAAAAGCCAGTGATTCTCGTGCCTTTCGTAGTCATGGATACAGTAATTGTCCGGCAGTTCGCTGTCTGCTATTTCCCTGAATCTGATATAATCATCACGCTTCATGCAGATATCAAGGTCATCGTCCCAGGGTATGAATCCACCATGCCGGACTGCTCCGAGGATCGTCCCCCAGTCGGCAAAGTAGGTGATATCGTATTTGGTACAGATGCGGTCTATCTCGGACAAAACGTCAAGGGTATTAGCCCACGCCTGCTTAATGGTGGTGGGAATATAGAAACCGTTCCTTATCTCGTCTTTGAAAAAGTCTGCAGAATGCTTCAAAATAGCACCTCAAAATATGTATTTTTCGAGATTTTAATGTATAATATATATTGATTATACATCGAATCCGGTTTTGTATTGTATGAATTGAATCAAAAATATTTATTTAGGGACTAAAGTTTTTGCAGGCCGGGTCGATATAATGAGTGTAGGCGAAAATAAATTGAAAAGTCGCCAGACTCGAAAACGAACAGATCAATGTCCCGCATAAGGGACGCGGGACTAATTCAAGGAGGAAAAATTATGGTAGTACAGCACAATCTTACAGCAATGAACTCTAACAGAATGCTTGGTCTTACCCAGTCAGCTCTTACCAAGTCAACCGAGAAGCTTTCTTCCGGTTATAAGATCAACAGAGCAGCTGATAACGCAGCAGGTCTTGCAATCTCCGAAAAGATGAGACGTCAGGTCAGAGGTCTTACCCAGGCTTCAGCTAATGCCCAGGATGGTATCTCCGCAGTACAGACAGCAGAAGGCGCACTCAATGAAGTACACGATATGCTGCAGAGAATACCACAACCTTCAACGAGCAGTGCCTGCTTGATGGTTCATTCACAGGCAAGAAGCTTCAGGTTGGTGCAGAGAGCGGAGCTGATCAGGTTATTTCTATCAGCATCTCCAAGATGTCTGCATCCGGACTTGGACTTACTGCTGATAAGATTAAGGTTGGCACTCATGATGAAGCTCAGGCTACTATCAAGAACGTTAAGGATGCTATCAAGAAGGTCAACACTCAGAGATCTAATCTCGGTGCTGTACAGAACAGACTTGAGCACACCATCAGCAATCTTGACAATGTCGTTGAGAATACCACCGCCATCAGCAATCTTGACAATGTCGTTGAGAATACCACCGCAGCTGAGTCTCGTATCCGTGATACCGACATGGCTTCTGAGATGGTTAAGTTCTCTAACAGGAACATTCTCCAGCAGGCAGGTCAGTCGATGCTCGCACAGGCTAACCAGAGCAACCAGGGTGTTCTCAGCCTTCTCGGATAATTCCATAAAGCATATTTTGAAGGGGCTGTTTATACAGCCCCTTTTTTGTGCGAGATATGTACTGGGATCGCTTAAACGTAATATGGGAAGAATACACTATAAATCCCAAAATCATTTGGTAATATTTTTTTGAAAATATCCTTAACTTTTTAGCCTTCGGTCCGATATAATAAGTGTAAGGCAACAGAAAACATTCGGATGAGCGCGGATCCGAGAGTTTCTAAGCCGACAAACTAACATAAACAGCCGCAGGGAAGCGGCATCACATTTATTTCAAGGAGGAAATATTATGGTAGTACAACACAATCTTACAGCAATGAACTCTAACAGAATGCTTGGTCTTACTCAGTCCAGTCTTACTAAGTCTACTGAGAAGCTTTCTTCCGGTTACAAGATCAACCGTGCAGCAGATAATGAAGCAGGTCTTGCAATTTCCGAGAAGATGAGACGCCAGGTAAGAGGTCTTACCCAGGCATCTGCCAACGCACAGGACGGCGTTTCCGCAGTACAGACAGCAGAAGGTGCACTCAATGAAGTACACGATATGCTGCAGAGAATGAATGAGCTTGCTACTCAGGCTGCTAACGATACCAACATGTCAACTGACAGAAGTTATATCGCAGCAGAGCTTACCCAGCTCAAGAATGAGATCAGCCGTGTAGCTACAACCACAACCTTCAACGAGCAGTGCCTGCTTGATGGTTCATTCACAGGCAAGAAGCTTCAGGTTGGTGCAGAGAGCGGAGCTGATCAGGTTATTTCTATC
>CACWJQ010000027.1:3617-64592 GCA_902761225.1 uncultured Lachnospiraceae bacterium | reverse complement strand
GCTGTTGCTTCTGAAAACTGCAAGGCGGGGACGCTCTGCGGTTCCTTTGAAGCGGTTACGAATTCTATCGTGCTTCTTAGCACGTACATCCTGTCTTGAAACTTTGCTAACCATCTTCACACTCTCCTTATCGTGATTTACTTCTTACCGGTCTTACCAACCTTGCGGCGGATAGTCTCATCAGCGTACTTGATTCCCTTGCCCTTATAAGGCTCAGGTCTTCTCTTGTCGCGGATGACAGCTGCAAGCTGTCCAACCTTCTCTTTATCAATACCCTTAACGGTTATGATGTTGCCTTCAACAACAGTCTCAACGCCTTCGGGATCTTCCATCTCTACGGGATGTGAATATCCGAGGTTAAGTGTAAGCTTCTTGCCCTGCTTTGCAGCTCTGTAACCTACACCGTTGATCTCAAGCTTCTTCTCAAATCCGTCGGTTACACCAACGATCATGTTGTGGAGAAGAGTTCTTGAAAGTCCGTGAAGGGATCTGTTCTTCTTAAGATCGTTGGGTCTTGAAACGGTGATCTCACCGTTTTCCTGCTCGATCTTCATGTCCGCAGGGAATACTCTCTCGAGAGTTCCCTTAGGGCCCTTAACAGTCACTTTATTATTTTCTGCCACCTCTACAGTAACACCTGCAGGGACAGCGATTGGCATTTTACCGATTCGTGACATAATGCCCGTACCTCCTTGAAATATATAGATTAACGATTACCAGATGAATGCAAGAACCTCGCCGCCGATCTTCTTCTCACGAGCCTGCTTGTCGGTAAGCACACCCTGGTTGGTGGAGATGATAGCGGTGCCGAGTCCGCCGAGAACCTTGGGAAGCTCGTTGCCGCCTGCATATACTCTGAGGCCGGGCTTTGAGATTCTCTTGATACCGGAGATGACTCTCTCGTTCTTGTTGTTATTGTACTTCAGGAAGATACGGATATCTTTGAAATTGCCGTTGTCAACCATCTCGTACTTAGCGATGTATCCTTCATCAACAAGGATATCTGCTATAGCC
Source organism: uncultured Lachnospiraceae bacterium (assembly GCA_902761225.1). Lineage (GTDB taxonomy): Bacteria > Bacillota > Clostridia > Lachnospirales > Lachnospiraceae > AC2028. Next base: position 63,578 of record CACWJQ010000027.1, on the reverse strand, counting down.
AGCTTCATGCGTGAGCTGGGGATGTCTACTGTATCATGCTTTGCAGTGTTAGCATTACGGATTCTTGTAAGCATATCTGCAATAGGATCACTCATTGTCATTGCGCTTTTCCTCCTTTACCAAGATGCCTTCTTGACTCCGGGAATCTCGCCCTTGTAAGCGAGCTCACGGAAGCAAACTCTGCAGATGCCGTACTTCTTGAGCACGGAGTGAGGACGGCCGCAAATCTTGCAACGTGTGTAAGCCTGGGTAGAGAACTTGGGCTTGCGCTGCTGTTTGACCTTCATGGATAATTTAGCCATTTGAACTTTTCCTCCCTATTATTTAGCAAAAGGCATATTAAACAGGGTGAGAAGCTCTCTGGCCTCTTCGTCTGTCTTTGCCGTTGTTACGAAGATGATGTCCATTCCGCGGACCTTGTCGACCTTGTCGAACTCGATCTCAGGGAAAATGAACTGCTCCTTGATGCCGAGTGCATAGTTGCCTCTGCCATCGAAGCTGTTGGGATTGACTCCTCTGAAGTCACGGACACGGGGAAGAGCAAGATTTACAAGTCTGTCAAGGAACTCATACATCTTCTCGCCGCGGAGGGTAACCTTACATCCGATGTTCATGCCCTCACGGATCTTGAAGTTTGCGATTGAGTTCTTAGCCTTTGTAAGAACTGCCTTCTGTCCTGTTATCTGTTCGAGTCTCTGCTTTATACTGATCCTTAAGTCTGCTCACTTAATGTTTCCTCCTTCCCGTTATTTGGTCTTATCGAATACTACATCGATAACTTTGCCGGTAGACTTTGCAACTCTGGACTTCTTAACAACCTTGCCCTTGTCGTTAGTCTCTACCTGAAAACCAACACGGGTCTTCTTGCCGTCAACGACGAGCATAACGTTGGAAATATCGATGGGAGCTTCCATCTCGCTGATGCCGCCATTGGGGTTGGACTGTGAAGGCTTAGCATGCTTTGTTACCATGTTGAGTCCCTCAACAACAACCTTGCCGTTCTTAACATCAACGGATTTGATCTTGCCCTGCTGGCCCTTGTCCTTGCCTGCGATGATCTCTACTGTATCACCCTTCTTAACTTTAAGCATTTATAGGCCCTCCTTATAATACTTCGGGAGCAAGTGATACGATCTTCATGAACTTCTTCTCACGAAGCTCTCTTGCTACCGGTCCGAAAATACGGGTTCCTGTAGGAGTCTTGTCTTCCTTGATGATAACTGCTGCATTCTCATCGAACTTGATGTAGGAACCGTCCTTACGACGAGCACCCTTTACAGTACGTACTACAACAGCCTTAACAACATCGATGATATCGCCGATGTTGGCATATCTTCTGGTAGAGCCGCCCATTACGCGGATGCAAAGGAGTTCCTTGGCACCGGTATTGTCAGCTACCTTAAGTCTGGTTTCCTGCTGTACCATTCTACTTCCTCCTTACTTCGCTCTCTCAACGATCTCGACCAGTCTCCATCTCTTGTCCTTGGAAAGGGGCCTTGTCTCCATGACGCGGACGGTATCACCGACCTTGCACTCATTGTTCTCGTCATGTGCCTTGAGCTTATATGTTCTCTTAACGACCTTATTGTAAAGAGGATGATTGACGCGCTCCTCAATGGCAACTACGATCGTCTTGTCCATTTTGTCACTGGTAACCTTACCGGTTCTTACCTTGCGCAAATTTCTTTCTTCCACTGCCGTTGTCCTTTCGTTAAGCATTAGCCTTAGCGGTAAGTGCTGTCTGAATACGAGCGATATTCTTTCTGACTTCCGTAATTCTGGCTGTATTGTCAAGCTGGTTGGTTGCGTTCTGGAATCTCAGGTTGAACAGTTCCTTTTTAGCATCCGTGAGCTCCTGCTTAAGGGCATCAATGCTCTTTGCCTGAAGTTCTTCGTTATACTTTGCTGATTTCATTACTGCTCACCGCCTTCCTGCTGCTCCTTGCTGACGATCTTGCACTTGCAAGGGAGCTTCTGAGATGCGAGTCTGAGTGCCTCTCTGGCAGATGCATGCCTCAGATACTCCGCCGATCTCGAACATTACTCTTCCGGGCTTAACAACTGCTACCCCGTACTCAACGGTTCACTTACCTGAACCCATTCTGGTCTCAGCGGGCTTAGCTGTAACAGGCTTATCGGGGAAGATCTTGATCCAGACCTGTCCTTCACGCTTGGTATATCTGGTGAGAGCGACACGGGCTGCCTCAATCTGGTTTGACTTGATCCAGCAAGGCTCAGTTGCTACAAGACCAAACTCACCGTATGTAATCTTATTACCTCTGGAAATCTTTCCTGCCATGCTGCCGCGGAACTGCTTGCGGTGCTTGACTCTCTTAGGCATTAACATTATGCTTCGCTCCCTTCTGAGTTAGCGGCATTTCCCTTTGTGGGAAGTACCTCACCCTTGTAAATCCAGACCTTAACACCTACTTTTCCGTAAGTGGTATTGGCCTCTGCAAATCCGTAGTCAATATCAGCTCTGAGGGTCTGAAGAGGAATGGTTCCCTCGCTGTAGAACTCGGTACGTGCGATATCTGCACCGCCAAGTCTTCCGCCGCATGATGCCTTGATTCCGAGAGCACCTGCCTTCATGGTTCTGCCCATGCAGGACTTCATTGCACGACGGTAGGAAACACGGTTCTCAAGCTGCTGTGCGATATTCTCTGCTACAAGCTGAGCATCGCGGTCAGGGCGCTTGATCTCGGTGATGTCCATCTTGACCTTCTTGCCGGTCATCTTCTCGATCTCTGCGCGGGTCTTGTCGATCTCAGTGCCGCCCTTTCCGATGATAACACCGGGCTTAGCAGTGAAAACGATCACGCGGATACGATCGGAAGCACGCTCGATCTCAATCTTGGAAACGCCTGCGCTTGCGAGCTTCTTCTTGAGATACTTACGAATATTGTAATCTTCGACGAGATAATCTGAGAAATCAGCATCGCTTGCATACCATCTTGAATCCCAGTCCTTTATAACGCCGACTCTAAGTCCATGAGGATTAACTTTCTGTCCCATTTTGCTTTATAAGCTCCTTTCCTTATTTCTTCTCGTCAAGTACGACCGTTATGTTGCTCATCCTCTTAAGGATCCTGTAAGCTCTGCCCTGTGCCCTGGGTCTTATCCTCTTCATGGTAGGTCCCTGGTTGGCATAGCACTCAGCAACATAGAGGTTCTCGGGGTTGAGTCCCTGATTGTTCTCTGCATTGGCGATTGCTGAAGCAAGAAGCTTTTTTACTATCTGTGAACCGTATCTGGGATTGTACTCCAGAATGGCCATAGCTGTCTGTACATCCTTCCCGCGGATCGCATCGAGTACGAAGCATGCCTTCTGTACAGAGATGCGGGCGTAGGAAAGCTTTGCTGAAGGACGCATATCCTTCTGCTCATTTCTCTCTCTCTTAATCTGAGATCTATGTCCCTTAGCCATAGATGTTTACTCCTTTCAAATCAGTCGGTGGCCTTATTTCGCTCCGGTCTTCTTCTCTGAAGCACCTGCGTGGCCTCTGTATGTACGTGTTGCCACGAACTCTCCAAGCTTATGTCCTACCATGTCCTCAGTGATATATACGGGAACATGCTTGCGTCCGTCGTGAACGGCGATCGTATGTCCGACGAATGAAGGGAAAATCGTGGATCTGCGGGACCAGGTCTTGATAACTGACTTGTTGCCCGACTCATTCATTGCATCCACCTTTTTAAGCAGGCTTGCGTCTGCGAAAGGTCCTTTTTTTAATGATCTGCCCATTTTATCCTCCTACCTTACTTAAGTGTCCTGCCGTCACGTCTTCTGACGATCAGCTTGTTGGAAGCCTTCTTCTTCTTTCTGGTCTTAAGACCAAGAGCAGGCTTGCCCCAAGGGGTGCTGGGTCCGGGACGACCGATTCCGGTCTTTCCTTCACCACCGCCGTGAGGGTGATCGTTAGGGTTCATGACCGAGCCTCTTACGGTAGGACGAATGCCCATGTGGCGCTTACGTCCGGCCTTGCCGAGCTTTACGAGGTTGTGATCTACATTGCCGATGATTCCGATGGTTGCTCTGCAGCCGATGGGAACCATTCTCATCTCGCCTGAAGGAAGTCTGAGTGTTGCATACTTGCCTTCCTTAGCAACAAGCTGTGCTCCGGTTCCGGCGCTGCGGACCATCTGGCCGCCCTTTCCGGGATAGAGCTCAATGTTGTGTACCATGGTACCTACGGGAACCTTCTCAAGAGGGAGGCAGTTGCCTACTCTTACTTCGGCGTTCTCACCGCTCATAACCTTCATTCCGTCGGTAAGTCCCTGAGGTGCAAGGATGTATGCCTTCTCGCCATCTTCGTAGCAGATAAGTGCGATGTTAGCGGTTCTGTTAGGATCATATTCGATTCCGATTACCTTAGCGGGAACATCGTCCTTAAGTCTTCTGAAATCGATCTGTCTGTACTTTACTTTGTTGCCGCCGCCCTTGTGACGAACGGTGATCTTACCCTGGCTGTTGCGTCCTGCGTTCTTCTTCTTGTTGCTGATGAGGCTCTTCTCGGGAGTCTTCTTGGTTACTTCAGCAAAGTCGGAACCGGTCATGTTCCTTCTGGACGCTGTATAGGGTCTGTATGTCTTGATACCCATTTTTTCAGTTCTCCTTTTTCTAAACTATCCGGAGTCTTTAGCTCCGTTTGCACAGAGGGCGTATATCAGTTTATTTTGTCACGCCCGTCTGTATACTCTTTCGTAAGGACAGATTATAATCCGCTGTAGATCTCAATGTCCTTGCTGTCATCGGTAAGCCACACAACTGCCTTCTTGGTCTTGGCGGTCTCTCCGACTGTACGGCCTCTTCTCTTGGTCTTGCCATCAAGGTTGATGGTGTTGACTCTCTTGACCTTGGCGCCGTCGAACATCTTCTCGACTGCTTCCTTGATCTGGCTCTTGTTTGATTCGGGATGAACAAGGAATGTATACTTCTTGTCAGCCATTCCGCTCATGCTCTTCTCAGTGATCACGGGCTTAAGGATCACATCATAATACTTAATGTCAGCCATTATGCGTATACCTCCTCGATCTTGGTGAGTGCATCCTTGGTAAGTACGAGCTTTCCTGCGGAAAGAATGTCATAAACGTTGATCGCATTTACAACCTCGGTATTTACATCAGCCATATTTCTGGCGCTGAGCACTACGTTCTTGTCGTTGTCTGCAAGGACTACAAGTCCCTTCTCGACATTAAGGTTCTTCATAACCTGTGCGAACTGCTTGGTAGCGATCTCGTCGAGCTTAAGCTCATCAACTACTACAAGTGCACCGTTTACAACCTTATCGGTAAGCACGCTCTTAAGAGCTGCCTGCTTTTCCTTCTTGTTGAGCTTGAATGAATAATCTCTGGGGGTGGGAGCGAATACTACGCCGCCGCCTTTCCACTGAGGAGCTCTGATGGATCCCTGTCTTGCATGACCGGTTCCCTTCTGTCTCCAGGGCTTACGTCCGCCGCCGGATACTTCCGAACGGGTCTTAGCCTTCTGTGTTCCCTGTCTGTTATTGGCAAGCTGCTGAAGCACAGCCATGTGTACGAGATGCTCGTTGACTTCTACACCGAAGATTGAATCGTTGAGCTCGGCAGTACCTACTTCCTTGCCTTCCATATTGTATACGGATACTTTTGCCATTTTAATTGGTCCTCCTTTCGCTCAGATCAAACTTCTGCGATGGTAGTCTCTTTGAGAGTGACGAGAGAATTCTTTGCTCCGGGTACTGCGCCCTTTACAAGGATGAGATTCTTCTCGGCATCAACTCTGACTATCTCGAGGTTCTGTACTGTTGCATTAACGCTTCCCATGTGTCCGGGCATTCCCTTTCCCTTGAAAACTCTTGAAGGGGATGAACATGCACCGTTTGATCCCTGATGTCTGTGGAACTTGGAACCGTGCATCATGGGTCCTCTGTGCTGTCCGAGCCTCTTGACTGCACCCTGGAATCCCTTACCCTTGGTAACGCCTGATGCATCAACATGATCTCCGTTTGCGAAGATGTCAGCCTTGATCTCATCACCTACGTTGTACTCGGTGCTGTTCTCAAAGCGGAACTCTCTGACATATCTCTTGGATGTGGTGCCGGCCTTCTTGAAGTGTCCTGCTTCTGCCTTGGTTGCACCGTTTCTGTGTGCGATCTTCTTATCGCCCTTGCCGTCCTTCTCAACGACCTTGTCCTTCTTCTCGACAAAGCCGACCTGGACTGCTTCATAGCCATCGTTCTCTACTGTCTTAACCTGGGTTACGACGCAGGGACCAGCCTGGAGTACGGTAACGGGGATAAGCTCTCCGTTATCTGCAAAGATCTGAGTCATTCCGACCTTTGTTGTAAGAATTGCCTTTTTCATTTTCTTTCTTTACCTCTCTTAATTCAGTGTCCGGGCCTTGTGACACATGATTGTCTACATATTGGACCGCCTTTGCGTGCGTTCGTGTATAGTAGAGATGATTATTTGTTGAGCATCTTGAGATCGATGAAGACACCGGCAGGCATCTCAAGGCGCTGTAAGGACTCGATGGTTCCGGGAGTGGGAGCTGCGATATCGATGAGTCTCTTGTGAGTTCTCTGCTCGAACTGCTCTCTGGAATCCTTATACTTATGTGTTGCACGAAGAATGGTAACTACTTCCTTCTTGGTGGGAAGAGGAACAGGTCCGGAAACCTTTGAGCCGTTCTTCTTAGCAGTCTCGATGATCTTTGCTGCAGAAGCATCAACGAGTTCATGCTCATAAGCCTTAAGTGTAATTCTCATTACTGATTTTGCCATAAAAAAAGTCGCCTCCTTTTCGCGATTTCGCAGGATCTTCCTTTATTGGAAGTTACCCCGCAATCTTGCGACAAGCGGTGACTGTACACTTGCCCGTGTGTTTCCTGCTCGAGTGAGTTCAGAACCCTTTCGGCCCCGGTCCTTCAGGCCACACGTCGTTTCTGCCCAAGGCAGACTGTAATGGTACAGTGACTTGTCGTCAGTATTGTAACTTGACATTCGCTCCGCGGAATAACCTGCAGGGGATCACTCTCTTGCAGCAACCTCACGCTTCACAGCTATCACGTCACAGCATTTGATATCATACACACCTTGGGAAATAATTGCAAGAATTTTTTTGAGAAATTTTGTAAAATTTTTCCAAAAATATTTTTGCCACAATCTATGGTGGTCATCCGGACAAAACACCACAACCGGATGACGCTTTTTCCCATGTCCGGATCTCCGGTCGGGGTCAGGCTCCCAGCCCGGGTAATTGTAATAAGGTAAAAGATCAGGATCTCCACCTGCCGGATGCACCGCAGGGAAGATAAAGTCCCGTATCCGAAACTGGAAGTCCCACTTCATCGGATTCGCACCTTCCTCCGAACCTGCTCACGATCAGCCTGCCCAGCATATGATCCAGCACTCCCGCCTGCAGTCCCGTGGTATAAGAATTGATCAGGAAAAACAGCGGCCTGTCCGAAAGGATACTGACACAGCTTTCAATAAGGGGATAGATACTGTCCTCTATCTTCCATATCTCACCCTTGGGACCTCTTCCGTATGAAGGAGGATCCATGATGATGGCGTCGTACTTATTGCCGCGTCTTATCTCGCGCTCAACGAACTTGCCGCAGTCATCAACCAGCCATCTGACCGGTCTGTCCGAAAGCCCGCTGGATACAGAATTTTCCTTGGCCCATCCTACCATTCCCTTGGAAGCATCCACATGGGTGACACTTGCGCCTGCTGCCAGTGCGGCAAGGGTAGCGCCTCCCGTGTAGGCAAAAAGGTTCAGGACCCTGACCGGATCCCCTTCGCCCCTTTTCGATACTTCTTCCTTTATTATAGAAGAAGTCCATTCCCAGTTGGCAGCCTGCTCAGGGAAAACGCCTGTATGCTTGAAGGCAAAGGGCTTGAGATTAAAGTCCAGTTCTGCGCCTATTGAGGCGAGGTCATATTTAATGCTCCACTCCTGGGGAAGGCCCCTGAACTCCCATTCTCCGCCGCCCTTTGACGAACGGTGGTAGTGACCGTTTGCCTTCTTCCATCCGGGTGCCTTATGATCACAGCTCCATATAACCTGAGGGTCCGGTCTTATAAGGATATAATCCCCCCACCTCTCAAGCTTCTCACCGTTACCTGTATCCAGGACCTCATAATCCTTCCATTTATCTGCTATGTACATAATATTCCCACGTTTCCTTCATACCGGTCACAACGTCCGTGTATTCAAATCCTGTTTTTTCCAGCGCCGATCCGTCGTACTCTTCCGATTCCGCCCTGCTTATGGCAAAGGGGAAGGGGACCTGCTGCATGAACGCCTCCTGAGGCGTCACATATATCACTTCAAATTCCGTTCCGCAGGCCTTCCTCAGTATCTCCGTATAATCCCTGTAGGTTATGGTCTCAGACGGCGTAACATTAAAAGCCCTCCGGGCAAAAGAATCATCCGTGCAGGCGCAGAGAGCAGCTCTTGCAACATCCTTCACATATACCGTCTGGAAAAATCCGTCCGATGGCGAAGGCTCAAGTATCTGACCCGCTGCACTTATCCATTTAAAGTAGATATTTTCCCTGGGAGCATAATTCCCCGGGCCATAGATCACAGACGGCCTGAGTACGCAGTAATCCCCGCATTCTCTGATCTCTTTTTCAAGAGCAGCCTTTCCAAGGATATATGCACCGGCCTCTCCGCCGAAATCCCTGGTCTCAAAACCGGCTTCTTCATTAAGGAGCTTTCCTGTACCTCTCTCATACACATCCACAGTGCTGATAAACACATATCTCCCGCACCTGTCGCCAAGGGATTCCTTAACCCTCAGGATATCACCCTTTTCATATGCGCACAGATCAAGGACCGCATCATATTCCCCGGTTATACGGGACAGATCCGCGGAACTTGTCCTGTCGCCGCGTATCTCCTCCACCCCGGGCACTCCCAGAGGTCTGGTGCCGCGGTTGAACACGGTAACCCTGTGGCCTTCGTCTATGGATTTTTTAATGAAGGCAGGTCCCAAAAAGTAACTGCCGCCTATAACAAGTATCTTCATAAGCAGTGCATTGGTTATGTAATGACAGCCATAATGTCATAATGTATAATATACAGGAAATGTTTTTCCCACCAATGATATCACATGAATTGGGAGGCCGCAAAATGAAACTGTCCGATCTTCTTGTCTACAAGAACATTGTCATCCAGTGCCATGATAATCCTGACGCCGATGCCATAGGTTCCGGCTTTGCCCTGTATTCTTATTTTAAGAGTAAGGGCAGGAAGGTACGCTTCATCTATGCAGGCAAGAACAGGATAACAAAATCCAATCTTGTATATCTGGTCCAGACCCTTTCCATTCCCATCGAATATGAATCCATAAGCATCGGAGATCCCGATCTTCTGCTCACATGCGACTGCCAGTACGAGGAAGGCAATGTGACATATTTCCCCGCAAGGAATGTCGCCATCATCGATCATCATCAGGTTGCAAAGGGCAAGAAGCTCCCCGAGCTGTGCGAGATAAGGTCCGGCATGGGAAGTTGCTGTACCGTTATCTGGGATATGCTGAAAAAAGAGGGTTTTCAGCCGGATTCGGATGTCTCTTCAGCTCTTTATTACGGTCTCTTTACCGACACGAACTCCTTCTCCGAGATATCACACCCGCTGGACAAGGATATGATGGACGAGATCTACTTTGATAAATCCCTCCTTCGCAGGCTCAACGGAATGAACATCACTCTCGAAGAAGCCAAGATAGCAGGCATAGCGCTTCTCGGTGTCGAGTTCCATCCGGAGAACAGATATGCAATACTCGAGGCCCAGCCCTGCGACCCCAATATCCTCGGACTTATAAGTGACTTCTTCCTTTCGGTAGATACCGTTGATGTATGCCTTGTCTATTCCGTGCTCGATTACGGCATCAAATTCTCCGTAAGAAGCGACACCCCCGAAGTCAGAGCGGATGAGCTTGCAGCATATATCTCAAGAGGCATCGGTTCCGGCGGCGGTCATCTGGATAAGGCCGGCGGCTTTATTCAGCACGAGCTCCTTACCCAGCTGTACAAAAATTATGCAGAAGCTACCGAGAAGGAACGCATTGCTGCCGTCACTCCCATTCTCAGGGAAAAGATGCAGAACTATTACTCCAATTCCGATATCATCTACGCAGGAAAGACCAAAATATCAAGCCGTGGCATGAAGGAATATGAGAAGCTTCCCATCAAGCAGGGATATGTCATTCCCTCCGAATTCCTTCCTCTCGGTTCCCATATCCTTGTAAGATCACTGGAAGGTGATATGAACCTGATGGTTGACAAGGATACCGTTATAATGATCGGTATTGTGGGTGAGGTGTGGCCCACCAGGATTTCCGTTTTCAAAAAGAGTTATAAGAAGCTCCGCGGAAAATACGATCTGAACCTGGAATACACTCCCACCATAAGGGTAATATCCACCTCCGAGACCATAGATCTCGCTCCCCATGCGCATATGTGCATTTCCACGGGAAGCAACCATATCATGGCCAAGAAGCTCAAGAAGGAAGCCAAGGTATTCACCAAGTGGCATAAGAACGAATACATCAAGGGAATGCCGGGAGACTATATCGGATACAAGCTGTCCGATCCCGAAGATATCTACATCATCGGCAAGGACATATTCCCCGATTCCTACAAACCGGTAACACCTTCCGATCCGACTCCGCCTGTCACACAGTCATAACATGAGAAAATAAATGCCCGGTGCCGTGGCACCGGGCATTATTCTATTTACTGCATCTCATTCTATTCCGTATTTTCTCTTCATCTCAAAGCTCATAACTTCGCTGCCCACAAACTCATTTCCTTCTGCTATAAGGTCATCAACACTCTTGATATGGAAGTAACCGAACGAGCCGATCGTCTCACTTGGAAAGGGGACTGCCAAATAACAGTTTCCGGAATCCGGATCATACGATAACAGCCCCTCCATACGAGCCTTTGCCTTGAAGTCTTTCATGTCGACAACTACCGATGTTCCATCGATATACAGTATCATGGTATCCCCCGTGACAACAAAATCCACATCCAGGTAATTGGAACGTTGCGAAACACTGTCTCCCATAAGCACATCGAGCACAGTTATCAGTTCCCCTTCATAATCATACAGAGATGCTATCCCATTGCCCTGTACCACTATAAGTCCCATCTCGCAAAGGTACACATCCAGTATCCCGGATTCTGATGTAGCCACTCTGAAGATCTCTCCGCCATTTATGTTATACACAACAGCTTCGTATATGGTGGAGATCACATATTTTGAGGAATCCGGGCTCCACGCCGCAAAGCTATCCTCCTCACCTTCAAATTTATTGGTTACACCGGTCTCAAGATCCGCACCATAAATGGCGGGAGTTCCACTACCTGTTTTGGGAAGTATCGCATACTTGCCGTCAGGAGATACATATATATCGTAAAGTCTGAGATCATTAGGCACATCCCCGACAAGATCGATCTTCCCGGCATCACCGGTGGCAAGATCTATAACGCCGATATAAGCATTTGCGGTAGCATAGTCATAAAACGGATAATAGATCTTTCCGGCCTGACTATCGGTCGACAGATCAAAAGTGTCAACAACAAGTACACATGAGATCTCACCGCTCTCAAGGCTCACCTTATAAATCTTAGCTCCCCTGGGCTCGCTTGGGGAAACTTCATTTATATTCTGAAAATAAACATTACCCGCCTCATCATTACATATAAATCTTACATTGTAAGCAGCCTCACCCGGCACCTTCACACTCCATTCCATCCTGCAATTCACGGTATCATAGCAGTACATGGTCATATCACCGGCAAGTACGAAAAGATGGTCATCCGTGGCAATATATTTTTCCAGGGATTCTGTTCCACTTTCCGGAACCGGTATATAATCCCTGTCGCTAAACTTGGTGGAATATTCCGTTATGTATCCGGAACCATAATACTCAATAAGGAAGCGGTTTCCCTCACCCTCCATCCAGTACACAAGAGTATCGCCCACATCGTCTGCGAAATAACCCCTGGCAGTCATGGCAGACCCGGGTTCTTTGAGATCCATATTCAGATACAGTCCGTTTCTGAGAATTATGACAAGACTGTTTTCTGCTGACGGAATATAGGAATCGATATACTCAGATACCATTTCCTTAATTTCCAGCACTTCACCGGTCTCCGGATCCACGATCAGGCACTTATTGGAAAACAGTATGGCTGCCACTCTTACAGCATCATCACCGGTACCATAATTAACAAATTGTATATCCGTTCCATAACCGACAAGCGTATGAGGCACATCAACATTCCAGACAGCCTCGCCGGTATGAACATCGTATGCGGTATTACTCCTGATAGATTCGGAAAGCACCTGAAAATCACTGATCGAGTAACTGGAAAAGAAATGATCTCTTTCATAGGTAACTATGAGCTTTTCCATATCTTCGGAAAATTTAAAGTCCGACACTGACTTAAAGCCATCCCCCATAAATGTCCATACACCTTCATTCCTGTCATATACATATATAGCTCTGTCCGTGAAATCAAGGAGACACTCGATGGCAACCATGGAACCGTCATATGATATCCTTGACTCCATGATCGTAATATCACCCGGCTTGCTGCCATCCGGCAAAACCAGCTCATCCTCTACAATATGCTCTTCATTAACCTTTCCCGTTTCAAGGTCGATCAGCATTACCACATCCGATGAAGCATACAGAAGGTCGGATGTATCAAACAGTGCTCTCATCATATTATCGGCACCGTAACTGGACTGCTTGCCGCTCAGCGGAAGGCTCCAGAGGATCGTCTCAAGATCATTATCATAGACTCTCAGCTCGTCGGAATAACACAGGAACAGCTTTCCGTTCTCGCCAAGAATGAAATCGTTCAGATTATGTCCATCCTCCTTGAAGGATGCGATCTGACTGTGATCAACAGTACTCCAGATGATCAGATTCCGCTGATCATCATGAATGGCGATCCTGCAGTTATCCGGATCCACACGGAATTTACGTATGTTATATCCTGTACCGTACTTCCACACAGGACTTGTCTCCAAAAGGCCGGGGGTAGTATATGCACCGAGTGCCTCCGCCAACGCAAATTCAGCCTCGCTTGTAACAGGTCTGTCATTTCCTTCAGAAGGAAGCGCAGCAAGAGCCAGTTGAACGGCTCCGAGTCTGTCATGTGCGGCCAGCAATTCTCTGGATTCGGATGCCAGATATCTTGACTGATTCTTCAATGACTCCTGATAATTCTGCTCGGCAGTAAGATAATTGGCCTGAGCCATGTCATAGTTTTCCTGAGCGAGCTGATAGTTGAACATCGCAAGATCATAGTTCTTCTGGATCTGGAACATACTCCAGATCAGATATCCGATGGCACAGGATGCAAGGACCGCACCCGCCGAGGCAATGACCGCTATCCTTCTTCTTATGTACTGTTTTCTCCTCTGGATCAGCTCATCGTAAGCAACTCCCAGCATGGATGCCGCAAGTCGGGGAAGCTCGGTCTTACGGGCCTTCTTGATCCCTATACGGTAGTCACAGCTGAGGGGCTCTATGATCTCTTCCCTTGTCTCCTCTATTCCTCCCGCGAACTTCCTTGTAACGGTATCGCGGCGCAGGATATCGGGGATCACATCCTCAGGCTCGCCGTCCACAAGCACGGTAAATATTTCCTTCCTGGTGTGATACTTAAGGAAGGTCTCTATCTCCTTCATGACCCAGATGGATTCACCTGTCCTGACAGAGCATATGACAATAAGATGATCCGAGTTCCTTAGAGCAAGATCGATATCATCGTTAAGATCACTGGTTATGGGGAGCTCTTCCTTGTCACGGAACACTCTCTCAAATCTCCTGACCCCTGTTTTCTTCTGTATCGCAGCCGGGATTTTAAACCTCTCCAGCTGAGTCTGAATCTCGGAGGCTATCTTGATATCCTCCGGAGCATGTCTGTATGAAATAAATGCGTTGTATTTTCTATCCATGATACTCCTCTTTCAAAACCGCACCTGTATGAGATTATAACACGGATGCGCAGTTTTTACCCCTCCCTGTAAATTGACGGAAAAAATACAGCCACCGTCAGCAAATGTATAAAATTGTATGTTTTTCAAAAAACAACAACATGTTGTAATCATATTTCCACTATATTGTAATTCCTCTGCCCCTCTCTGCAAATCAGTATTTATCGGCATTGAACAGCCTGTGTCATTCTGTTTCATTCATATATGAATAAAAAACGGAAATATACCCACATACCGTATAGAATACTCCCTCCCCCTTCTTTACCATTATCCGCGTAACAAAAACCGGCTTTAACGCCACTGCAAAACTGAATACATGGGGGATACAGACATGAACCAATTTGAGACTTTTGAACTCGTGATCGGCACTACAAGAAACGATAAGCTCAGGCGACAGGCGATCATCTCGGAATATGTCAATTCATTCTGCCGCTCCGCCCCCGCCGACAGCTCTGTCATCACGCCCGACCAGTATCTGATAAGAGTGGGCAACAGGTTCAGATCCTACAGAAACAGCATTCACCACTCCCAGTATGATTACAGTGTTCTGCTCAGCACCTCACAGTCCAACATCTCCAGAATGGAATCCGGAAGCGGGGATATAACCGTAAAGCATCTGTACCAGCTTAAAAACTACGCAAAAAGTTTCGATCCGCTTGCCATTCTGGGGAAAGAAATCTTCTCAGGAGACCCTCTGTTCGAACAGTTTGTATTACTCAAAACAGTCCTGAACGATGAGGGCCTTGCAGCTCTCACGCTTCAGATGCAGTCGCTTTACAGTATCAGCATATTCAGAAAAAACAAGTATTTAACCTGATTAAAAAGGAGTATCGATGAAACCGAATGATGAGATCCGCAGGGACGATCCGGCAAGCTGGATCAACCGGCCCATGAATGATTATTACAAGATAAAAGATGATCTGTGTGTGACAGCAGGCAGATTTCCGGACCTGCGGGACCTCAGTGAGAAATACATAACGGATTCAAAGGAAGGGATGACCCTGATCCTGTGCAGATATATAAGGCAGGGCAGCGATGAACTTACAGACAGGATAAGGGTCGGCGAAGGCCGCAGCTGGAATGTGCCTGTCTCCGCAATGATAAGCACCGCCCTTTCCAATATGCCGCTGCTGTTCCCTGCACGGATAACAGATACGGACACGGGCAGGATAATACCGCTTAAGACAAGTGTAAGGGGTAAAGCAGAAGCCCGGCCGGAACCCGTCATGTATTCCTTTGAAACAGTAAGCGCTTCCATTGCCGCGGAAGAAAATGATGCTTACGAAAACGAATCCTCCTCAAGACTTAAGTTCATCGTAAACGCCTCTCCTGCTGTTGGAGAAGCTCTGCTCTTCTATCCGGGACTGTTAAATAAGATCGGAGAGATGGTGGGAAGAGACCCGCTCATAATGAGTGCCGCTCCGGGGAAGCTCTATATCTTCGATTCAGAGAGCAGAAGGAACTCTCTAAACGCCTATTTAAAACACTACATGGAACGCTTCGGCACCGCCTCCTTCGATCCCCGCATGTACAAATACTACCGCATAAACAGGGTCGTATATGACATAACTCCCGTGAGCACAAGCTGCGCAAATAAGCTTAAAAACGCACACATCCCCCAGGGCAGCGTAGCAAGCGCCTGGGGGGATGTGGACTACAGATGCAGGATATTGGAGCTGAACCGCAGCAGGTATGAGGGTCATTAAAACTCACATGATACGTGAGCTTTTGGGGAGGATTATGACTATTCAAATGCACTAAGCTGCGATTCACACAACCTTCTGTAATTACCGTTTTCTATCTTCATCAGTTCATCATGCGTTCCCTTCTCCTCAATCATGCCGTGATCCACATACATGATACAGTCGGCATTTCTGATCGTTGAAAGTCTGTGTGCGATGATAAAACTGGTACGGCCTTTGAGCATCTCGGCAAGACCCTTCTGAAGCAGGATCTCGGTCTCGGTATCGATGGCCGCAGTCGCTTCATCAAGGATCAGTATCTTGGGATCGGCAAGTACGGCTCTGGCAAAAGAGATCAGCTGACGCTGGCCGGCAGAAAGCCTCGAGCCTCTTTCATTAACCTCTGTATCATAGCCCTTCTCCAGTGACATGATGAAGTCGTGAGCACATACCGTCTTTGCCGCTCTTATGACATCTTCGTCAGTAGCTTCCTTATTGCCGTAACGGATATTCTCCATGATCGTTCCGGAGAAGATAAAGGAATCCTGCATCATGACACCCATCTGTGTCCTGAGGGATCTGATGGTCACATCCTCTATATTGACTCCGTCTATCAGGATCTCGCCCGATGTCACGTTATAGAACCTGCTTATGAGATTGACTATCGTGGTCTTGCCCGCACCGGTAGGACCCACAATGGCGTAGCTCTCACCGGGCTTAACCTTGAAGGATACTCCGTGAAGCACCTCAACACCGTCTTCGTAGGCAAAGCGCACATCCTTATATTCAACCTCGCCTGTTATCGGAGGCATCTGACCCGCACCTTCCTTATCCTTAACAAGTACAGGTGCATCGATGGTCTCGAATATCCTCTCAAGATACGATATCGCTGTCAGGAGCGAGTTATAAAAGTTCGCAAGAGTCATGATGGGCTGCCAGAACCTTGCGGCATATCCTGTGAATGCGGTAAGAAGGCCTACCGTGATCAGAACATTTCCCTTTGCAAGCCATCCTATACCGAGGATGTAGATGATGGATGCAGAGATGACATTGATATTGTTGATCATCGGCCAGAGAATGAAATTGTACTTAACGGCATTCAGCCATGAGCTCCTTGCTTCACGGTTAAGGGTGTTGAAATATTCCGTGTTGTAATCTTCCCTTACGAAGGACTGTGTGACCCTTATTCCGTTGACAGACTCAGCGATATAGGCGTTGAGATTGGACTGCTTATTGGACTGAAGCTGCCATGCCTTGTGCTGCCTGTTCTTGATGAACACTATGACAAATGCCAGTATGGGCATTCCGCACAGAACTATCAGTGTGAACTTCACATTGAGATACAGCATGAACACCACTATGAATATCATGGAGAAGATATCGGTAATGGTATTGACTATACCGTTGGAAAGAAGATCGGAAAGGTTGTTCACATAGTTGACCACCCTTACCTGGATCTTGCCGTGGGGCTTGTCGTCAAAATATGAAAAGGGAAGTTCCTGAAGATGCACGAACAGTTCTCTTCTCAGATTGTAGATGACACCCTGTCCTACCTGTGAAGTGAGCTTGATCTTCAGTCTTGTTATAAATGCACATACCACCGTAATGAGAAATGTTGCGACCGCATACATAACGATCTTACGTATGGCATCCGACTGGGACAGCTGACCTCCGAAATTAGTCTCGGTAATGACATCCATGACGTTTTTCATGAGAATGGGTATAAGCATGGATAAGGCACTCGATATGATCATTATCACGACCGTTACCGCGAGCTTTCCCTTGAAGGGTCCCACGTAATGTCCGAGCCTCTTAAGCTGCTCGAGATCAAAGGACTCTTCGAGATTTTCATCTTCATTTATCTTGTTTCTTGCCATTTTCTACTCCGTAGTTATGCGGTTCTTTCCTTAAGGTCTCCAAGCTGATGATCGTAAACCGTCTTGTAATAGCCTTCTTGCCTGATAAGTTCCTGATGTGTGCCCTGCTGTATGATCCTTCCGTTTTCAACGACAAGTATCATGTCTGCATCATGAAGCGACGAGATACGCTGGGCTATGATGAACACGGTCTCATTCTCAAGCAGCTTAAGGTCTCTCTGGATCTGTGTCTCTGTCTCCATATCCACCGCTGAGGTTGTATCATCAAGTATGACTATCGCAGGCTTCTTAAGGATTGCTCTCGCAAGGGCTATCCTCTGCTTCTGTCCGCCTGACAGGCCTATCCCTCTCTCTCCGACAACAGTGTCATATCCGTCAGTCATCTCATTGATGAATCCGTCGGCATCAGCCATCTTTGCGGCCCACTTGACCTGCTCGATGGTACAGTCAGGATCTCCGTATGCGATGTTGCCCTCGATGGTATCCGAGAAAAGGAACACATCCTGCATGGCAAGTCCGATACTGTCGCGCAGCCTGTGCAGTTCCATCTCCCTTACATCCGTACCGTCCACAAGAACCGCGCCGTCCGTAACATCGTAGAACCTGCAGATGAGGTTCATGATCGTAGTCTTTCCGGAACCTGTGGCACCGAGTATTCCGACTGTCTCTCCGGGCTTTACATGGAACGATACATGATCGAGTATGGGCTCACCCTCCACATTGTAGGAGACATCCCTGAACTCGATCTCGCCGCGGACCTTATCTCCCTTCCTGGGATTGACGGGGGTGGTGATCTGAGGCTTTTCGGAAACGGTGGTGTATATCTTCACTACAGATGTTGTGAACCTCTGATAATCGTTGATCAGCCATCCGAACATCCTGAGAGGCATGTTCAGCATCCACAGATAAGAGTTGACCATGACCATGTTACCGAGAGTCATGGCTCCCTTAATGCACATGATCCCTCCCACAAGCATCAGTATGACTGTAAGAAACTGTGATACTATTTCGAACACGGGAACGAACTTCGTCCACACCTTCGCTGCATCAAGCTCCGCATCACGGTATGCCGCATTCTCTTTATCGAACTTCTCAAGCTCGTAATCTTCCTTGGCGAATGCCCTTACAACACGGTTACCTGAGATGTTCTCCTGTGCAAGGGCGTTAAGTGAGGAGAATCTCTCCCTTATCTTCATGAACTTGGGCTTGATGGTCTTTGACTGAAGATAGGTGGTAAAGGCACTTATGGGGAGCACGGTGATCATGGCAAGGCCCACTCTCCAGTCAACAGAGAAGATCATCACCAGTGCTATCACGAATAACAGAACATTCTCATAGATCGAATATATTACGTAGGCAACAAAGTGTCTTATCGCCATCATATCACCTGTCTGACGGCTCATAAGATCACCTGTCCTGTTTCTGTTATAGAATGCAAAATCCTTCTGAAGAAGGCTCCTGTACACACCGTCCCTCATGTCATAGAGCATATCCTGGGAGCATGTCTCAAAAAGCCACTGCGAAGAAAGCTTGAGAACGGCACGCATCAGAGCGCATCCGATCATCAGTGCTATCGCAAGAGGAAGTGCGCCCATCCTGTCTGCAATACCGGTGCCGTCTCCGATTATGTCATCGACGATAAATCCGGTTATCTTAGGATTGACTATGGTAAGTGCGGAACAGAATGTGACAAGGACAAGCCCCACTCCTTCCTTCCATTTATACTTTCCGAGATAGCGGTAGAACCACCTCATCGCCATCTTCCATTCAGGATCGTTTCTTTTCTTTCCCATTTTATAAATCCTCACAGCCTGTGCAGCCGGCTTATCCGATCCGCCCTCCGCTGCCATAAAGCCCTGTTTTGCATCTGCTTAGAATACATATAAAATTTTAAGTCAAGAGCACATTTATTCAATGATTTTATATGCTTAATGCTTGACTTTTTCTGCTCCGGAGAGCAAAAATAGGGATGTATTGAACAAAAATGGGGATAATCGCACAGGGAACACGGAATGATAAAAATACCTTATGCCGGATATAATTATTACCATCAGGACGGATGGGAGATAAACAGACCTAACGGTATCAGATTCTACAGCATAATACGCATCAGGAATCCCTTCTATTACCTGGAAAACGGCAGGATCGTATTTGTGGACAGGGCTGCCTTCCTTTTCTACAGGCCGGCAGACCCCGAACTGTTCTACTATAAGGACGGTCCCTATACGGACGACTGGATACATCTGGAGGCGGAGGAAGGAGAGCTTGAGGAGCTGTTTGACAGCCTCGGACTTAAGTTCGCCAGGGCACTGGTCGTCTACGACAGCTCGGAGGCTTCCGCCATCATGCAGAGCATTGCCGCAGAAGCCAGGAAAAAGAGTTCCAACCACGATATGATAATGGACTCTCTGGCAAGGCTTCTCATATATAAGATAGCAGATTCAAAGGGAGAAAGTGTGGATCCTAAAAGGGACTTTACCTCAGGAACCCTCGAATCCTACAGGCCTGCCTTCAACAGACTGAGGGGAAGGATATATCAGGGCGGCGAAGCTGCAAGGATTGAGAATGTCTCGGTGCTTGCCGAAGAGATGAACATGAGCGTTTCATATTTCCAGCATGTCTATAAGGCTCTCTACGGAGTTCCCGTGACCAGAGACCTGATAGTGTCCAGGATAGAATATGCCGCTTATCTTCTCAGAAACAGAAACGCAGGCATCGCCGTCATTGCGGCCGCCTGCGGATATGACAGTGTGGAGCATTTCAACAGGCAGTTCAAGAAATTAAAAGGCTGTTCTCCCACGGATTACGTGAAGGAACAGCATGGTGCAAAATGAGTCAGAGGATATCCCCTGACTCATTTTTTCATATTATGTTGCGGATACCCTCGCAGATACGTCTTGCGGCGGCAGGTCTGTTCATGGTGTAGATATGAACTCCGTCGCTTCCCGCTGCGATAAGATCTATAATCTGACTTATGGCATAATACAGTCCGGCATCAAACAGAGCTTCTTTATTGTCTTCGTATTTATTGATGATCCTTTCGAACCTTGCAGGAAGCTTTGCACCGCAGGTCGTCACCATACGCTTGATGCTCTTTGCGGAAAGGCAGGGCATGATGCCGGGTGTGATTGGCACATCGATGCCCGCGATCCTCGCATCCTCCACAAACGAGAAGAAATCGTTATTGTCAAAGAAAAGCTGGGAAAGAAGTATCTCTGCTCCGGCATCGACTTTTTTTCTGAGGTTAGTCATCTCCTGAACCCTGTCGGAAGATTCGGGATGGTTCTCGGGATAGCAGGCACCTGCTATGCAGAAATCCGTATGGGGTCTGATGTATGAAATAAGATCCGATGCATGCTGGAATACTCCCTTGGCAGGGGCATTGGGATTCACATCACCGCGGAGGGCAAGGATGTTCTCTATCCCGTTAGCCTGAAGCTGTTTGCAGAATTCCTCTATCTCCTTTTCGTCATAGCACAGACAGGTAAGATGAGCCACAGCCTCTGTATGATACTGTTCGCGGATCTTCCTGCAGATCTCTATGGTCTTATTGTTATTGGAACTTCCGCCCGCACCGAAGGTGACACTTATATAATCGGGCTTCAGATCGCACAGGATCTCAAGTGTCTCATCTATGTTATCAAGCTCCTCCTGAGCCTTGGGCGGGAAGATCTCGAAAGACAGTACTCTGTCCTTACTCTTGTATATTTCCGTAAGCTTCATCAGGTTCCTCTTTTCATATATGATCAGGATCTCAGGATCGTCATACCGATAACCCCGCAGAACATTCTACACGTTTTTACTCTCCGTTGCAAAAATATATGTGTATGTTGTTTATAAAAAATTAATGGTGCCTGGCACCATAAAGAAAATAAAAATTGACTAAAAACTCTTTGCAAATTATTATTGATACATGCGAGTCTTTTCGTAAAACATTCACTTTTAAGGAGGTTTTTCGTTATGGCATTGGTAACAACCAAAGAGATGTTTAAGAAGGCTTACGACGGCGGATACGCTGTAGGTGCTTTCAACGTCAACAACATGGAGATCGTTCAGGGTATCACTGAAGCTGCAGGAGAGCTTGAGAGCCCTGTTATCCTTCAGGTTTCCAAGGGAGCAAGAGCATATGCCAACCACACCTATCTTGTTAAGATGGTAGAGGCAGCTGTTCAGGAGAATCCACAGATTCCCATCGCTCTTCACCTTGATCACGGCGATACATTCGAGCTCTGCAAGTCCTGTATCGACGGCGGATTCACTTCAGTCATGATCGATGCTTCTTCCAAGTCCTTCGAAGACAACATCGCTCTTACCAAGCAGGTAGTTGAGTATGCTCACGACCACGGCGTAGTTGTAGAAGCTGAGCTCGGAACTCTCGCAGGTATCGAGGATGAAGTTCAGGTTGAGTCCGGTAAAGAAGCTTACACCAGACCCGAAGAGGTTGAAGAGTTCGTAGACAGAACCGGATGCGACTCCCTCGCTATCGCTATCGGAACCAGCCACGGTGCTTACAAGTTCACCGCTGAGCAGTGCACCAGAAATGCCGACGGCATCCTTGTTCCCCCTCCACTTCGTTTCGACGTTCTCGAGGAGTGCATCAAGAGACTTCCCGGATTCCCCATCGTTCTTCACGGATCATCATCAGTTCCTCAGGAATTCGTTAAGATGGTCAATGAGTACGGCGGAAATATGCCCGATGCAGTAGGTATCCCTGAAGAGCAGCTCCGTAAGGCAGCTACCCTTGCAGTATGTAAGATCAATATCGACTCCGATATCCGTCTTGCAATGACCGCTAACATCCGTAAGTACTTCGTTGAGCATCCCGATCACTTCGATCCCAGACAGTATCTCAAGCCCGCTCGTCAGGCTGTTAAGGATATGGTCGCTCACAAGATCCTCAACGTTCTCGGATCCGATCACAAGATCTGATAACCACGCGAAACTAACCGCATTAAAGGCCGTTCCCAACTTGGGAGCGGCCTTTTTGGAGAATGATATGATCTTTAACGGCATATGCAGCACAATGACTTCGGATGCACTGAAGCTTCCGGATACCGGTAATGTCAAGGTCTATATGCGTCATTCCATAAGATATGACAACCCTCCGGACGGAGATTACAGCAATCTGATGCTCACCCCGGAAGGGATAGAGATCGCTCAGGGAATAGGCAGGGGTCTGGACAGACCCATAGGATACCTGTATTCCAGTCCTGTGGGGAGGTGCAGACAAACTGTCACCGAAATATGCAGGGGCGCAGGGATCACGGAGCCTGATATAAAGACCGTTCATGAATTCGCACACCTTGAAGGACTCGGCAGGGCTCAGTCCGAGTTCGGGATAGGATGGTATGATTTCTATTACGGACTCCAGAACAATATGCCTGAGCTGACTGCGGGAACCACCCTTACAGAGGCAGCGCGTCCTATCGTGGATATGATATTTGCTGTCCCCGAATCGGAAAACAGTGTGGATATCATCTGCTCTCATGACAGTCATGTGGTAACCCTTGCAAGTGCGCTGTTTGACCTGAAGACAGGCAGGCACGGAGAGAACTGGTGCGGGTATACCGAGGGACTTTTCTTTTACGGGAACAGGAAGGATTTTACCGCACTGTGGCGCGGCGAAAAAAGACATTTTGTAAACTGGGAAATATGATAAAACAGGTGGATCCGCAGGCTTTGCCGGCGGATTCTTCATTGTTAAAAGGCTGTACCGGGCGTATAATCAATCTGTACGTTTTAATTAACCAATCTGTTTAGGAGGATCTAAAATGGTATACGACAGAAGACCGGATGATATGGTGAGGATCACCACACCCGAGCTTGCAGATGCTTTCATTGAAGAGCAGCTTCAGGCACTCAGAGACCAGATCGGAGACAGGAAGGTGCTGCTTGCACTTTCCGGAGGAGTTGACTCTTCCGTAGTCGCTGCGATGCTCATTAAGGCTATCGGCGATAACCTTGTCTGCGTTCACGTTAACCACGGACTGCTCAGAAAAGGCGAGCCTGAGCAGGTTATCGAAGTGTTCCGCAACCAGATGAAAGCCAACCTGATCTATGTGGATGCAACCGACAGATTCCTTGATAAGCTTGCAGGGGTGACCGATCCCGAGACCAAGCGTAAGATAATAGGCGGAGAATTCATTGAGGTATTCGCAGAGGAGGCTCGTAAGCTTGACGGCATCGAGTTCCTTGCACAGGGAACCATCTGGCCCGATATCCTTGAGAGCGAAGCAGGCATCAAGGCTCATCACAATGCCGGCGGTCTTCCCGAGGATATGAAGTTCGAGCTTGTTGAGCCCGTTAAGATCCTGTTCAAGGATGAGGTACGTATTGTGGGTGAGCGCCTCGGACTTCCCGCAGGCATGGTATACCGTCAGCCCTTCCCCGGCCCCGGACTCGGCGTCCGCTGCCCCGGTGCCATTACAAGGGACAGACTCGAAGCAGTCCGTGAGTCAGATGCAATCCTTCGTGAGGAGTTCGCAAAGAACGGCCTTGAAGGAAAGGTATGGCAGTACTTTACGGTTGTTCCCGATTTTAAGTCCACCGGTGTCAAGGACGGAAAGAGAACCTTCGACTGGCCCTGCATCATCCGTGCCATCAACACCACCGATGTCATGGAGGTTACCGTAGAGCATCTTTCTGATGAGCTTATCGATCATCTTGTAAAGAGGATCATTTCAGAAGTTCCCGGTATCAACAGAGTGCTGTTCGACTATACACCGAAGCCCCCTGCTACGGTTGAATACGAGTGATATTACCGTAAAACAAGCCTTGCCGGTCAGCTAAAACTGCAGACCGGCAGGGCTTTTACATTGCTGTCAAAGACTTTGACACAAAATACATAATATCCTATAATACAGTAGTTTCTGCGGACTGCTCACTAAAGCCCGCCTGAACTGATACGCGGATGTGATGGAATTGGTAGACATGCAAGATTTAGGTTCTTGTGCTTAGGCGTGTGGGTTCGAGTCCCTTCATCCGCATTCCGGATATAAGGCACTGAGATCATCTCAGTGCCTTATTTTTTACTCCGGTGGGCACATGATGGGACCCGGTCCTGTGAAATCCATGCATGAATATCATTTTCAGGCAATACATGATATTATTAAAACCATGAACAGAAAACAGATCAATAAATTCACATACGCAGTCAATACCATCATACTTTTGATGGTTTTCGGACTGATGGCTTTTTTCTGGGTGCTGAAGGTTCCTTTTCTGGTCTATTTCAGCATTCCCACCATATGTGTGTATCTCATCGGCTATGTCCTTATCATCACAGGGCACCTGGATATCTACGTGTGGATGGTATATATGTGGCTGACGCTCTACATGTGCGTAACGACAATCTGCCTGGGGTATGACTTCGGCTTCCACCTCTACTGCATGTCCATGATCTCCGTCATGTTCGTGACAGAATACCTTGCCTACAAGCTTGAAGAAAAGAGCCTGAAGGCTTTATATGTCTGTATCGCCGTAGGACTTGCATATCTTGCATGCACAGGATATATCTCCTATCACGGTCCCGTATATGATGTGGACAAGAGTGCTGCCGGACTGTTCTGGAGCATCAACTCCATAATCGTGTTCGGTTTCCTTATCTTCTACAATAACTGGCTCATCCACATGATCATAAGGTCCGAGGAATCCCTTAAGAAAATGGCTCAGACCGATAAACTCACCGGCCTGTTCAACCGCCACTATATGATGGAGATCCTTCGGAAAAAGAAAGATAAAGACACCTGCCTTACCATCGCCGACATCGATCATTTCAAGGTAATAAACGACACCTATGGTCACAGCGGCGGAGACGTTGTTCTTAAGGCACTTGCCGAAATCCTCACAGAGAACCTTCCGGGTTCCGATATCTGCAGATGGGGAGGTGAGGAATTCCTCATTCTCACACCGGGTCAAAAAGAAACAGTCCTCAAGGCAATGGAAGACTTAAGGACTGCTGTTGAAAAATATGAGTTCATTTATGAAGGCCGGAAGATGGATGTGACCATCACTGCCGGTATCTGCGAATATGACAGTTCTCTGTCCGTTGATAAATGGATAAAGAATGCCGACGAGAACCTGTACAGGGGCAAAAACAGCGGCAGGAACATGGTAGTCTGATCACAGCTCCCTGTTCTCTTCTTCTATAAGCTCATCTATAAGCTTATGTGTAACGCTTCCGTATATTCCGTCCTTTTCCTTCTCTGAAAGAGGAAGATCCTCAAAGGGCACAAGCAGATTGTGCTTTCTGTTCGCATTGTCCCTCTCGGGCGCATAGGTCCAATGATTGATAAAATGATATCTGCTCCAGCGGACATGCTCTATCTCCCAGAATTCTTCTTCGGAGAATGTTCCATCCTCGCGGATCCTCTTTTCTATCCAGTAATGATCCCCTCTTGCCATACTGGACGCTCTCTTGAATCCCGGCAGTTCATCCCACTGTGCATCGACCTCCGCCTCATTGAAGCTGTCTTCGGGTTTTCCGCCATATCTGAGATTGTAATCATAGTTGAACAACTTGCCGAGCCTGTAAAGCCTCTCTTCCTTGATATCATCCTCGGTAAGATATTCATCCAGATCTCCGAAATACTGAAGATTATCCCCTGCGTAAAAGCCTCCCCACTTACGTCCTTCCTCGTTAAAATAGAAGATCGATGCGGCGCTGTTACGGTACATGACCTCCTGGGTTATGAGCATCGAATACTCTTCCTGAGTTATGATCACCCTGTCAGCCTTTGCGATCTCATCAAGATCATCCTGCCATTTTTTCTCATGGACCACGATCCTGTCATTGTTCATGGTATTCAGGGAATTCAGAAATACCGCGTCAGATTCGTTGCACCCCCAGATGTGATAGGTGATCTTCTGATCCAGGGCAAAGATGTTGTTGAGATAACCGTATCTGAAGATAGCCCTGCCGATATTTTCGTATCCGATTATGGATATGGAATAGTCCTTAATATTCCTTACATCGAACAGATGGAACCTTCTCCAGAACTTTCTGGCCATGACTTCGTAGATATTGATGATCCTGATATTCCTGCGGTTTACAGCATTCAAAAGGAAAGGATCCATATTTCTCACAAGAAGGCATATTATGTTCTTTCCAAAAAGCTTCCTGCGCTCCTCATAGAACTGAAGGCTCTTGGTATCATCGTCGAGAAAGATGATATGGTATCTGGCCTTCTCCACTCTCTTGGACTCCATACGTCCGTAAAAACCGTGCTTAAGCTTTTC
Organism: uncultured Lachnospiraceae bacterium; assembly: GCA_902761225.1. GTDB lineage: Bacteria > Bacillota > Clostridia > Lachnospirales > Lachnospiraceae > AC2028. Next base: position 36,769 of record CACWJQ010000027.1, on the reverse strand, counting down.
CTGGAGCTTCTCTCCAACCTCATTGTCCGTATAAACGGCAGTTGAGTCGCCGAAGAAATGCATGAACCATCTGTCGATCGTCCTGTATACGGATGTAAGAAAGCTGAGCACCACGCCTGCTGCAACGATAAGTGCCGACAGCTTGGATGCCATTACCCATACATTATTTATTTCAGATGCGGGATTGACAAAATACAGAGCTCCCGCATCATACAGTGCTTCGAAAAAAGGAAGTCCCCCAACGGTATAGTATCCGATGATACCAAGCAACAGAGGAACCCAGCAAAAACGCATTATTATACGGCCGACTTTATCTTCCATAACTTCCCCTTAATCGGGCTGAACCTGGCCCGGAAATGATCTGAGATCAAAAACTGCACTCACCATAATAATATATTCCGCAACGCTTGTCCAAGCAGTGCTTATTTTCTGCATCCGCGCCTGCCATTCTTTATTCATTCCGCCCCTTTCGCCCTATTATTTCCGACTGCCGGCCGGCATATCGTTTCCATACTCAAAAATATGGAAAAACCGCGCAAAATGAAGTAAAATTACAGATGTATGGGCAAAAATGATGGCAACAATATAACAAAGGATAAACGAAAGCTGTCGGAAAGGTTTGGAGACTTCCTGAAACGGTCCCACATAACGACATCGCTTCTGATCATCATACTGGTCTTCGTGGTATGCTACGCATGCTACATCTTCTCCGATGCACGTGAAAACGGACTGAGCTTCTTCGATGTCATCGTCTACAACCTGCTTGCTCTTGCGGGCAACGATTACGAATTCACCGAAACACCGGCCGGAAGGATACTGGGACTGATAGTCCTGTCACTGGGTGTCGTGGCACTTTCCACCATAACCGGTTATATATCATCAGCACTTGTAGCAAGAAAGCTCAATGTCGAGAGAGGTATCAAAAAGATGCAGAACATGAAAGACCACATAATAATCTGCGGGTTCAAGAACGATATCAAATCCCTCATAAGCGGGATACTGCACAAGAACAGGAACCTCTCGGTTTCGGACATAATACTGGTCACGGCTGCGGATGATGTCAAGCTCCAGAACCTGAGAGATGATGATGCCCTGAGCGGGCTCCTTATCCTGAAGGGGGACTTCACGGAAGAGCAGACCCTGAAGAATGCCAACATCCTCAAGGCAGCCAAAGTCCTCATTATCGGTGAGAACACCGAAGGACTGGATGAAGAACTCATCGATTCAAGAGTCTTTGTCACCGCTCTCCTTGCCCGCAACCTCAACTCAAAATGTCATATATGTGCACAGGTCCGCACCGAAAGATACCGCAATTATCTCGAAGCAGGTCATGAGCTCGTTCCTCGATAACGGCGACGGCACATCCGTACAGATCGAACCCGTCGGTGAAAAATGGATAGGCAGGAAGTACATCGAGCTCTTCGAATGGTACAAGAAGGAAAAGCACGTCCTGCTCCTGGGACTTCTGGAGAATATGGGTGTCGAGAAGGAACTCAAGCACAGCATTCTTTCAGAGGCGCAGAAATCCACCAATTACGGCGAGATAATACAGAAGCTCAAAACAGTCAGGGACATGGAGACCAACGAACCGCGTCTCAATCCCGGTGACGATTACATCATTCCCTCAAATGCGGGAGCGATCATATTAGGGGAGGAGCACTGATGGACTATATTAATAAGCTTAAGGCTTTCCCTCTTTTTGAAAAGATCACGGAGGACGATCTGAAAAGCTTCGCAGCTCTGCTTAAGCCTGTTTCCTCTCCTGCCGGAGCGGATATCATAACAGAGGGCGAGACGGGATCCGATATGTACTTCCTGATCAAAGGAACCGTTGACATCATCAAGACTACCATCTTCGGAGACAGATTCGTCTGTGCGAGTCTCAGCGATGATATCGGATGTGTGTTCGGAGAGATGGCTCTTATAGACAGTGACAAAAGGTCCGCCACGGTAAGAGCCAAAACAGACTGTATCTCACTGAAGATATCCCGTACCGATTTTAATTCCTTTGCAGACTCACACCCTGCTGCAGGAGTGGCTCTCCTCAGGTTCATCGGAGTCAATCTTGTAAGGAATATCCGCAAGGAAAATGAGAATCTCAACCTGGTCTACCAGGCTCTTATAGAAGAAATAGAATCTAATTAATTTTGGAGGCTTTCAATGTACAGAACCGATGAACTGCTTCTTATCGAGCATCTCACCTATATGCCCGGTATCGCGCCCATCATCTCCATCCTGGATGCTGAGGGGATGAAGGTAGGCGAGTATCTGGACAGGATAGATATAAACGCTCTCGATGATGAATACATATATTCTACCCAGATGAACGGCCGTGACTTCCGTAACATCATCCTTGCAATGAAAAAGAATCCGTCCATAACAAATGCCGAGATAGTATGCACTCATCTCGATAATGCATTCGGAGCAGGCGGCGGCATCTCCATTGTCGTTATCAGCGACGAAACAGTCACTGATGAAAACGGAAGGCGCGAAGCAGTCGTGGCATTCCGCGGAACGGCACAGAATGAATGGACAGATGATTTCGAAGGTGCGGGACAGATAGATTCCCTGCAGCAGATCAACGCCCTTGAGTGGTACAAGCAGGCATATAAATTCCTCGATCTCGATCAGTATTATGTAACGGTCATCGGCCATTCCAAGGGAGGAAACAAGGCAAAGTATGTCACCATCCTCAACGACACCCCGGACCGCTGTGTTTCCTTTGACGGACAGGGCTTTTCCGATAAGTTCATAGAACATTACAAGCGCCGCATAGTCGCAAGACAGTCCGTTATCGAGAACCACAACATAGACTTCGACTATGTCAATATCCTTATGAACGATATAGGATCCAAGACATACTACATTGGATACGACTACGGCAAGAGCGGATTCTCCGAATCCCATGCACCCAACACCTTCTTCGACTTCGGGGAAAACGGTGAGTATAATATCCGCGTCAATCCCAGCGGACAGCGACCTGAGATGCAGATAGTGGACCAGTTCATCAACAGCATGATCAGGTCCGCCATCAGTGAAAAGGAAGGCGCAGAGACCAACACCCTTGTGGGAATGATCGTTGAAAAAGCATTCTCTCTGTCAAAGGGGTGCAGCTTTGATGAGTTCGTAACATTTCTCTGCGATATGATCGGCAACCCCAAATACTCCGACAATGTCGCATATCTCCTGGCATACTGCATACTGTATTCCCGCAAGAACCCGGATCTGCTGGATTCCTTCAGGAGCATCATGACCACCTTCAGATCCGAGGATATCCTCAAGATCATAGATATGGTGGAGGATATGACAGGTTCCAAGAAGCTGAACGCACTTCTCGGGGTCACCGATTTCCTGGTAGGTCACGTGAGCAAGCCCATCGTCAGGACGGTTCAGAATCTTGCGAAGAAGAAATACGATATCGATCTTAAGCCAGATCAGATCGAGAGCATCCTCAGGATCGCGACTCTTACAAGACAGATGATAGAAACCCTGAAGATCAACATGGACGGATCAGATATGGTAGTCGAGAACATCGACCTGTCTGAGGAAGAGCTCCGTGAATTCGTCCTGCCCGGCAATCTTGATATCGTTGTGCTGGCCGGCGGCCTTTCCAACGAACGCAACCTTTCCCTTAAGACAGGCGTAACCGTTGCAGATATTCTCAGAAGCCGCGGCAATAATGTGATACTCCTCGATGCATTCATGGGATACGGAAAAGAGGAAGAGCTCCTTCCCGATGTATTCGGTAATCCCGAAAAATATTCCCTTGCTCCCAAGGATATTCCCGATGAGATACCGGATCTGTGGGCAACCAGAAAGCGCAGGACCGACCAGTCCGCCAGCTATTTCGGCCCCAATGTGCTCCAGATATGCAGACAGTCAGACCTTATCTTCATCGCTCTCCATGGTGCAAACGGTGAAAACGGCAAGGTCCAGGCGGCCTTCGACCTGCTCGGACTGGATTATACGGGCTGTGACTACTGGTCATCGGCCATCTCTTCAAATAAGTCGGCGGCCAAGGAACTCATGAAAACCGTGGGAGTTCCCGTGCCCGACGGATATACCATCAAGAAGGGCGATAATATTCCCAATCCCGAAGAGATGGGACTCGAATATCCCATTATCGTCAAGCCCAATAACGGCGGCATAGGCCTCGGAGTATCGGTTGCTTCGGACATCAACGCTTATCAGAAAGCTGTCGCAAATGCATTCCACTGGGACAGCGAGATAATGGTGGAGGATTATTTCTCCGGACGTGAATTCGCCGTATGTACGGTTGAAGGCAAGGCCCTTCCCGTCCTTGAAAAGCTTCCCTTCCAGACAGGCGACAAGGAAAAAGCCCTGTCACATAAGGGGGAGACAGTCAACAAATGTCCCGCTGATATCCCCGAAGAACTTGCCCGTTCCCTTCAGAAGGCTGCAGAGGATGTCACTTCGGTACTGGGAACAAATGCTTATTGCAAGATAGACTTCATGGTATCCCAGGATCTGGAGAGCTTCGTATGCCTCGAGTGCGATTCACTTCCTCAGCTCTATCCCGATTCTCAGCTTGTGATCTCAGCCAAGGCATCGGGAAGAAGCCTCGGAGATCTCCTGGACAAGATAATGGAGATAAGCCTGGTCAAGAAGGTTGCCGCACAGGAAAAAGCTCCGCTGTGATATATCGGACACAGATCTGTACATCACATATGGTCTGTGGGCATGAACGTTGATAAAGCAGGCTGTTAACGTTATGAAACCGAAAAGAGCACCTGACGCATTGGACAGGTGCTCTTTTCTTCTCTTCTCTCTCTTCTCCCGTAACCTATTTTAACTTGTTCGGGCTTTATAAACATCCGCTCTCCCTGCGGATGTTTGTTTACTTTATTCAGATCTGGATGTTGATCGCAGGTGCGCTTCCTCCTGCACCGCCCGCAAAGTCTCCGCCGACCGATACATCAAAGCCGGTGGATATTCCGCCGGTAAAGCCTCCTGCATTTACTCCGGTCAGGGATGCTGTCGAAACTCCCGCTGTGGAAGATGCCGATGCTCCCGATATCCCCGAAGTCTTCATCTGCTGGTGCTTAATGGTATCCTTAAGATAATCCATCTCAGCCTTTACAATGGCCTTATTCTCGGAATTTCTGTGTTTTTTCTTCAGTTCCTCGAATTCCTCTTTGGTCATGTGAGGATCCACGACTTCCATTTCCTCAAAGGCTTCCATGGTCTCTTCGAGCTTCTCGAGTTCTTTCTCTCCCAAACGGCTTACAAGCTCGTTCATCTCCGCGATCTCTTCTTCTGAAAGCTCCTCGCGGTTTTCCTCAGCCTCCTTTACCATGTCCTCCATGGTCTCTTTGCGTTCCTCGAATATCTCATCTTCGGCTTTATTTATCTTCTCTTCGGCTATCTGTGTATATGCACTCTTTATATCCTGCTGTGTCTCTTCAAGCTTTTCGGCTCTTTCATCGGATTTCTGAGTTCTCGCCACCATCTCTTCAAGCTCGAGATGATGCTTTTTCCTCTGGGCGACCATCTCCATGCGCTTTGCATGGGTAAGCTGAAACTGCATCTCCTCGGGATCACAGTCACCTGATGACATCTTCCGCCTTATCTCGAGAACCTTTCTCTTTGCTGCAAGCACTGCCTGTCCGGCACTGACGGAAGTCTTGGCACGCTGTATCCTGTTCGCAACCTCCTTGTAGTTATAGTTCTCATTTTCGGGAAGCATTTCATCTTCTTCGGATTCTTTGGCACCTGTCAGATCAAGGAATCCGTTCTTCCTGTCCTCGGATACGGCCTGATATGCATTCCTTGCAGATTCCTGTTGTATCTCACGAAGGAGCTCTCTTACCTGGGCAGCCTTACTTTTTCCTTTATCTTCTAAGACCTCTTCTCCCTTGTAATACCCGGTCAGGGAAGCTCCTGCGTTTTTACCTGAGACGTACTGGAATGACAGTCCGGAATGGGAACCGGAACCCGCTCCCGGGGTCCTGCCTGCGGAATACGGCATATATGGATTTGTCCCGTTAAAAGACACATTCATGATCCTGCCTCCGGCTTAAAGCCTGCAACTTCCGAATCATCCCTTAAAATCGATATGTCCGCCTACCATCTTCTCTGCGCTGGTCAGAACACGGTCTGCGGCATTTCCGAATGAGTAGTTCTGGACCTTATTGATAAGTGAGTTGAGAGAGTTGGAGGATATGGTGACATATTCCCTGTCGTCTGCCACTGCAGCCTCTTCACCTGCCTCAACGCCTTCAACAGGCACATTCTCAGCCCCTGCCTCAAGAAGCTTTTCTTCAGCTTCCTTCCTCTCGGCCTTCCTTGCTTCCGCCTTCTTCTCAAGGCGTTCCTTCTCAGCCTTTTTCTGCTCAGCCTTCTTCTCGGCCTTTTTGGCTTCCTTCTTCTCGGCTGCCTTCTTCTCTATGCGCTCCTTCTGTGCCTGGCCGGCCTTTTCCACGGTGGCAAAGAAGCTCTCATTTCCCTTCTCGTCAACCGACATGCCGAAATTCTTCACATTGGCACCTGTTGATGCAAGGGAATTCTTAGCCTGGGTAAGCTTAGCCTGGGACATTGCGATGATACCCTCGTACTTGTTACGGTAGTTCTCATCGGTTGCCATTCTCTCAAGCTTTTCCTCGTCGATCAGGACAACCTGCTTTTTTGCATTACCGTACATCGCAGCATTGGCCTTGACCTGCTCCTTCATATCCTTGCTGACGACGATGAATTCCATGCCGCCGAACTTGCTCTTCAGCTTGCTATAGTAATCACCGGCACCTTCCGAAAGCTTAACATCCCCGATGGTCATACCGTAATCGGTCTTTCTCGGAATGAGACTGCTTCCCTCGGATATGGGATTCCAGGCTTTAAGTTCGGGTTTTGCGGCAGACGAAGAAGCCGTCTGGGAGCTTCCGGCTGTCTGTGACGCTTTTGCTGTTTTAACTGCACTTGATGTTTTGGCCTGATCAGGCCCGGACTTCGCCGCCTTATAGCTGTCAACGCTCTGCTGATAAGCAGCGATCTCATGAATTGCCATAGCCTCTACCTCCTTGTAGTATGCTGAAATCCTTTTCCGTTATTCTCTTCATACATCCCTGCTCCCAATCCCTTAAACCTGCGCGTTGTCTTCGGGGCATAATGGGGCATAGATGGTTATCTTATTCTGTATATCGGCAGGGCAGAGGTAATACTTAACCCCTGATCTGTAAAAAAATCGCCCGAAAAAAAACGGTGAACGAGGGGATACGTTCCCCGTTCACCGCTCTCATTCACCTTATGGTTTCCATCCTGTCCACTATCTTGTGAACTTACTTACGAACTGCCATGCATTCTCCACCGAATGGTGTCTGCACTCGTGCTGCTGTCCGCTCACGCTTCCGAAGGCGGTCCTGCACACACCGTCGTCGCTATCGTAGTAATTAACCGTAAGATAGGCGTCCCTCTCCTCGTCATAATACTTCTCGGTCCTGTCGCCCGGGATGCCCCAGAAGGGATCTTCCCAGTCTGCCTTATCATCAAACTTAAGGGCCTCTATCTGATCCCTCTTCTTAAGCCTGTTGACCTGAGCGAAATACTTGAACCTGTCAAGGCAGGAATCAGCCTGGCTGGGAAGCTCGGGAAGAGGTGAATCCTCTCCGCCCGAATAGAAAAGAGGTACGGGCTTATCCTGATTGATCTCGCCTAAGGGATGACTGAACATATTGTCCTTAACAGGGAAAAGAGCACTGCAGGGGAGAAGACCTGCGAAGACCTCCGGATATTCCTGGAACATATCCTGTGTCTTGCCGCTTCCCATTGAGAATCCGCCTATATATATGCGCTTTTCGTCTATGCTGTACTTTGTCTTCAGATGCTCTATCACATCAATGATCTCGGTGGGTGTAATGTTCAGATGATCATCCAGTGCGACATAGAGGATATCATGGTCATGCGCCACTCTCCAGAATCCCGCCACGAAGGTCAGATACATGGAAGAGTCACCGCCGCCGTGGCATCCGATAAGAAGGGGCACGGGACCCTTATCGAAAATACCGTTATTGTAGTATGCAAAATACCCTACCGTATGCTCCGGCTTATCCTTATATTTTCCGAAGTTATTGGGAGAGGTCTTAACATCCACGCTTCCCGGCTCCTCGGTCATGTTCATCTCTTCAAAGATGGGCTCCAGCTCTACATGTCCGCACCACATCTTGAACCTGCGTACAAATGAGATGAAATCATCCCTGTAATCTGCCTGATCCTTAACGAGAAGATGCTCACATCCCTCGAATGCCCTGTTGATCTCATCGGAATTGCTGACACTGAGGATTGCTATATCCTTCCTCTGCACATCCGGAATGACCGTAAGTCTCTCCATGGAACAGACAGCCGGCGTGATCTCACCGGGCCCCCAGAGGAATATTCCGTCCTGAGTCTTGAGAAGATTGCGTGCCACGTAATCCGCAGATTCACCGTAGCTGTAGATATCGGCCCTGAACTTGGCGCCTCTTATGAGATATCCCTTGAACTCACGTGCAAAGAAATCATGCCACTCGTCTATACCGTCACTGTATTCCACATCCATCCTGACCTCTGCGATCACATCGGCATACAGACTCGCCGGAGCATTCTTCCAGCCGCCTTCAGCCGTAGGATAGATGAAAAGAACACTTGCATCATATGATGCCGCTATATCCTCAAGTCCGGTCTTTCTGGCAAACTCTACCGCCTCATCCCTGCTCTGTCTGTTCTCCTCGAAGACAAGAAGGAGCGGTGCCTTGAAACCGTAATTGTTGACCTGCCCGTTCAGATCGTTTGCAGGAACATAAGTCTTGAGCATAAAGCTCTCGTATTCATGCTCCCAATACTTTGATCCGTCATCAAGAGTGATCACTTCGGGTCTTTCTTTCATTGCCATTTTCGATACCCCTTTTCTCATAATCTGTTCTGTATACCCGCAGACGCCTTTCACAGCCCTTAACACATCTGCCTGATTTCCCCCTTCAGACAGATCAAAGCAATAAGCGACAATTCGCAGGCGACAGTATATAATGTACCTATTAAGTATAACCCAAACACACCTGCAGCAACCCTCAAATACTCAGTATTTGAGTTCATATTTTGCTCATTTGGGATATTCATTTTAAAAGAAAGAGAGTATGACTATGGACAGACCGTCACAGATCACAGACAGAAAATACCGCTTCGACAGCTTTGCAAACGGCGAAGTATTCCCGGGCAAGACCACAGGAAGGCTCCCCATGATGGGCTGGAACAGCTGGAATGCCTTCGGAAGCGGCAACTCGGAAGCTCTTACCAAAGCCATGGCCGACTGTATCACCGAACTGGGCCTCGATAAGCTCGGGTATAAATACCTCGTGCTTGATGACGGTTGCTATAAAAGCGAACGCGTTAACGGACTTCTTGCCAATGAAGAAATAAAATTCCCCTCAGGCTTCAGGGCACTGTCCGACTATATCCATTCAAAGGGCCTTAAGTTCGGAATGTACAATGATATAGGCTCCAATCTCTGCGCGGGAGCCGCTGTGGGAACATGCGGCCACGAGAAGGAAGACGCAAGATCCTACACCGAATGGGGTGTTGATTTTATAAAGGTAGACAACTGCTACTATCTCTGGGATAATGCAACCTTTTCCAACGCAGAAAATGCGAAATTCACCTATGCTCCCCATATAAAGTCGATCCGCCTTGAAGGAAAGGAAACAAAGCTCGAGCTCTCCGCAGCTTCTGACGGCAGGATAACAGGTGCGGGACCCTGCATCACTGATGACGGCTGTGTCGCAAATATCGGAACCTTCGACGGAACAGGTCCCGTGCAGTCACCGGTGGGCGACATGAGCGGTGAGCTCACCTTTGATATAAAGGGTATTCCGGAAGGTGAGTACGATCTCTACGTAACCTACGCATCCGGCAGGGAACCCGAAAAGGGACAATGGCTCCAGGTCGCAACCGGTACGGGAGAAAATACTGAGTATTTTTACGATGATCTCCTTCCCGAAAGCAAAGAGGGGGAATATGCGGTCTCAGATGCCATAAAGATAACCCTGAAAAAAGACACAGGTGTCATAAGACTCATGAACCACCGCAGACAGGAAAATACCCTGTGCTCCTACGCCGCACTGCTTGAAGGATTTTACGAAGCGGATAAGGATCATGAGATCGTCATGTCCCTGTGCGAGTGGGGAAAGACCCAGCCCCAGAACTGGGGATACAAAGTGGGTGATTCATGGAGGATCCTCAACGATATCACCTTCCAGGTAGGCGCTGACGGAAATCCCGGTCACGGCGACTGGTCAAGCGACTATACTCCCGGTGTTGCGACCCAGTACAACAAGGCTGTCATCATGGATGAGTTCGCAGGTCTGTATAAAGGCTGGAACGATCCCGACATGCTGATGGTAGGAATGGACGGTCTTGACCTTACCATGTGCCGCACACACTTTTCCATGTGGTGCATGATGAACTCCCCTCTCATGCTTGGACTTGACCTCAGAAGAGTCAGGAAGGATGACGACCTGTACAGGATCATCGCAAACGGAGAAATGATAGCACTTAACCAGGACCCTCTCGGCATCCAGGCAAAGAGAGTCTATACCACAACGGGATCTGCTCATCCGGACACCGAATACATCAGGGACAATAAGAGGGCAGATATCCTGGCAAAGCCCCTGGCAGGCGGCGGGCTGGCCATTGCATTTTTCAACCTTGATAATGAGCCCTATCTGTGGACCGGTGAAGAATATGTCACAGTTGAAAAGAAGATCTCGGTGAAAGCCCTTCCGGCCCACGGGGATGCGGTATTTGAGATCACTCCTGTGTAATCCGCACGGCCCGTCCTCGTGATCATGGAGGTACAGATCATTTCTGACCGTTAGTGATCTGTGAACAACCTCGAGAGATCAGGCTGCACATTTTCACATCATCGGAGAATAAAGCGTTCGTGGAAGATAATGTCACTATATTTCAATTTGTAAACCTGCTGAATACCACCCCTGCAGATACTGCAGGCATCATGGATAGCGCTTACAGGCAGGGCTGGATTGAGGCCTGCGACCTTGCAGAACCAGGAAAGGTACTCAGGCGCATGGATGCAGCCAGGATCCTCCACCTGTATATGCAGCATGTTCTGGGCATTCCGGATCTTACGGACATCTCAGCAGCCGGAATACTTAAGGATCTGTATGACTGCAGGGTATGCGTCAATCATATAGCACAGGTGTACCTGCGCGGGATCATGGACGGGGTAATGATCCCCTCGGGTAACAGCAGCGTTATTATTTTTGCTTCGCAGGAGCCCTTAAGAACATCAGAATTAATGAACATCAGACTCCCTTGATATCAACCGCTGTAATCGGGTATAATCTGACTGTAGGTATTTTCGCGAAAGCAATGCATGAAAGGAGTATCATTCATGGAAGATAGAAGCTCTGGCAACATCGATTTTCTGCAAATGTCACTCGCCAACAAGAGACTGCTTCAGGCATCCACCATTTTGTGCAGCATCATAAGCCTTGCCTATGTAGTCGAGATGATCAAGCATACCCGGAGTATAGGCTATGTCATCTTTGTAATAATCCTGGCCATGGCTCCTCCCATAACCGGATGGTTCATCTATAAGTCCCAGCATGCATCTCCCATCATAAAGCATCTCATTGCCATAGGATATTCACTGATGTATTGCTTCGTTCTGTTCACCACACAGAATATACTGGTATTCACCTATGTTGTCCCGATGCTGGTCATAATAACCCTTTATGACGATGTAAAATACATAATGTCCATAGGCATCGGATGTTCGATAGTCAATATCATATCAATAATCATTTCTTACAGTAAGGGAATGATCACCGATACTGCAGTTGCCGAGATCCAGGGTCTGGTCATCCTCGTAATGGTCATCTTCCTGATCATGGTAAGCAAGACCAATCACGATCTGCAGGTCATGCGTACAGAGAATCTTGAGAATGCCAACAATAAGACAAAGGCTATTCTTGACAATGTCCTCACTGTTTCTGACAGAGTGACCCGTACCGCAGAGCAGCTTGCCGGTGAGATGTCCTCCCTTAAGACCTCCATCGACCAGACCATCGATTCCATGGAAGAGGTAAGACAGGGAACCAACGAATCCGCGGAAGCTTCTCAGGTGCAGCTGGTTCAGACCACACAGATATCGGATCATATCGAAGAGGTCAGAGAATCCTCAGGTATCATCACCCAGAATGTCGATCTCGCAGCTGAAGCGGTTTCCGTCGGTCAGCAGAACATCAGGAGAATGACTGAGCTCACCAAAGAGGTGGATGATGAAGGTAAGGACGTTGCGGGAGCTCTCGAGAAATTCAAGAAGACCGCTCACGAGATGAACTCCATCACGGTCATAATCACAGATGTCGCTTCACAGACAAGACTCCTTGCACTTAACGCTTCCATTGAGGCAGCAAGAGCAGGGGAAGCAGGAAGAGGATTTGCGGTTGTCGCAAGCGAGATCTCCAACCTTGCCGGACAGACCACCGCTGCTACCGAGAACATCAATACACTGATCTCAGATGTCATCAAGCAGGTCGAGGTCATGGTAACCACGATCGAAAGACTTCTCAAGACGGACGATGAAGAAAGCAGATGCGCTGCCGACACCGCAGCAAGCTTCGAGAAAATATCCGGTACGGTTGAGATCATCAAACAGCACTCTTCCGATCTTAACGATCTTGTAGGAAGACTTTCCAAGGCAAACGAGGAGATCGTAAACAGCATCCAGACCAATTCAGCTGTGGCTGAGGAAGTTACGGCTCATGCTACCGAGACCTATGAGGTCAGCAGGCAGAATCAGGATATCGTCTACAACATAGGAAATCTTGTGGGAAGCCTGAACGAGGATGCAGAAAAGCTCAAGGCTAACAGATAGGATAAAGACCGGCTGCGAATTACCGCAGCCGGTTTTAAATTTATCAAAGGCACTCCGTAACCATAACCGATCGTATCTGCAAAGGAGGGAATGAATGTACAGAGCCGTTATTTTCGACATGTTTGAAACCCTGGTCACACTGTTCGAAGGCAGGACATATTTCGGCGAAGATATCGCCGCAGATGTGGGAGCAGATCCAAAGGATTTCCGAAGAGAATGGCATAAGATCGAAAACGACCGAAGCACCGGCAGATACACAATTGAAGAAGGCCTGGAGATTGTCCTCAAAACCCTCGGAGTCTATACTCCGGAGAAGGTGAAGCTTGCTGCAGGCAAGAGACTCGAAGCCCTCGGTGATACTTTTTCCGCGATACAGCCGGAATCGGTAAGACTTCTTGATGAACTGAAAAAGAAGGGCATCCTGAGAGGCCTTATCACCAATACATTTTCCGATGAAAGAGATCTGATAAGGGAAAGCATCCTTTTCCCCTATTTCGATGTGGCACTGATATCATACGAACAGGGAATAATAAAGCCGGATCTGAGGCTTTACCGGATGATGACAGACAAACTGGGAGTAAGAGCAGATGAGTGCATATATGTGGGAGACGGAGGATCGAGAGAACTCTATGCCGCAAGAGAAGCGGGGATGCATCCCGTCCAGTGTACATGGTTCCACGAAAGAGCCTTTGAGCCCCACATCCCCTGCCCCATCCTCGATGAATTCGAACATGCGGATACCGTACAGGATATCATCGATCTTGTCTGTCTAAAGCGACAGCCCTGAAATACTGATCACCTTCATCCCGGATCACTTTATGAATCATATTCTTTCAGAACAGCCTCAATATCAGGGACAGCTTCCAGAAATACCTCGACGCACCTGGGATCAAACTGGGTACCCTTGCCTTCCTCAATTATCCTGAGAGCTTCATCCAGGGGGAAAGCAGGCTTATATACGCGCTTTGATGCCAGTGCGTCGAACACATCCGCAACGGCCATTATACGGGCTGACAGAGGTATCTCTTCTTTCTTAAGTCCGTTAGGATATCCCTTTCCGTCCCATCTCTCATGATGGTATCCGGCCATATTGCTTGCTTCTCTTAAGTAACTTTCTCCCTCAACCGTGCTAATGGCTTTATCGATTATCTCCTTGCCATATACGGCATGCTTTTTCATTATCTCATATTCTTCCGGTGTAAATCTGCCGGGTTTATTAAGTATGGCATCAGAGATCTTAATCTTGCCTGTATCGTGAAGAGGGGCGGATTTAACCACATACTCCACAAACTGCGGAGTCAGCTGTTCTGCGTAATAACCCTTTCTCTTAAGTCCGTCCATGATTATCCGGACATAGGAAGCTGTCTTCTGGATATGGTAGCCCGTATCGGAATCGCGGTCTTCTACCATATCGGCTATCAGGGTGATCAGTCCGTCCTGCATCTTCAGGACATTATCGGAATACCTTCGTATATCACGGTACTGGTCAGCCATATCGGATTCCATCTTAGTGACTGTGGTATATAACTGCCCGATCTCGTTATTGGAGCGCACTCCTATAGACTTTATGTTCTCCACGCATTTATCGATAGACTCCTGATCACCGATATTCTTTACGAAGTCCCTCGCAGAATCCGTCAGCTTGGCGATGGGATAAATAATATAATATTCGGACAAGCCCACAAATATGACCGTTATAACAACGGTAAAGACCGCAACAAAAAGGGCGATGTTCCTTATGTAGTGACTGAGTTCGTCCCTGATGCTGTTTACATTGATCTCGACGCAGATAAGTCCGGCAGCTTCACCTGCACTGTTGAATATGACCTTGTATCCGTTGAACATGTGGCCATATCCTTCAGAGTATCCTTCCATGACATCACTGTCGGTTTTCTTAGTCATGACAGCATCCTGAAGAATACGCAATGTATCCTCTTCGAAGCTTCCCTCTTCACACGGCGTTCCAAGATATGTATATGTACCGCCGTTATTCAGCTCTTCTGCTGTTTTGGCATTGATCGCATAGGTAAGGCTGGATATATCATTAACATCATCAAAATAAACTGCATACAGATAATCGATGTCGGAGCTTTCCTTGACATGATTAAGTCCCGCTCTCATCTCCTCGTATGCACCTGGCATTTCTCGGGCAGTTATCATATCCCCGAATGAATACTCATCTGCCACGGTGTATGCATACTCAAGTACAGTAGTCACATACTTCTTGTAATTCTCCATGACATGATTCTCATAGAGACTGTAGCCTGCAACCACGATGACTATGGTCAGCACTATTATGACAACCGCCGAATAGACCGCAGTAACTATTTTTATGCTTATTCCTTTATTTTTCTTCTTTTCCAACACTTCATCCCCCAATATCCTGCCCCAATGCCAGCTTATCCAAATAGCACATATCTGAAAGCCTCGGCACAGCCTGCATCCGTAAAGGAATCCGTATTCACAGGGATTTCCCATATAACTTTATAATTATATCACATTCGGTAATATCACGGGTAATTCACCCTGCAGGTGCAAAATGCCTGTCAATCCCCGGAAAGCATGATATTTGAATTACTACCGCATCATAACCCGGGCCAGATTGTGCGATTCAAGTCCAAATTGGATTTTTTCCAAAAACGAATTGTTAGTAATACATTTATGTGTCTGATATAGTTAACACATCAAAGATGCATCTGAATGATAACCATTAACCTGAGATCATAAGTACCCGAAGGAGGAACATATGTCACTTGGAAATAATATAAAGAAATACCGCCGAAATGCAGGACTTACCCAGGAAGAACTGGCAGGCATTCTCTGTATAACAGGTCAGGCAGTGAGCAGATGGGAAAGCGGAGCAGGACTTCCCGATATAACCCAGATAGTGCCGCTTGCCCAGGCTCTCAACGTAACAACCGATGCTCTGTTTGGATTCAGTTCTGAAAGCTATGATCTTAAGCTTGCAGCCGAGGTCAAGAAAGAAGCAGACCGTCTCCGCGATACGGGAGAACAGTCCCGGGGAGCTCTGAATTCAGCAGAATACCTGGACCGTCAGTGCGAAGAGCATATCTTCAACTACGGCATCATGACAAGGTACGTTCAGGGTATCGCTCATATGAGCCGCTACGTCAATCCTAAGAATTCCTATTATGAAGGACTGCTGAAGGATGATGGAAAAGAATGGAAGCAGATCACCCGCACCGCTGAAAACAGGGCAATGCAGGTCATCCGTTATTCGGGAGATAAAAAGCTTGCCGACGAATGCCATTACGCTCTTGCATGGCTCTGCTGGCACAACGCCGAATGGGAAAAGGGACTTCAGCATATAGAAGCTCTTCCATCCATCAGCAGCAATATGCTTCAGGAAACCCTTCTCCCCTATTACATTGATATATCCACAGGTGAAGGCATTGAGAAATGGCATGCTCAGCTCCGTGACAATTATCAGAACTTCATCCGTGCCATTAACAAGCAGATCGTCTATAATGCGGAATCCATGATGTGGATCTGCCCGCGTATCTGCTCCCTGCAGGAGGTAGAAGAAAACTGTCTTTGGGGAATATCCATAATGGATACATTCATGAAGAATGATAAGATGAGAGCACTCTGCCAGGGATTTTACCGTGAGACGTACAAGTTCCTGACTGCTGCCTACCTGAGAAACGGCGACCCCGCAAAGGCTGCGGAGTGCTGGAAGAAGCTTCTTGTCAAGGTTGATGAATACGGTGAATTCTGTGATAAGCTTAACGAAAGCAGCCCCGATGAAGTCAACCGCATCTACGGAAAGAAAGCCGCTGAAAACATGAGAAGCTACACAAGAGAAATGATAGACGGAAAGCTCGAGTTCAACCTCGGTCAGCTTAAGAGCTGGACGGATGAGAAGGTCTATAACGAATTCGAAAAATTGCTACTTCTGTAATCCGGTATTCCGATCTTCTTAGCAGCCTGCTCAAAGTATTTCTCTTCTATAAGCGGCCACCCGTATTTTTCGCCGGCTTCTTCCGACAGCTTTGAAGCCAGTGCCACCATCTCTGCAGAGTGATCATCTCCCGTAAGAAGGATCTGAATATTACTGTTTATGAACCAGGGCGCTTTGTCAAGGAGGCCGCACGTGAACATATCACGGACCACTCTCTTATTATCATACGGTATCCTCAGAAACTCAGGCTGCCACGCGGTATCTCCGTCTGTCTGAACATCCTTTAATATCATGCACTGGGCATAGCCGGGATCTCCGATGGAGATTCCGACACAGCCCGCATTAAAGTAGTGCTTTCCGTTCATCAGGCATTCTCCGGGGAAATGAGTATGTGCACATAGCATGTAGTCTTCTTCTATCCTACTCAGCCACAGCTCAGCCTTATCGCTTCCAAGCTGAATCAGCTCCCTGTCACTTGCCGGAGATCCGTGGCAGCATCTTATGGAGGGATAGCCCTCCTTTTTGTATTCAAAGGTAATGGGCAGACTTTCGAAAAAATCAAGATCGTCATCTGTCAGCTGTTCATAAGTGTACAGAAGATTTCCACTCGCCGAATTGTATATCCAGGTCTTCTCACTGATACCGTCCCTAAGAACCCTCCGCTGGTCCAGCATGTACTCCTCACGGTTTCCTCGCAATAGATGACACGGATGTCTTTTTATAAAGTCATACAACAGGTCAAGGGTCTCTCTTGCATAGGGCGTGTCGGAAACATAATCACCCAGGAAGAGATACTCATCGCATTTCTCTTCCTCCATATATCTGATACAGTTTTCAAAAGCTATGACATTACTGTGTATGTCAGATATCACACCGATCTTCATTATAATCCCTTCCCCAAATCATACTCCTTGGATTTAAGAATTACCGCATGATCAGGGAACACTTCCTTCAGCAAACGCAGCTCAAGTGTCTTTCTGTGACAGAGATGCCTGACAAGGCACTCTTCATCATTCCATCCAAGATGAATTCCCATGGGACAGTTCTTAATGAATTCCATCATCAGCGGAAACCACATCTCATTGCCATCCGCATCAACTCTTTCCCTGCGTATGACGTCTATTCCCTCCGCAACATTCTCCACATCAAGATAACAGATTCTGAATTCTCTGTCACCGATAACAGTTCTGAGCTTTTTATAAAATGAAACGATCTCATCATCCGTCATCTCGAAATACAGTATCATGTTCTCAACTATATTCTGAAATATCGAGCATTCGAAGATCTGATCTTCTCCGTTCCAGGCACCATATCGCGATAGAATAATATCTTCAAATACCTCGCGGGATACTCTTCCGTTGTAGATCTCATACTGTTCAAGATCCTTATGAAAGCCCGGAATGTCAGTTATTATACGTGTATAAGTCACTATCCTGCGCTCTTCATCCTTTGATTTTTCATTATGCGTATTGAAACGTATCTCATCCGCAAGCTCAGCATATTTTACGAGCACTTCGTCATACTGTTCTACCGTCATATATGTGCACCATGCAAGTTCAAGGGGATTATAGTCACCTTCTCTGAAAACGTTATACTCCGGAAGCGTCTCTGCAAGCCTGTTTACCAATGTGCTCTTTCCCGCCCCCTGTACACCTTCTATAAAGTAGTTCATAAAACCTCCCTTCTATTACCAACACGCAGGTAGGCCCCTGACTGTCAGTCCGCTTTTACTTTGATCACTTAACGAGCGCAAGTCCGGCATCTGTCAGTCTGTATATTTTGTCGCACACCTCACTTAAGTATTTCCTGTCATGGGATACGCTGATGATAGCTCCCGGAAATTCCCTGAGCATCCTTCTGATCACAGGTCCCGACAAGGGTGAGAAATTACGCGTAGGCTCATCAAGTATAAGTACATTTGCATCCGACATGCTCATCTTAAGAAGAAGCACCTTGGCCTTCTGTCCGCCTGAAAGCTCGCGTATTGGATGATCCATTTCATCGGCCGTATACTTAAGTGCGCCAAGATATGTACGGATCCTTGTCCGCTGCTCCTTATCACCTGATGGATCAAGAAAGTCAACCGGTGTCATATCCATGTCAAGAAGCTTCTCATAATCCTGTGGCATATACACTGCCCGCAGATCGGATCTTTCCAGCAGTTGCCTTGCTATCAGGGAAATGAGTGTTGTCTTCCCGCATCCGTTGGTTCCGACTATGGCAATCTTTTCCGAGCCCCGGATCTTCAGTTCCAGATTTCTTGCAAGAACCCTGCTCTCATCCGCAGTAGTGAGTATTTCCTTTTCATACTGGATGACCCACTTTCCTGATGGGATTGCAGATGTATCATCTCCAAGCTTGAAGAATATCGCCTCCTCCTGCTCGGGCATTTCTGTCATCTGTTCGTCCAGCCGTTCGAAGCGTTTGCCCATGGACTTTACGGAATGCATCTTATCCTTGAGATTTTTTCCGATGGAAGGTGCCTGCCTTGAAACAGACCCTTGCGCATGCTCCACCTGACTGAGAAGCCTGCGGTATTTGGCATCGCGTATCTCCTTCTCCTTGCGGTCGGTTATCGCCATCTGTTCCTGCTTTTCAAATCCGCGAAGTCTTTCCTCCACATACTGTCTGTAGGGCACATTCGCCACGGTATGTCTGCACTTTGTCTTCCGGCGGAGCTGTTCGAAGTGCACAACTCTGTTAGCGGTATGCTCTATCAGAGTTTCATCATGGGAGATGAACAGTACCGCTCCCTTCCATCCGTTTATCAGCTTCTCCATCAGTTCCAGAGTTTCGATATCGATATCATTTGATGGTTCATCAAGGAGAAGTATGGTGGGGCTTTCCATGAGGATCCTCATCATCCGGGCCTTAACTCTCTCCCCGCCGGAAAGTGTCTTCATCTTCTGATCCCTGTACCAGAATTCCTTCTCAACTCCGAATTCATTTGCAGTCTTCGACAGATCTCCGGGAGTCTGCTCCGCGAAAAATAAACTTTCACAGAAATACTCATAAACTGTTTTATCCTTATCCTCTTCCGGAAGCTCCTGCGGCAGATATCCAAGCTTTTCACCGCTCACAGCTTTCTCACCGGAGTATTCCACATAGTCTTCTATGAGCGAGGGATCATAGATCCATTTCATGAGCGTGGATTTACCGTTTCCTTCTTCTCCGATCATCACTACCCGGTCGCCGTTATTAAGAGTCAGTGAAAGATCATCTATTATCGTGCGCAGATCCTTTCTGTGCACCAATGTCACATTTTTTATCTGAAACATAAACATCACCTGCTTTCACAGGAGACAGACATTTCACAATCAGATGCCTAAAGTGTCTGTCTCCATATAATACGCAGAAAAAATGAGTCTGTCCCGCGTACGCAAAACAGACCCATACAAGATCAAACCTAATATACGATCAGGCTTAAATAGCATGATGATCCGGATAAGCGTACACAAACAAGCTGCATTTTTTTGCAACTCACAATATGTATACCCAAATCTGATCATCAATTATGCATCTCTTCACCTGTGCGCCTCAGCGCCCTTTCATCCTTATCAAGTCGTATAATATCATAATGAAAATCATATGACAAGAAATCTCCCCTGACCATATCCGGCCCTTCAGCTCATTGAATGCATCAGATCCTTTCAGCAATCTCAAGAGCTATGTGGAATTTTCCGATATCATGGTTGGCTGCGTGCAGCCCTTCCACTTCATATCCGCTGTCTGCAAGGACATCTCCAGCTTCAAGGAAATCATATAATGAGAGGCCGTAGAAATCACACAGAGCCTGGACTCCGGCGACCTCCATCTCAACAGCTATGCACCCTTCTTCTTTTCTTGCGGCAACAAGTCCCTTTGTTTCTCTGAGCATTGAATCAGTCGTCCAGACTCTCCCTTTTACGTAAGGAGCTTTGATCTCTCCAAAGATCTCTTCGAGTCTGTCAGCGCCCTTTATCTCAATGTAATCGGAATCAGGAGCATAATAGCGGGAAGCACCTTCGCCTCTGTAGCTTTCGGTGGGGATGATGTATCTTCCCCTCGTGGCATCGGCATCAAGACTGCCGCAGGATCCGAACATTATGAACTTCGTGGCACCGGTCTGCCAGTGTACTTCGTAGCAGAGCGAGGAAGCGAGCGCAGACCCGATCATGGTCAGATAGAAGGCTATCTTTTCACCTCCATGTTCAAATGCATAAACGGGAATATCTCCGGTACACGAGCCCAGACGCGATATCTGCTCACACTCATATTCTTCCAGGATGTATTCATATATCCTTCTTGAGAAAAGTATCAGACACTTATCAACTATATGCTTCTGCTCTCCGTAGAATTGACTTATGTCCACTATAGCTTCAGTTTTGTCATCATAGAAATCTTTTAACATGCGGCTCTCCTCCTCACTCAAAAATATACGCCATTATGATCTCATCGTTGTAGCTTCCGTCAGGTAATTTAAAAGCCCTGGGATTCATCCCGTATTCTTTAAATCCCATTTTACAGTACATATGCCTTGCTATTAAATTGTCACTGTATACTCCAAGTTCTACCTGTTCATATCCGTTTTCTCTGGCCTGCTTAAGTGCTGTCGCCATCATAAAGCTTCCAAGTCCCTTGCCTGTAAAATCCTGCAGAATGGACATCCCGAGATATGCACGGTGAAGATATTTGACATGAGGTCCGACACCTGTTATGCCAAGTTCACCGATAAGTTCATCTCCAAGATAAGCATCTACCATAAACTCCCTGTCATCATTCGCAACCCGCTCGAATCTTGCCCTGATCATCTCAGCATTCCATGGTCCGTCTTCTGGTTCCCTTGCCAGGAAATGTGTTTCTCTGCACACCTTATCTCTGTGAAGCTTTATCTTAAGTGCATCTTCCGGGCCCGCACTCTTTATTGTGATCTTTCTCCCATCCGGCAACATGTATGATCGCTCTTTTATCCTCATATCAACCTCCGAAAAAATAAGCCCCATCAAGTTCTCGCTTGATGAGGCTTTACTGCGGTATCTGTTGTACAGCTTATGCTATGCTCTACAGATAATATCGCCCTCATCATGCATAACGACATAGACCCTCTGAATAAGTGTATTCACGGGGACCACATTAAGCATATCGGTTGTGAGCTTGTTGATCTGTATCATAGTATCGCTTTCCAAAAAAGATTTTTGTCAGTATAGAACACAGTCTTACTTCATGTCAACATTTTTCGTACTAAGCTGATCTGTCCGCATCAGAACACGGCTCCGGTTAAACATGAACCTTAGCCTGTTCTGCAGGCAATCAGATATTTCCTTCATAAAATTCCAGAAAAGTATCAAACAGGTCCTCATCAAGTCTGTGGCTCCATCTGTAGTGATCCAGATGTTCGTTTATATACTCTGCCTTTTCCCTGATGAAACGTTCTCTGTCTTCACCCGGATCATAACCAAGGGATTCATACCATTCACCGAAGGGGACATCAAATTCCTCGGCATAGGTATTATCCGGATCATTCAAAATAGTGTTGTGTCCCTTATCCTCGAACCTCATGAAAGTAAAACGGGAATCATCCCTATACTTTTCATAATACTTATCAAGACCGTACTCAATCCCTATAACTCCATCATCTGCGCTGTGCACTATCATCACTGCGGCACCTGTTGAATCAAAGCCATCCATCGCAGTATTTGTCGCGTATCTGCCGAACTTGATAAACTCATGCAATCTGATAAAGGGTGTCATTGCATAGATCACACCGCCTGCCTGGTCCTTTCCTCCCGACTCGAACATATCGGAGGATCTGTTAAAACCGCAGCACTCGATGACCGCCTTCACCTCCGGATGATATGTCAGAACAGCACTTACACAGTAAGCACCCCAGCTGTGACCGAAGAGTACAATGGGAAGATCCGGGATCTCATCACTTGCCTCCACAAAGGATATGGCATGATCAAGATCGATAACACCCTGCGGAACTCCGCCAAGGCTCTCTCCCTCGCTCTTATCCATTGCCGTGGCATCATACGCAAAAACATAATATCCGTGAGATGCAAAATAGTCCGCACAATCCATATAGGAATTGTGTCCGCCTCCGCCGAATCCGTGGGCAAGCACCACTATCCCATGCTGATCTTCACCCGAACTGTAGAGATATCCTGCAAGCATCTGTCCCTTGTCGGATGGAAAAGAATATTCTCTGCACTCGAGTCCTTCAAAGTCCTCTACCCTGAGCATCAGCGGCTCATAGCTGTCGGCACTTATGCTGATATTTGAATTGTACATCCACACGCAGAAAGCGTACCATCCGCAGATCAGTGCAATTAAGATCACTGCGATAATGATAAGTATGATCTTCTTTTTTGATGCTTTCTTCCCGGCTGTTCTTTCTTTCATAACTTCACCGTAAAACTATTTTCTGATCCCATTTCCCGATCGAATTACTGAAAACCTGCAACCGGAGTTTGTACTGATCCGCCATTACCGGAATCTGTAATTCAGTCTTCGAAAATATGTCTTGTTACGTACATCACATCACCTGCGGTCACAATGCCATAGACATTCTTTGCGTAAGAGACAACAGGCGGGATGAAGATGATATCCTTTATCTCATACTCTCCGTATTTAAGAGGGATATCTGCTCGTGTCAGGTTGGTGATGCTTATGTCACGCACTTTGGTTCCGTAACCAAGGAGCTGTGCCAGGGATGATGATATCCTGCTTGAAAAACACCCCGCATGCTCCAGGTTCAGAGCATCCTTCAGAGTTGTATCCAATGCTCCCATGAATCTGAGTACAAAGTATCTGTACCTGTTATCGGAAAGCTTTTTATTCATCAATGCATGGACTTTACGGGCATTTTCTCCAAAGGTTTCTTTCGGATCGTATCTGTATTCCACCGAAATACCGGTGGCCTGATTCCCCATTGATCTGTTACCGTCGGTCCGTCCGTCCACGGCAAGCCCGATGTCATTTTTACCCTTTGAATCCCTGATCATATCTGTGATCATGTAAGCTGTCAGTGATACATTATTATTTTTCGCTTCCTCCAGCAAGTGACCAAAGTCATGTTTTTCATACCTTTTTATCGTGACCTTTGTCTCCCGGTCCTTCCAGTATTTTGTGTATGCGGCATCCATATCATCAAATGTAAAGATGCGTTTTACCCTGTTCCATCTTCTGTTCCAGTGTGCAGTCAGCACTTTGTAGACCATGGGCAGCGCGCTGCCTTGCGGAAGACTCTTTAAGTCAAGTGACCTGAAGGGAACGGATTCGCATCTTTCCCCGTTCAGACATCTCATGAAGGTTTCGATAAAATACAGAAGTGATTTCCCGTCACCTGCAAGATGATGCATCATCAGCACTATTCCGTCAGATGATGCAAAGCCTCTGATGAACTCACCATCCTCAATCCTGAACCTGCGTCTTTCGTTTTCGCGGATGAGTTCTTCAAGAGAAAGCTCCGTGCGAGTGAAGCTGTTACCATGCCCGGCCGCTATGTGCCCGTCTCCTCCGGTATGCATATCTCCTCCCGGACAGCTTTTTGTTTTTACATCCGATACTGTATTTTTTCTTTCAGAAGATTTATCAGCTCCTGCTTCTGACACATTATCAGCATCAGGCTGTTCATCTGCATACGTATAATATGCTTCTCCGTCAGGCTCTATCACTATCTTCGATCGCAGCACCTCATGACATGAGCATGCTTTATCGAAGGCTGTTTTTAGCAGCTCAAAGGTAACATCCGCAGACAGGTGCAGACACATTGTGATCACTATACTTACATCGAAGAGATCAACTCTCTCGGTTTCAATCCTGTATCTCATACATACTTTCCCATTATCGCAGCCCACTGTCTCATGACGATACCTGTGGGTGTGATCTTTGAATAGAATCTGAAATATTTTGCAAACCATCCGGGCACTGACATATCCTTACCCTTTGCGCTGTCCTTAAGAGCCCTGGAGACGACCTTCTCAGGCTTTAGCATTCCAATGTAATTTATCTTCCTGCCGTTTACCTCCTTTGGGAGCATCCCGGTATCCACCCAGCCGGGACATACGCTTGTCACGGTGATACCGCGGGCTTTAAGTTCATTGTTCACTGCTCTTGAGAGATTTTTCAGAAATACTTTGCTTGCACTGTACATTGCAAGATATGGGTCAGGCTGGAAGGATGACGCAGATGAGATGTTCAGTATCCTTGCTCCCTTTGTCATATAGGGAAGAACCTCGGACATGATGGCTGCAGGCGCTGTGCAGTTGATATTACAGATCTGAACTACCTGCTCCGGGGACATTTTATCGAAGGCTCCCATGTACCCCGTTCCGGCATTATTGACCAGGATCCTGACATCCGGCTTTTTTTCCTTAAGCATGTCTGATAAGACTCTGCAGCTTACGGAAGAAAGATCCATGATCACAGGAACAATCCTTGAGCTGATGGTCTTAAGTGCCTCCAGCTTTTCCGGATTTCTTCCCACAGCCCAGATCTCATCTATATCATCCATCACAGATATCTTCTCAATGAATTTGCTTCCTATCCCTCCGGCAGCACCGGTAACTATCGCAATCCTTGCCATATCATCCCTCCAGAAGATGACAGAGAGTTGACTTGTCTATCATCTTGAAATCCTTTATGAACAGCTTCTTCAAAGCATAGAGATAAACCGTTCCCCAGTAGAGATCCGCAAGCATCAGAGGATCTCCCTTCACCAGCCTGCCTTCCTTCTGTCCCTTTTTGATGATCCCCGCAAGTGCTTCGTACATCTCACTCTTGTAAAGACCGCTGTCCTGCTCGAGAAGGAGCTGGGTATAGATGGTTATCTTCACTGCATATTCCTCGTCCTCTAGCTTTTTTATTACCTCCGCTGAGATCCTTTCTATTTTGGCAGCAGCTGACAACGGCAGTTTTGCAAGTGCTTTTATCAGCTTCACCTCGTTCGTATTGTCCGCATTTTTCCTGATCTCTTCAAAGAGTTCTTCCTTGGACTTGAAATAGAGATAGATCGTCCCCTGTCCTATACCTATGTGCTTGGCCAGGTCGCTTATCTTCGTATCACCGAATCCGTTCTTGGCAAAATACAGCGAAGACTCTCTAAGTATCCTGGATCTCATATCATCACGCATCTGTCTGAACTGCTCTTCTGTCTTGGGCATACCGGCCTCCTTTTTGGCTGAACGAATATTCATTCATAAAATACCATCGTTCCTGAGTTAATGCAACTGTAAAAGCATCCAAATACTTGACATTTGCATCCCGGATTTCAATCCGGCGCCAAAAGGTGCCATATGCGGGTATATAAGCCGCATTTTTTTCATATCCCGTATATAATTTAATGTTTATCGATAAATTTTTGTTGACAATCATTTTAACGTGTAATATTATCGTTTTATCGATAAACATTAAATTCTTAACGTTAAGACAAATTCTAAGTGATCTGAACCTAAGTGTTCTGAAAAGGAGAAATGAGCACATGAACGGATTTATTAATGAACTTGTCGGAGCAATAGCGCAGGTACTGGTATTTTCACTGATCCCCTTTATATGGTGGCTGATAACTGCAAGAAAAAAGGAAAGTTTCTTTTCATGGATCGGTCTTAAGAAGATCGAGCACAAGGGCAGCGCTGTGATCACCATACTGGTATCAGCTGCAGTCTTCCTTGCCTACGGTCTTGCTACAAGATTTTTTACCGGACTTTTTTCCGGTGTGATCACATCTGCAGGAAGCCAGTTTGCAGGCATGGGTAATTCATATATTCCGGTTGCCATCATATACGGATTTGTAAGGACCGGTCTTTCGGAAGAGATCGTCTTCCGCGGATTCCTGCTCAAGAGGATTGCAAACAAGTTCGGTTTTGCGGCAGGCAACACCATCCAGGCACTTCTCTTCGGACTTATGCACGGCATTCCCTTCGGACTGATATCCGGCAATATCCTTGTTGCGGTTATTTTCACTCTTCTGCCCGGGTGTGTGGGTTTCTACATGGGATGGGTCAATGAGAAAAAATGCGGCGGTTCTGTCATTCCAGGCTGGCTTATGCACGGCTTCACAAACGCCATTGTGACATGCATGTCATTATGAGGGGTACGATATGAACTGTTCCGCAAAATGGAAGAAGATCACCGGAGTCATATTACTGTTTTTCTACTGCACTAACATGCTTAACATTCCGGCCCTTCAGATATTCAATATAATAAACATCCTCTATGTTCTTGTGATGAATCCTGACATTGCCCGTGATGCGGCAAAGTTTGGCAAAAGCAGGAAAAGCCTGCTTCTGATCCCGCTCGGTGCCATCGCGATAATAGGCATACAGGCCATACTGTGGGACAACATCATCATGTCGCAGATCAAAGCAGGACTTGGCATAGTGACCGATAACGCCAACACCGAAAATGTCATCTCCATGATCAGGGAAAATCCTGTTATGATGGGATTCATGGCATGCTTCTACGGTCCCATACTGGAGGAGCTACTGTACAGATACACAGCCTTCGGATTGATCCGCGACCGCGACAGAGCTCTGGCGTATATCGTTTCAGCACTTCTCTTCGGCTTTCAGCACATTGCCGTGGCTGCAATCTATGGCGGTGACCTTATCCAGCTTATAAACATGCCGGAGTATATCATTGCGGGACTGATATTCGCATTCCTCTATGACAAAACGGAGAACATCTGCGTCCCAGCAGGCGCACATATACTTGCAAACTCCTTCGGTCTGCTTTCAATGGTAATGAATAATGTGATATGATTCTGTGGAGTCAGTACTTCAGAGATAAAAAAGAAAATATATACTCAAAAGAGTAAGATATAATATGGAGGTCTGTTATATGAACGAGCAGAATACCAAACTCGAATCCATCAAAAAACGCTGTCTGACCGCAGAAAAGATCGTAAAGATACTGCGGGGTCTTGTGATCGCAGGAGCGGTAATAGCCCTCATCTGCGGATTTATCATCACAGGCTGTGCCGATACAGTCAATCCCGAGCTGGTAAAGCAGGTTGAGAGCGGCAACATGACAATTGAGACCAGCATCCGCTTCCAGGGGATATTCAAACTCTTCATCCCTTTGAATGAATATTACGCTCCCAATGACTACGCACATCCCCTCGGCATATCCTGCATTGTGATAGGATGTGTATTTATCCTGGAAGCTGTGATCTTGACATTCATCATCAAGATCTTCACCATTCTCAAGGAAGAAAATAATCCCTTCTCCGAAAGAAGCATGAAACAGCTTAAGACAAGCTTCATAGCCATCACAGTGACAGTGTTCCTGACTTCCTCCATAGGTCCCGGACTTATAGTAGGTCTCATATTGTTCTGCATTTATTCAATCTTCGAATACGGCGCTGCTCTTCAGACAGAGATCGATGAGACGCTGTAAGGAGGTATGGAATGGGTAAGATAATACTTAGACTCGACCGCGTTATGGCGGATCGCAAGATGAGCCTCAACGAACTCTCCGAGCGTGTCGGAGTGTCAAATGTGAATCTCTCCAAGATCAAGACAGGCAAGATAAGCGCCATCCGCTTCTCCACCCTTGAAGCAATATGCGATGTACTGAACTGCCAGCCCGGAGATATACTCGAGTACGATCCGAATGCCTCTTCAGACCAATGAGGATCAGATGAACACCTGAACCGTAATTAACCAAGACTCTGATGACATGTAAGAATTGTAATCACGATACTGATTATTTTTTTAATATATTGGTCTCGTAGGTCTGCTTATCGATATACACTCCGGCTTCGCGGTGATCGGTGACATTTATTGCGCAGTCGAAGGTTTCTATGACCTCGGCTATTGTCTGTATCATTCCGCTCCATCCGTCTTCTTCCTTGTAGTACATACGGAGCTTCTTCCAGTCCGTATACATCATGACAGAGCTTCTTCCATTTTTCCCGGGCCGGGTTGCAAGGGACATCCTGGTGTCTTTCTTTAAAGTGATCTTTCCTTCGCTGTCAGCTTCACCCGGATCTGAATCGAACTTCATCGGCACGAGGAACTTAGCATTCCCGAGTTCTCTGAACAGATGGGAATACAGAATAGAGAGAAGATTGTTCTCCTTCTCATCTGCAGGAGGTGTGAGCTGTCCTATCAGAAGAAGCCATCTTTCCAGATCTGGATTTGTCACAGGGATCTGAATCTCCGGAACATCCTTATATTCAGGTGGCGGCACAAACATCTGTGCACCTATGGACATATTCTCATATATAACGCGGACACCACATGCACCGTTTACGTAAAATGCATTGCCCAGGAAATTATAGATCCCATTTCCGTCAGGTCCGTTTACGACCTCAAGAAAATCATACTTTGACGGGTCATAGTTCCGTTTCCAGACATCTGCATATGCTCTGGTCACAATGAGAAGATCGGGAGGAGCGGTAACATAGCTGCCGTTTTCCGCCTGATATGTGTGGGACATCATGGCTGCCTCTCCTGTCCTCTTGCTCATAAGCACATATATCTCTTTGGATGCAAGGACCTTGGAACAAATGAGATTTGCAAAGGTATTTGAGATCTCTTTCTGACGTGCTGTAATCTTATTGGATGGATCGTTGGCATTTTCTTTGCAGTACCCCAGATAAAGCCTGAACAGTTCCACAATATCCGTCACAGACATCCTGTCATATTCTTCCTGCTTAAGTTCCATCCTCTTGAAGCTTATATAGCCTTCGCCGAGAGCGTTGATATAGGCATTGTGCACATCACCAACACTTGCTCCCCGTGAATGAATGACGGTACCTGTTTTGAGAAGACAATTACTTCCATTCTCCACGCGGATCGAAACAGTCGTATTCTCCGCGGTAGCTACATTTGTGGTATTGATCAACAGATCAGAGGCGATACCAAGAACCACCTCCGCATGGTCCTCACCGGGATTCGATATATAGATGGCATCGCCTTTGTTTATCCTTCCATACACATGTCCCACAACGATCCGGTCAGGGGAATCATTCAGTCTGAATACATCCTCAACACCATAGCTGAACTCCCCGGCACCCGGTGCTCCTGAGTTACCCGCATTGACTGCGTTACCTGCACAACCTGAATTTCCGGTACCAGCTGCATTACCTTTGCTTTCTGCATTCCCCGGATTCTTCTTTCCAAAAAGCATCTCCTTAAGTCCCATCATTCCCTCCGTAATGCGACAGTTCTTTTTATTTTCTGTCTTTTCATTTTCTGTCTTCTTATTTCCAGCCGTCTGTATTGCTTCCGGTCTCGTAGCTCAGCGGAGAGATATGTGGAAAATCAACGGAAGACTTTCCATATTTCCTTGCCCACGCTTCTCTTGCCACATACAGGATCGCCTCAAATTCATTCTTCCAGATATCCGTTATCCTGCCATTCCTTACATCATCATAGTATTGCTTTCCGTTTATTATGGCAACGCATCTTGAATAAAGGAATGTGTCATCACTCTGGGGATAGATCTTTTCAGCGGCTTCATAATTCTTACGTGTATCAATCTCATACAGCAGTTCTGACATGATATCTTCAAATGCAAAAATATACTCATCACTTTGCTTTGAAAGATGATCGATAAGCGGAGCAAGTACCTTACTGTCATCTCCGGACTTATCCCAGTCACAGACATTCATTATAAGATCAAAAAATGACTCTCGTGTCATTT
The DNA here is from genome assembly GCA_902761225.1 of uncultured Lachnospiraceae bacterium. GTDB lineage: Bacteria > Bacillota > Clostridia > Lachnospirales > Lachnospiraceae > AC2028. The sequence goes on along the minus strand of CACWJQ010000027.1, from coordinate 6,335 downwards.
TATCCGTATTATCTTTACGAACATCAAGTTTCTGTTTCACATCATCACCGGATCCGGACATCGTGCTTCCGGGAAGCTTTTTCCCCTCAGTAAGCATCAGAGTGTTTTCATCAATAACAAAGCTGTCTCTGCTTCCATCTGCGCAAGAGATGATTACACTGAGTTTATTCTCCTGATCATAGAAAAGGGCTTCAAACCGCTGATACCCGTTGACCGTCAAAAGAGGAATGATATGCGTACTGTCATCCCACCTCACTATGATCCTGTCAGGTTCCATCACGTAGGTATTACGGTTTTTCCTGGACTTAAGTGCGTTTCTGATATCATTCCTGTCAAGCTCCACGGTCCTGTATCCTGCTTTCCGCAGTGCTGCAAGGGCGATCCATAGTCCGAACTTATCATTCACCTGCACCGGAATGTAATTTCCGTTCCTGAGTCTGAAAAAGAAATTCTGATAGAATTGCCTTGCGTTCGTCACTCCACCATTACGTGCTATGGTCAGGCTTCTTCCCTCGAATATCTCACACACCACTTCAACTACTTCCTGCCTGGGAATTATGACAGGATTCAGCTTATTAAGCTCCAGATTTCCGATAACAAAATTATTAGAAATTCCGAGATTGTGATCTTTCAGAAACGGCATTCCCTTCGACAGATCACGCTCCACATCATCGAAGATATTCTCCGGTGTTCCGGGAAGGTACATCCTCATATTCTGAAGGATCTGAGGCCTTAGATCCCTGTTTTTCAAGATCCGGTTTATCATGAAATATATGAAAAAAACTACCAGAAATACTCCTGCAGTGATCCCCGTAAAGATCCATCTGGCGGAAGAGTCCTCCCCATATGATGCAGGATCCATACCGCTGCTCACCCAGGTCGAAATACAGGCAAGAGCAAGTGCCAGCATCATAAGCCATAAAGGAGACGACAGGATATAAAGAAGCCTCAGGTCTCTCATCTTATGGAGCACTTCCCCAAGCCTTTTGGGATCCGAAGGATTATATTCGTATTTTTTCAGACCTGCATCCTTATCTGCCTCTGTCATCTTTCTTCCTGAAAGAAGCATGAGCACAACAATAAGAATATCAACACCCAGGATCATCGGGATCCCGTATCTGAAGAGCTTGTGATTGACATAGATGAGAGCCAGTACCGAAGTGCTTTTTTTCGTAATTCCAAGCACCTCGTCCGTACGCGGATCAATGAAGACATTCAGCCTTATGGTATCCTCATCTTCGATCATCCTCCTGAGTTCACGCTCTTTATCCGTACCATAGACATACTTTGCGTTCACCCAGAATCTGTCTATGTCATCATCATCTTCAGGCTCCATCAATACCACCCGTTCAGAGTTTGAATATCCAACACTGACCGGAAGCAGCTCCATCCTCTTTATGACTTCAATATGTGTGCCAAAGCGGGCAAATATCGTAAATATGATAAAGCCTATCGCGATGACATTTGTAACAGCTAAGCTGATGATGTTTGATTTCATTTTCCATACCACCCCGGAATGATCTTTCTGAAATGATCAAAGTCATGAAATGCTCTGTTTACCATCCCTCTCAGAAAAGTGATATATTGTCTAACACTCCCGCTTCACTCAATGTGACCAGACATGATAATACCAATACAGCCACAATGATGAACCCCGTGAGAAATCTTCTGAGTCTGATAAGTGTTCCCACGTTTCGCATCTCATATATAACCCAGTCATTCTTCTCCTGATCATATTCCGAACCGCAGTAGGGACAGGTTTTCGACATAAATGCATCGAAGCTTCCGCCGCAGGAAGAGCACTGTATATTTGTTATGGAAAAGTTGTTGGTATAAGGAATATCCGTCCTTCTTCCTGCCTTGATCCTATAGACCTCGTCTTTGGTCTTTATCTTATTTCCAAGATCCCTTGAAACTTCAAAATACAGATCTGCGGTGACATTTACCATATTGCCGGCTCTTCGGACGCTTTTACATGCTATATAGCCTTTGGATTCCGCATCCACGATATTATCGAATTCTTCTCCGCTGCCGGATCCGCGGTAGAAAGGAAGTTCCGTGCGTTTTTCGGAATACGCGAATATCTTAAAAAGAGACATCATCTTTGCGGCGAAATATTCCAGAGTAAACTCCGGAGATATGACCGCCATATTGTATTCAAATTTTGTGCGTGACCCGATCACTTCAAACAGCGAGGGCATCACCGCAAAAGCCCGGCGGAAACAGTCGAATATCCATCCGATATATCCCATGACAGGCATCATGATAACCGTTGTCATAAGCACGGTAAAAAGCCCCTTGGGTGTAGCAAGTGCTGCGAATCCGCCGTAGTTTTTGGCATATATGGCAATACACATGATCAGATTGACGGGCAGAAGCCACAGGGCATACTCAAGTACTGTCTTCCAGATCTTCTCAGCCTTACCGCTCATATCAAACACAAAATAATAATTCTTGACCTTCGGATACAGTTCCGACATTTCAAAATGGGTTCCGCAGTGAGCGCATCCCTCCTGAAGTTCTGCTATGGTAGAGATGGAACCGCAGTTAGGACAGCAGTAACTGTCCCCGCTCACGTCCTCTCCGTCACGAACATCCACCACCGTCTCATAGATCGATTGCGGCACACTCATCCGGTATTTTTTCATACCGTCTCTTTGTATCGTCCTGTTATGAGTGATAAAATCCACAGTCCAGGAAGTGTCATAATGTCCGTCT
>CACWJQ010000027.1:0-3579 GCA_902761225.1 uncultured Lachnospiraceae bacterium | reverse complement strand
CTCTCTGAAGCTCCAGACAATACCGAAGTTCTCTGTCGGCTGACATCACTTTGGCTCCGGGCTCAAAGGCATGACATATCTCCTTGCGGAAATCGGCTGCGACTTTTTCTCTTTTATCAGACATAATTACCTCCGATCATAGATACTAGTATCTTTAATCCCTGATATTTTCATATAAACCGGACCAATATAATTAAACTGTAATTATCGCTTTATTGCAACATTTCTGAACCAATCCGACAAAATGAATACTCCAAAGCGGATTCAGTGCAAAAAAGCAGGCATCCATCCGAATACCTGCTTTTAAAAACTATCTGTATCATTTTCCTCTCTGAAACTGCTTACCGAAGTTATTGAGATAGTAGTTACATACTATACCTGTCCGCTGTTCCAGGCATACTCAAGCATATCAATGCCGGGCTTGCCATCGCGCAGCTTCTTAACCTCTTCTGTGCAAAACAGCACTGCCTCCCCAATGAATTCATCACACATTTCTTTCGTGAAAAAGAAAATTGGTTCTTCCTCAACAGGTGAAAAAAATGCATTCATGTTCCGCAGCAGCTGTTCTGTATCGAAGGCGCCAAGCTGATTCAGATCCTCATCCTCAAATCTGTCAGGGACCGTAAGATCATTCGTAAGCCTGTACTTATTGATAACATACTGATTCAGGATCTCATAATCCTTATGCAGCCTGTCAACATTCCCCGGGATCCTCGGATTCCAGTGATGTATATCATATACATAGTGCCTGTACAGAGCATCCTGCACCAGGTGCAGATAGTAGCCCATATACAGATCATCCTTCAGCATCCGCTCTCCAAACATTTCACGGTATCTGTCAAGGTTGTAGGTTTTCTTTTTACCGTCCTCAACAAATATCTTCATATGTGTGTTGCCGTATTGATTCCCGCCTGCTCCTGCATCAACAACAACCGCTCCAAACTTCAGCCTGGCCGAGTCACTGAAATCTATTACCTTTGTCAGCTCGTTTGTTATCGCAAGATGTACGATACTTGAAGCCATAAAACCCTTTCCCGCCAATCTATAAGTTCATATCATTTACATTGTGATCCAATAAAGCATCATTTCAGACTTTTTGACAAAAACAGAAGAAGATCATCATCATTAACGCAGGGCGCATATTGCTCCAACACCTTGTTCTGGTACCAGACTCCACTCCCGTCAGGAATATACCCGCGCTTAACATATATACGCTGAGCCGGCCCATAACCTGAGTGAACACCAACAGCCAGAAACACCATATCCGACAGTTTGGATGCTTCGCTCTCCGCAACATCGAGCAGCTTATTGCCGATGCCTTTTCCATGTATGTCAAAGAAAACCGTCAGATCAACGATCTCCGGAATATTCTTTCCACCCCAGGGACCCTCTGTCGGATGAAGGACAAGAGTGCACTGCCCCTTGACTGCTCCTTCATATTCCGCAATGAATACAAGCCTTTCGCCTTCTTCCTGTTCTTTATAATAATCCTCGTATATCTTGATCTGCGGATGCCATCCGTAGGAAAGATATGTGTCATAAAGTATCTTAGCATCCTCCGGCACCATGCTTCTGATCTTCAAAGTTCCATCGTCATAATACGTTTTCATGGTTCCCCCTTTTTAATGATCTACAGTATTTCATAATCATCCAGTTTCAGTTCTTCTATCGTCTTTTCCGGATCTTTCCCGGTGTTATCATAAATATGTCCGATGTTCTCAGGCAGCCGGTCAAGCTTTCTTTTCAGAAACTTTGCTCTTTCTATCATGTCAACATCACCGCGATTGCGGATACGCCTTTCAAGCTCCTCCTCCGCAGCGGTAAGAACTATATAATAAAGCTTTGCACCACGCGAAGCAGCAAGCTCCCGGACTCTGGGAAGTTCGTCTTCGATCACATAATCGATCAGTACATCTATACCCTGACTGAGTGCTCTGTCTGCCGTTGCAATAATACAGTCCCAGTTGAACCTGAGTATATCTTCCCATACCACAGTATCAGATGCTTCTCCGCCTATAAAGAAATCACCCTTATCTTCCGGCTCCACAAAACCGGCGTGAAAACCGTCCCCGTGAATAACATAAACTGTTTTTCCGCTTTCAGAAACCAGGTGTCTTGCATACCTGTCTGTAAAGGTCGATTTGCCTGCCCCACACGGACCGGATACAACAATAATCTTGTTCATGGGTTTAATTCCTATTCTTATCAGTACAGTTTCTTCTTTGCTCTTACCTTCTTTACTGTTTTTCTATCCTCTCATCAGAAACGATGTGCTGGGCGCCCGTATGTTCAGATTGTAAGTATTCTTTCATGAAAGAAGGAAAGGCTTTATATTTTTCCAGCTCCGCAATAGGCAGCCAATACATATTCTCTCTTACACCCTGAGTGAAACTGTTGCTGTTAAGTTCTTTTGTGCCTCTGGATTTCATCACAAAATACAAGGCGATCTCGTGACAATCCATATCTTTGAGGGCTCCTCTGCTATCGTAGAAAAAGTTTTCATGGATCACTGCAAGATGATCTATTTCGTAATTTACCCCGGTTTCCTCAAAAACTTCTCTTTTGACTGCATCCTCCGCGGTTTCTCCCATATGGACACCGCCACCAATGGAATAGTAATAATCATCCTTCTCATTACCGGCAAAAAGTACACATCCATCCTCAACTATGATCGCAGCGGCACGGTATCGAAACCAGCGGTTGCCTTCTGTAAATCCGCAATTGTATTCCATACTCATAACACCTCCCTATACTTGGTAACATATTTCTATGCCTTCTTTCTTGCTATCGCTGTAAACTCACCCGGGAGTTTTTCATTTTCCCATGAAGGATGTTCATCAAAACGCTCCAAAGTAAATCCGCTCCCGATGATAGAATTGATGATCTCGCTGATGGTGTACTTCCTGTAATGGCATTTCGGGATCTGCTTACGGATCTCCTCATCGTAAAATCTTGCGTGCGCCATCTCACCTTCAAAGATGTCTGTTGAGAAATAACTCATGGTAGGCTGTTCAAGCCCCAGAATATCGGAAATCTTCGTAAATGGATGGAAGTCGCTGCAGATCATCTTTCCACCGGGCTTAAGCAATCCATTCATAACATTCATAAAAGCATTTATATCGTGGAAATAATGAAGGATTCCACCCTCCATAAAGACAACATCAAAAAAGCCGGCATACTTGTCCATATCGATTTCCATGATGTCACAGACTTCATATCCGATCTTCACGCCTGCAGCTTCAGCGGTTTCCACAGCGTATTTCCTGTTAGCTTCGGAAATATCAAATACAGTCACCTCCGCGCCCAAGAGAGCCAGTGGAATTGCTTTCTTACCGCAGGATCCGCAGATATTCGCCACCTTGACATCTTCAAAAGAATCAAAGTAGTTTGCATACTGCTTCAGCATCTTCCTGGGGTTTTCTTTATCCTTTGATGCTCTTTCTTCCGGAGTCCCGGCGGTTCTTACCCAAAAGTCATATGCATCAAACTCCCAGGCTTTCTTATGTTGTAAACTGTAATCTTCCAAACCCATTATCCTCCCGGTATTTTATATGGACATTTATCCGGACATTTGTCCAG
>CACWJQ010000026.1 GCA_902761225.1 uncultured Lachnospiraceae bacterium | reverse complement strand
GAGTTTATCCTTTAAGTTCTTTTTACCGATCAGGAATGCAGGAACAAGAAAAATAAGTGCATATGCGGCATTATTTCTGAACAGGATATTCAATATACCGGTCACGATAAATGCTGCATACAGTAAGATGGACTTCTTCTCTTCCATCATGATCACGATCAGGATAAGCAGCGCAAAAAATGCAGAAAAGAAAATATCCTTGGTCATGCTGATGGCAAGTACCGGATTGAAGGGAAGAAGCGCAAAAAACATCGTCCATATCACCGCCGGAGCCATGCCGGATCTCCTATATACATAAGAGATTCCCGCTGCCATGGATGCCGACAGTACCAGACTCTGAAGGATTGCAAAAGCCGCCAATCCCGCAGCGACATTTCCAAGCTTCAGCCCCAGAAGCCAGAACATTCTGATGAGAAATGTGTGTACAAGGGGCTGATATTCATAGAACCATACATATCCCTTCACAGCCTCTCCGAACTGTCTGTGAAAATCATAGCTCATGATTGCGGGGTAATAAGCAAGAAATGCGGGAAGCCAGCAGAGCCAGATGATGATCCATGAAATAAGCCCTGCCTTCGCAGGCTTCATCTTGCCATGGGAACCGGTCTTTAATATTTTCAGCAGACCGGACAGGCTTTTCTTCCCCGAAGCATCGTCCTGACCGTTTTTCCTCACCGCAGTACAGACATCAAGCAATCTGAACAGCATATAAGTAACAGGAAGAAACAGAGCCGACAGAAGACATCCCTTCAAAACGATAAGGGCCTTGCCCTTAACCCCGGGCGCAGTCATACCGCTTATCTTAAACTGATGCCCGGCAACAAGTGCGATACCAAGCATCGCCCCAAAAACCAGTGCATAGATCAATGCCCTTTTTGCGGCGTGGGATTTTATTTCTTTTTTTAATCTGTTTATCAAACCGGACATAAGTTTATCAGCACTTACCGCGTTTTCTTTCCGATGGGCTCCACGGTCTGGGCATATACTATCCTGAAAAAGATGACAGAAAGCACACAGGACATCCCTTCCGCTGCAAGAAAGCTGAACCAGACCTTGTTCACATCACCTGTAAAATACGCAATGGCCCATGCAACCGGAAGCAGAATAAGAAGCTGCCTGCAGACGGATATGATGAGCGAATATATACTCTTCGAAAAAGCCTGGAACACCGTGCCCAGGGAAATGGCTACCGCGGCAAACGGATAATGGATGGCAATTATCCTCAGAGCCGTAACACCGATGGATCTCATGTTGTCATCAGCATTGAAGATATCCAAAAGTCTGTCCGGGAACACTTCAAATATGATGGTTCCCACAGTCATTATGCACACTGCAAGAACAACACCGAATCTGAGCGCTTCATCGATCCTTTCCCTCTTCTTCGCACCATAGTTATATGCAAGTACCGGGATGATACCGTTATTCATCCCGAATACCGGCATAAAGAAGAAGCTCTGAAGCCTGAAGTATACACCGTAAACAGCAACGGCAGTCTCGGAAAAGCCTTTCAGGATCTTGTTCATGAAAAAGCTCATCACGGACATGATGCTCATCATCAGTATGGAAGGAATACCTACCGCATAGATGCGTCCGATGGTGGTCGCATCAGATTTCAGGATCCTGTCCAAACTGAAATGTATCTCTCTGTTTACCTTAAGATTGAAAAGCAGGGCAAGAATGGCAGCCGCGCTCTGTCCGATAACAGTTGCGTAGGCAGCTCCCGCAACCCCCATGGCAGGAACGCCCAGCAGGCCGAAGATCATTATAGGATCGAGAATGATATTGATGACAGCACCCACTGTCTGTGTGATCATGGAGTAGAAAGTAAGACCCGTGGACTGAAGAAGTCTTTCAAAGGTCATCTGGAAGAACAGTCCCACTGACAGGATCGTCACTATCTTGAGATATGATGTGCCGTATGCTATGACTTCAGGCGTCTGTGACTGTGTTGCGATAAAGGGCTCCGCCGCAAAAAGTCCAAGGAGCAGGAATGCGATATAACTGCAGAATGCAAGGAACACACCCTTATTAGCGGCAGCATCCGTTTTTTCAAAATCCTTGGCACCAAGCGAGGTGGAAAGCATTGCATTGATACCTACACCCGTTCCGGAACTGACAGCTATCATAAGACTCTGCATGGGAAACGCAACCGTCACGGCAGTAAGGGCGGACTCTCCCATCCTCGATACAAAGACGCTGTCCACAATATTATAAAGTGCCTGGACCAGCATGGATATCATCATGGGGAGAGACATGGAGATAATAAGACGTTTAACGGGCCTTACGCCCATTTTGTTTTCTTTTACGATCATTTCAGACATTTTGATACCTTATTGCACTGTTGAAGTCACCTGAGGTTTCCTTGCGACAACCTGGTTCCTTCCGTGCTCTTTTCCGTAATAAAGATTTTCATCAGCCTGCACAAGCAGGTTTTCAAGGGAATATCCCGGAGCATATGACGAGATTCCAAGGGTCATGGTGAACCTGATCTGAGCCCCTTCATATTCGACGATATTATTCTCAATGCGGGTTCTTATACGCTCGGCAACCGTTATTGCAACATTTCTGTTTCCCTTTAACAGAAGCAGGAATTCCTCGCCGCCCCATCTGCAGACGGTATCCCCGTCTCTTACGCACGCCTTAAGTATCTCCGCGACACCGACAAGCGCAACATCACCGCAGTCATGTCCGTATGTATCATTGATCTTCTTGAAAAAATCTATATCGGACATCACTATGCTGAACAGTTCCCCGGTCTTTCTCGCTTCCTCGAGAGCCTTTTCAAGGGCAGCTTCCATGGTTCTTCTGTTGAACAGCTTGGTAAGGGGATCGATGCTGGCTTCAACATCGAGAGATGCATTCTTATCCTCAAGGTCTTCGAGAGTGGCTTTATACCCGAGGACAAAGAAATGTGACATCCAGACGATCAGCTGGAAAGAAAGGAATGCATTAAACACAAATGCCGTCGCCGTCTGCACCATTGTGAGAGATTCCAGCGGTTCATAGACCCTGCCCAATAAGTATGCCGCCATAAGGGAAATAAATGTCAGAAGCGACCAGATCATAGGTCTGAAGATCTTGTCATCACCGTTCATAACGAACATGCTGATATAGTAATAGAGCGGCACGATAGCCACCACATACATGAAGAACCCGGCACTCCATCCGATGACGAATACCGTAAGGAACATCTGGAATATGATCTCAAGGAAAGTAAGAAGATAGCCCTTCGCAACCTTACCGCTGCGGACTGTGCCATAGCAGTATGAATAGTAAGCCGTTGCGATGACATTATAGAGAGACAGCTGCCATACGTCCATGAAATGGTACATGAACATCATGATTATATGTACTATCATGACGGCAACTGCCAGTATCTCGAGTATCTCCTGGTAAGTGGCGTTGTAAGAGCCTGTGATGATCCTTACCATATGACTATGTTTTTTTTGATCTTCAGGCTTATCAGCCATGCAGAAACCTCCGAAGTATCTGAAAAACACATACAGAGGTATTTTACCATAGGACGGGACATTCTACAAATTCATGATCTCGTCTAGATATGCGAAATAATCGGGAAAAGTCTTGGCACAGCACATAGGATCCAGGATGGTTAGATTCCGCAAGATCAGCCCATCCAGAGAAAAGCCCATAGCCATACGGTGATCGTTATAGGTCTCAATCTCAGCAGGACAGATCCCGGAAGGATTTATGACAATATCGTCACCATCCTCCAGTACCTTTGCACCCATTTTCCTAAGTTCCGATACGATGGCGCTGATGCGGTCGCTCTCCTGATGTCTTATGTGTGATATTCCGGTAATGCGGATACCGTTTTCAAGATATGGAGCAACGGCTGCAAGGGTGATAGTCTGGTCCGAGCAGGATGACATGTCTATCACCTGCATCCGGCAGGATCCGTTTTCACCGGTTGCAGCAGATTCTGATCCCGTATCTGCAGGTATTCCGGCACAGCCTGAAGAAAATCCATTCAGCCTTATCCCAGGACATACTGTTATACCCTCGGCCTCATCCCTGCCGTTTATCCAGCCTGCATTTTCCAGTATTTTTACAAAGCCTGTATCTCCCTGCATCGAATCCGGATGAAGGCCTTTTACGGTTATGCTTTTTCCGACAAGAGGGCTCATGGCAAAAAAGTATGCCGCAGCCGAGGCATCGGGTTCAACCTGATAATCGGCAGCCATGTACTTTCCATGTTCCACACGGTAAGTCAGACCGCCGTCAAGTGAACCGGTCCTGTCTGCATTCTCACCGTCTTCCGCGTTCCTGCAGGATGCATCAGCTTTACTGCATTTAGCACCGAAGGATTCCATGATCTTCATGGTCATCGCAACATATGAAAGCCCGTGAGTTCCTGTAACATTAATGTTCAATCCCTTATCAGACATGGGAGCTGCGATCAAAAGGGCACTTAAAAACTGAGAACTTTTGTCTATGTCCACCGTTACACTGTCTGATGCAAAACCGTGGGGCTTAAGTGTGAAAGGAAAAAATCCCTCTTCACCTTCATACAAAACTTCACACCCCAGCTCATTCAGTGAGTTCAGTAAAGGTGCCATGGGACGCTTTTTCATCTGCTCCGAAGAATCCATGTGATAGACACCGCCATCACAAAGTCCAAGTACAGCTGTAAGAAACCTTGCCGCTGTTCCGGCAGATCCCACATTAAGATAACTCTCCTTCTCCGGGATATTGCCCCCGCAGCCTTTAACCCGTACAGTGCATTCTTTCCTGTCCGCTGCCGTTTCAATGCCAAGTGCCTCCATGCATGAGAGGAAGCTTTCTGTATCATCGGAAAAAAGTACTCCCCTGATCACAGACTCACCTTCTGCGAGCATTGCGGTAAGCAGGCTCCTGTTTGTTATACTCTTGGATCCGGGGACGGTTACCAGAAGCCTCTCGCAGATCTTCTGCGAAGGATCCATATCCGGACGATCGTTTTTGCGGCCGTCCACGTCATACGTATCCTTCAGAACAGAAATTTTACCCGTCTCAGCTTTAAGCAGCGGCTTTCTGTCCATCCGGTATGAGGGAACATTCCTGACAAACCACAGGCTGTCCACCACTTTTCCGTCTGAACACACGTCACCCTTAACTTCACTTCTGACATGATATCCCGCGTTTTCGTGGAGCTTTATGCTGGCCTCATTGGATGCAATGACTTTGGCAGTTATCCTGAGCAGTCCAAGCTTTTCAAACCCGACCTTATCACCCAAGAGCTTAACCGCTTCCGTGGCAATCCCCTTACCGGCTGGTGCATCTTCAGAGAAGAAGACTCCGGATTCCCCGGTCATTGTGGCGGCATCAAAATGCTGAAGATACACAGATCCGACAGGTGTATCTCCATCCTTCAGGCATACCACATACTGCCAGACCTCGCCTGTATCAACCTTTTCCGAAAGCCATTTTTCATGGTCCTCCGGGGTCACAGGCTTCCGATAGTAGAAATTCCTGACAGTCCTGTCACTGTTTCTCCATTTAAGCACCATTTCCGTATCGTCCGCAGTAATGGGCTTAAGATATATTCGGTTTCCCTGTATTATTTCCTGATCCATTTAACAGATACACCTTGATCAGATCACCTTTACAGAAACCGGATGTACATTATTCACCGGTTTTCTGCCATGATCTTTATTTTTTATCTCCGTAAAAATCACTCCAGGTCCCGCTTTCATCATCCTTACCGGGATCCTCCGCCTTCTCATCGCCGGCCGGCTTGTCATCCGGCTTTTTCTCCTCTATGGCAGGCACCGGAGTTCCTCTCATGCCTATGACAGGCGCTCCCTTACCCTTGAGGTAATCGGCAGTAATGGTCACGGTTCCGATATTGTCATCCTTAGGGATCTCATACATGATATCCAGCATGTAATCTTCTATGATGCTTCTGAGTCCTCTTGCGCCGGTCTTAAGTTCAAGAGCTTTTTCGGCTATCACATCAAGTGCATCATCAGCAAATTCCAGCTTCACTTCATCCAGTTCAAGAAGCTTCTGATACTGCTTGAGGATCGCATTCTTGGGCTCGGTCATTATCTTGACCAGCATCTCTTTTGTGAGATTCTGAAGAGTGGTGACAATGGGAAGTCTTCCTATGAACTCAGGGATCATTCCGAACTTCCTTATATCCTCGGTTGTAACCTTGGACAGAATATTGGGGTCATTTTCATAGGAATCCTTGAGAGTTCCTCCGAAACCTATGGAATTGGTCTTTGAGAGTCTCTCTTTGATTATGTCCTCAAGTCCGGGGAATGCTCCGCCGCATATGAAGAGAATGTTACGTGTATTGACCGTGGCAAGGGGCACCATTGCTCCCTTGCTGGATGCCCCGACAGGAACCTCAACCTCGGAGCCTTCAAGGAGCTTCAGCATTCCCTGCTGTACGCTCTCTCCAGATACGTCACGGTGATTGGAATTCTCTTTTTTGGCAATCTTGTCTATCTCATCGATAAAGACAATACCGTTCTCTGCTTTTTCCACATCATTGTCAGCTGCGGCAAGGAGCTTGGAGATAACGCTCTCGATATCATCACCGATGTAGCCGGCCTCTGTAAGTGATGTGGCATCCGCAATGGCAAGAGGCACATCAAGGAGCTTGGCAAGGGTTCTTACCATATATGTCTTGCCGCATCCTGTAGGTCCTATCATCAGGATGTTGGACTTTTCGATCTCTATGGAATCCATTGTGTCTGTGGCAACACGCTTATAGTGGTTATAGACAGCAACGGACATGACCTTTTTGGCGTGCTCCTGGCCGACTACGTACTTATCAAGGCTCTCCTTGATCTTGTGAGGAGCCGGAAGATTCTTTATATCAATGATCGGCTTGTGCTCTCCCGATTTTTTCTTGAGCTTCTGCTTATTGGGAATACCGCCCAGTCCCTGCAGATTGGCAAGATTTATGAAGCCAAAGCCCGGGAACTGTGCTCCGAAGGGGATGGGGCCCTTCTTCTGATCGTCGGATGACCTTTTGGCAGATGAAGCATCAGGATCGGAAGTCTTCTTATCACTGCCTTCCACAGAGTCATCAGAAGTACCCTCAGACTTTTTCACGGCATCAGACTGTCCCGCACTTTCGGGGGCAGGCATCTGTACCGAAGCCTTCTCCGCTGCCTCCAGCATTTTGCGAAGATCTTCTTCGGTTGGAAGCGGCTGTCCCGATAACACTCCCTGGTAATCAAACTGGGCAACCGTGTCCATTGTCTTCTGCATGCAGTCAGGGCACACACATATTCCTCCGGGAAGACGGAACATCTTACCGGTCTTAGACTCAGGACGTCTGCATACAAAACACACATCTTCATAGGATGAAAAATCCGACTTTCCGGCATCACCTGTTTTGGATGCATCATCGTGACCCTCGGTAAGGTCAACGTCGGATAAATTGTTATCTTTATTATCGTTATCCATAGTTTAAGGATTTCCTTTCTGTCCGTCGCAGAACATAAAACGGTTCCTGCATTTCATCTGTTCTTATGAAACGCAGGAACCTGTCCGGTGTATCAAATAAAGCACTTCTGCAAAACAGACCTTATTATTATATCCTAACCGGTGCCTTTATGACTATGCATTTATCAAAGTTTTATCATTTACGCTCTCGGCACCTTCAGACACCTGATGGAATTGAGTACCGCAAGAACCATCACGCCCACATCAGCAAAGATAGCCATCCACATATTGGCTATACCGAATGCTCCAAGGATCAGGAATGCGATCTTTATGCCTATGGCAAAAATGATGTTCTGTCTGACTATCCTCAGGCACTTCTTCGAAATCCTGATTGCCAGTGCTATCCTTGCAGGATCATCATCCATAAGTACGATATCGGCACTTTCTATGGCCGCATCCGATCCAAGCGCTCCCATGGCTATTCCTATATCAACTCTCGAAAGTACGGGTGCATCATTGATACCATCACCAACGAATGCCAGCTTTTCTTTTGCTTTCTTCTCTCTTATCAGTTTCTCGACTTCATCAACCTTATCACCGGGAAGAAGTCCGGATCTGTATTCGGTAAGGCCAAGTTCCTTTGCAACGTGATCCGCACTCTCTTTTCTGTCTCCCGTCAGCATCACAAGTCTCCTGATGCCTGAGGACCTGAGACCTTCGATTGCTTTGGCAGAGGTGGGCTTGACCACATCCGAGATCAGAATGCATCCGGCATACCTGTCATTGCATGCCACATGTACAACCGTTCCGGGATGATCGATATCCGATATGGGGGTGAAGCCTATGCTTTGGATCAATGATTCATTCCCGGCATGGATCTCATGTGCTATGGTCCTTATCCTTACGCCTTTTCCGGGTATGTTCTCATCTTCCAGAATTTCGGAATCGGATTCACATCCTTTTTCGGCTGCATATTTTTTAATGGAAAGAGCAATGGGATGATCGGAATATTTCTCGGCAAGAGCTGCATATTTTACCAGTTCCTCAGAGCTGAAGCCTTCAGCAGGAGCAATCCTTGCAACCTCAAAGGTTCCCTTTGTAAGTGTTCCTGTCTTATCAAATGCTATGATACCGGTTTTGGACAAGGCTTCAAGATAATTGGAGCCCTTTACCAGTATTCCGCTCTTTGAAGCCGCGCCTATCCCGGCAAAAAAGCTTAAAGGGATAGATATAACAAGAGCGCAGGGACAGCTTATTACAAGGAATGTGAGCGCCCTGATCACCCAGGTACTCCACATGGCATCGTGTCCGGTTACGATCATCACCACAGGTGGGATCAGTGCAAGTGCAAGCGCCAAAATACATACTATGGGGGTATAGTACCTTGCGAATTTTGTGATAAAGTTCTCCGATCTGCTCTTTTTCATGGCTGAGTTTTCAACCATGTCGAGTATCTTGGAAACCGTGGATTCGCCAAATTCCCTGGTGGTCTCAATCTTAAGGAGTCCTGATATGTTTACGCATCCGCTGATGACCTCGTCACCCTCCTGAACGCTCACTGGCAGGCTCTCGCCAGTAAGTGCCGAGGTATCGAGAGATGCGGTTCCGGATACGATCCTTCCGTCTATGGGAATCTTTTCACCTGCTTTTACAACAATGATGCTGCCTATGGGAACATCATCGGGATCCGTCTTTTCAAGCTCTCCGTCCTCATTTTCGATATTGGCGTAATCGGGGCGTATATCCATCAAAGCGGTTATATTTCTGCGGCTCTTTCCGACAGCAACAGATTGAAAGAGTTCTCCGATCTGGTAAAAGAGCATGACGGCAACACCCTCAAGAAATCCGCCTTCCTCACCATCTGTAAAAAGTCCGAGTAGGATGGCTCCGATAGTTGCAACCGTCATAAGGAAGCACTCATCGAATACCTGTCCGTGGGTTATGCCATGGAACGCCTTTTTCAATATGTCATAACCAATCACGGTATAGGGGATCATATACAGGATGAATTCCACAATCAGCGGAAGTTCGATAAAATGCAGCAATATCTGCAGAGCTATAAGAAGCAGGATGCTTGCGATGATGCGATATAATGTTTTCTTCTGCTTTTTTGTCATGTTAGTGATCTTCTTTCACGGCACATGCTGCGCCTTCTCAATCCTCACCGGGCCCCCGATCCGTCCGGATATATAACCATCAGAGCCGGTTTTAAAACTTTATCTCACAATCCTCTTCAACCGCCTTGCAGGCCTTCAGAACTTCAGGCATTACCTGTGCAGGCTCGGCACCCTCAGCAAATTCGACCTTCATCTTCTGGGTCATAAAGCTTACTGTAGCCTTCTCAACACCGGATGTCTTGTTGGCAGCATCCTCCATCTTCTGAGCACATGCAGCACAGTCAACTTCGATCTCGTATGTCTTCTTCATAATCCTTCTCCTTTTCTGAATTGATGAGCCTTCCGAATTTTTGAATCATTATCATGATTCATTTCACCCGTCGATTCATTTTATTATATGAGCAACTGTTCATATGTATTATATCA
This sequence comes from uncultured Lachnospiraceae bacterium, assembly GCA_902761225.1. Lineage (GTDB taxonomy): Bacteria > Bacillota > Clostridia > Lachnospirales > Lachnospiraceae > AC2028. The sequence goes on along the minus strand of CACWJQ010000026.1, from coordinate 17,608 downwards.
AAAACTGCTCTTCTGTCAACCCATTCTTCTTCCTCTTCTTAAAAACACCTCCAAAACAAAAAGCGGCCCACGTCTTACGGCATGGGCCCGCTAAACAACCGCTTTTCATTCACAAACTTCTAAGAAAAATCCAGCTTATGATCTTAAACTGAATAGCCTTTAGCTATCCGTTGGATTTTCTTATTAATTTCATCCTCATAGACAATTCGATAATTCGACACTGAATCTGTCAGTCTTTTAACTCTTGCTTCAATCTCACTCAAGCGTTCATCCATCTTGTCAAATCGTCTGTTCATTGCGGATAATTCATTTAGTATCATCATTGTTTCTTCACTGTTCATGTTGTTTAACCTCCTGCAAAAAACAAATTAATGAGTAACTAAACGTGCATTATCCTTCTCCGTTTTTAGATAGTAACATCTCGTATCCAAAAACACTATCGAACAGAATATTAATTTGAGCTTTCACAAAATATCAACTGATTTTTCACATTTAAAACACAATTTGCTCCTATACTCATAACCATCATAAAGGTAATAAGAGCCCTTTGGCTCCAAGGAGGATATATGTACGATAATAACAATCCTGCACAGAACTCATGGCAGGGAAATGATCAGGGAGGATATGCCGCCGGAAACGCATGGCAGACAGGATCACAGCAGGCACAAAGTTCTGCCGGAAGCACCTGGCAGACCGGGTATACTGCAGGAAATGCATATCAGGCAGGGCCTCAGCAGACGCAAAACGCTGCGGGCAGCTCGTGGCAGAGCGGTAATCAGCAGGCACAGAATAATGCCGGCAACCAGTGGCAGACATCCGGACAGATGAACGGCACAACGGATACCTGGCAAAATAACAGCTATGATCACAGATATAATAATGCCTCATATAATACTGTGTCCGGAAAACCGCAGCATCACGGCAGTACCTTCGGCAAGATCATGATGGCAATATGCATGGGGCTTTTGTTCGGACTGTTTGCAGGGGCCGGATTCTATGCAGTGCAGCTTGTCACACCCGGAATATCCCACAACGATTCACATGGAACCCAGTCACAGATCAATGAGATCCAGAATACCAATACGGGCACTGCAGGATCTTCCAATCCCATATCCAATCCTCTCATGAACGATTCGGATGCATACCTTAGAGTTCTCACAACTGAGGAGACCGACATCACAGAAGTGGTGGAACTGACAATGCCTTCGATGGTATCAATAACCGAGACACATACCGTATCAGCCACTTACTGGGGACAGACATATACTCAGGAAGCCGAGGCTTCAGGGTCGGGTATCATCATAGGTGAAACCGATGACGAATACATCATCGTCACCAACAACCACGTCATTGAAGACGCCGATGATATGATGATCACCTTCATAGACGGCGAGGAAGCTCCCGCGCATCTCAAGGGACTGGATTCAACCGTTGATATTGCTGTCATCTCCGTAATGAAGAATGACTTAAGCAGTGATACCATTTCTAAGATAAAGATCGCAGAACTCGGAGACAGCGACTCACTTGTACTCGGACAGAATGTTATAGCCATAGGAAACGCCCTCGGATACGGACAGTCCGTCACAACCGGTATAGTCTCTGCCCTCAACAGGGAGGTTACCACTTCCGACGGCAAGACCAATATATACATCCAGACAGATGCAGCCATCAATCCCGGTAATTCAGGAGGCGCCCTTCTCAACATGGCCGGTCAGGTCATAGGTATCAACTCTAATAAATTTGGCGGATCATCCGTTGAGGGAATGGGATATGCGATTCCCATCACCTCAGTCAGAGAAGTGATAAATGAACTGATGGACCGCGAAACCCTGGTCATGGTCGATGAGGATGACATGGGATACATAGGCATCTATATGCAGGAGGTTACACCTGAAATCTCCGAATACTACAATATGCCTCAGGGTGTATATGTATCCGAGCTTGTAAGAGGCGGAGGTGCTGAAGCAGCCGGCATCCGTGTGGGTGACATCATCGTAGGCATCGAAGGGAACAAAGCCGTCACCAACGACGGACTTAAGAGGCTTCTCAGATACTACGCTGTCGGTGATGACATCGATGTCACCTTCATGAGAAACGAAGAAGGTGAATATGTGGAGCACACCGTCACCGTGACCCTCGGAGAAAAGCCCGGAAGATAAACGCATATAGCAGTAAATTAACGACCCCGGGCAATGGTCTTTTCAACGCGAACCCGCCTTTCGGCTTCGGTTCATGCCGTAGCGGTACTAAACTCATGCGTCGCAAGCTCGCATTCGTTAAGTACCGACGGCATTCACAGAGTTCGCTTTTGAAAAACCATTGCTCGGGGCCTCATTTTACACAAAATAGGATATGCTTTTATCTTCAATAGTATGATTTGAAATCAGGGGACGGGCATTGTTGTTTCATAAGCACACTCTTGAGCACCGTCGGTACTTAGTGAGAACGAGCCTTGGCGAAGTTCGAACTTAGTACCGCTACGAGTGCGAAACGAAGCCGAGAGGCGTGTGTGCGTTGAAATAACAACGACCGTCACCGTGACTAAAAACTGTAAAGCAAAAGCACAGACCGTATGCAGGTCTGTGCTTTTCATTTTTATACTGTATACATCGCCGCCGCGGAGGTATCACTCCACAGTCACGGACTTTGCAAGGTTACGGGGCTTATCCACATCAAGTCCCTTAGCAACGGATACGTAATATCCGAGGAGCTGGAGAGGGATCACCGCAAGACTTGCAGCAAAGTGTGCATCGATCCTGGGGATGTAGGATACGAAGTTACAGGTGTCCTCTGTCTTATAATTTCCCGCCATGGTAAGTCCGAAGAGATATGCACCTCTTGCCTTACACTCAACCATGTTGCTTATGGTCTTTTCATAGAGGTCCGGCTGGGTAAGGGCACCTACCACAAGGATATCATCCTCGATGAGGCTTATGGTACCGTGCTTGAGCTCACCTGCAGCATATGCTTCGGAATGAATGTAGCTGATCTCCTTGAGCTTAAGGCTTCCCTCGAGAGTAACGGCATAATCGATGCCTCTTCCAATAAAGAAGATGTCATGTGCATAGGCATACTTGGAAGCAAACCACTGTATCCTCTCCTTATCCATGAGGATATGGTCAATCTTAGCAGGTATGGTGGTCATCTCGCTTATCAGCTCACTGTACTTCTCATCATCTATGAGTCCTCTGACCTTAGCGAATTTAACTGCAAGGCAGTACATGGTGATGAGCTGTGCGGAGTAGGCCTTGGTTGTTGCAACGCTTATCTCGGGACCTGCAAGTGTATAGAATACCTTATCCGCTTCTCTTGCGATGGATGAGCCCATGACATTGACTATTCCGAGGGTGGTAACTCCCCTGCTCTTTGCCTCTCTCAGGGCTGCAAGCGAATCAGCTGTTTCTCCTGACTGGCTGATTATGATCACAAGGTTGTTCTCATCAAGTATGGGATTTCTGTATCTGAATTCACTGGCAAGTTCCACTCTCACGGGGATCCTTGCAAGATCCTCCATGACATACTGTCCGACCATGCCTGCATGCCATGCGGAACCGCAGGCAACTATGGTTATACCGGACAGCTTTTTGATCTCGTCATCAGTCAGCCCGACCGAGGTAAGGTCGATCTCTCCGTTTTTGAGAACACTGTTAAGGGTATCCTCCACGGCCTTGGGCTGCTCATGGATCTCCTTGATCATGAAGTGCTCGAATCCGCCCTTCTCGGCAGCTTCAGCATCCCACTTGATCTCAGTGAGTTCCTTCTCAACACGGTCTCCGTCGAGATTGTAGAACTCTGCCTTACCGTCACAGAGCTTAGCCATCTCCATGTTGCCGATATAATATACCTGCCTGGTATACTTGAGGATTGCGGGAACATCGGATGCGATATAGCAGTCATCTCCGCTTATTCCGATGATCATGGGGCTTTCTTTTCTGGCTACCCAGATCTCACCGGGATGATCCCTGAACATAACCTCAAGAGCATACGAACCTCTTACTCTGACCATGGTCTTGGCAAGAGCATCGATGGGTCCGATATTGTACTTCTTATAGTAATAGTCGATAAGCTTGATAACGACTTCGGTATCAGTCTCTGAATAGAACTGATATCCGTGTCTTAAAAGCTTATCCTTAAGTTCCTGATAGTTTTCGATTATTCCGTTATGTACGCCGACAACTTCACTCTCAACAGCGCCGGAGCCGGATCTGCTACAGTTTCCGCTGACGTGGGGGTGAGCGTTTATCTGGCTGGGTGCACCATGGGTGGCCCATCTGGTATGACCGATACCGCAGGTTCCCTTGAGAGCCCTTCCTCCGTCAACCTTCTCTGACAGTTCCTTGAGCTTTCCCTTTTCCTTGACGACCTCTGCAAGATTCTCTCCATCCCTTACAGCAAGCCCGGCCGAATCATATCCTCTGTATTCGAGCTTTGAAAGTCCCTCAAGAAGTATGGGAGCTGCCTGTTTCTTACCTACATAACCTACAATTCCGCACATAGAAGCTAATATCTCTCTTTCATCTGTTTCCAGTAGTTTTTATTTGACGCGAGTTTCATTATAACAGCGTTTGGCAAACTTGCATATTTTTTTCCTAACCTGTATCCGACAAGCTTGAAAAAGCACTGTATACAGAAACCCGGTACCAGCAATGGTCTGCCCTTTTTGATCAAAAGCTTTATCGATGATACCGCAAACTTTATCCCTTCGGATTCAGAGCTGATGCCTCCGAACACATCCGGGAACATGGCCTGGCTGGCGCCAAGATCAAAATTCCTCCTCAGCTGTTCCATGGCACTGTAATCATGGGAATGGATCACCGCAGCCGTTGCTTCGTATCTCACTGCATATCCCTTATCAAGGAATCTGCGGGCCATGATCATGTCTTCATTAAAAACAGTACTTCTCACAAAACCGCCGCACTCTTCATAAATATCACGCCTGTATGCACAGCACACATCCGAACAGAAGAATGCCTTTATTCCAAGCTTTTTTATATCCTCAGCAGTCTTGGTCCTGGAAAGTTCCGAATAATTGTGAAGTCTTGAAAGCTTCTCATAGGGTGATGAATCCCTGCCGGGAAGCTGTCTTCCGTATACACAGGCGATCACAGTTCCATTGGGAGTTCTTCCGGAATTCTCCTCTGCCTTATCTTCACCAAGTCCTACATCATCCGGATCGTCCCCGTCTCCCGGTGCTACCCATGGCATGTTCTCACATGCATCCTCCTCAGCTCTCATCTGGGATATAAGCGGAGCTGTAAGATTTTCTATCAGCATGTCATTCTTCGGAACCGCATCCTGTGTCATCATTACAAAGATGTCGCAGGGAGTATTCCTGACCGCTCTTCTTCTGGTTCCGCCGTGATCAAACTCCCGGACAGGGATCTCAAGTATCCTGATATCGCCGCACTCACGCTTTATTCTCGACATCACGGAATCTTCTTCGTGGTCCGTCTTCGACCATACAAGATTGATCCCCGCAGGTTTTACCGTCTGCTTTCGCAATTTATCTATTATCTTTATTAACTTAACATCCGGCTTGTACACCGGAATGATAACCTGAATATTCAAACCCTATCCTCAATAATACATATCTTTCAACAGGTCGCAAAGCGTGCCTATCTGATGTAATTCCCGGTATCTGCCTCTATCTGCTCGGAGAACATCCTCACCTGATCACTTGCCGTATAATCCGTATCTCCGAACAAAAACTCATGCAGAAGCGCTACATTCTCTTCAAGTCCCACAGGCACAACGCAGTCACCCTTTGTGGGCAGATTGGCCCCCGCCATAAGGTCCATTGAAGGGAAACCGCCTTCTCTTACAATATGATAGCCTGACACATCAAGGATCATATTCAGCAGCGTCTTCTCATCAAAGCTGGTGTATGTATAGTTCATAACGTCCGTAAAAATATCCGTCAGCTTTACGGCATCACATTCCTGTGCCTTGGCGAGTATAGCGGATACAACCTCGCGCTGTCTCTCCGTCCTTGCAAAATCGCTTCCTGCGGTATATCTGATCCTGCAATATGCGGAAACCTGCATTCCGTTCAGATTCTGATATCCTGTCTCCTTAACCGGTTCTATGTCGGATTCCGGAATTCCGATGGCCTGTGCAACTGCTATCTGATAATTGTTCAGGTGAACTATCTCATCCGCATCCACATCTATCATGATGCCGCCCAGGTCATCAACAACGGTGGACAGAGCCTTATAGCTGACAGTCACCCAGTTGGTGATATTAAGGTCAAGATTACTGTTCAGCATGGTGACCGCCTGTGTGGCACCGCCCTTTGCATATGCAGCGTTACACTTATTGTAGCTGTCGTTTCCGAGGTTTAAATAAGTGTCCCTGTAGACTGATACAAGACTTACCTCACCGGTTTCATTGTTGATACTGGCGATCATAATGCAGTCGCTTCTGTATCCCTTAAGAAGATCGCTTCCCTTTGAGCTGAGAGCATCCACTCCGAAAAAGGCGATATTGGTATATCCTTCCATCGCTCCGCCCTCCTGGGCTGCTCTCAGTACCGATGCGGATATGCCTATCTGTGAAGGATCTGCCAGTTCCACATTGGCGTAGATGGGACCCTCACCGTCTCCCGATTCGGTCTGCTTCATGACATAATACAGCACTCCAATCATTACGATGATTATGAAGATCTCAACTACAAAAACAGTCATCCTGCGCCTTGTCTTGGCCGATGACGCAGATCCTTTATTTTTCCTGCCCTTACCGGGCACTTTCATGCCTGACATTATATTTCTCCGATCACCTGTCAGTATGCGTTCTTATTGATGAATCCTGTAAAGAACGTCATAATGATTATTTTGATATCGAAAAAGACACTCCAGTTTTCGATATAGTAAATATCATATTCAACTCTTTTCCTGATGGAAGTATCTCCCCTGAGGCCGTTGACCTGAGCCCATCCGGTAAGTCCCGGACGAACCTGGTGCTTGACGTTGTACCTGGGGATCTCTTCCATGAACTTCTCAACAAACTGAGGCCTCTCCGGACGCGGTCCGATAAGGCTCATATCTCCCTTAAGTATGTTAAAAAGCTGCGGAAGTTCATCGATACTTGTCTTTCTGATGAACTTTCCTACAGGAGTGACTCTTGGATCGTTCTTCCTGGTCCAGCCCTTTTTCTCTCTCTTCTCGGACTGAACTCTCATTGAACGGAACTTATACATCTGGAAGGTCTTGTTATGGAGTCCCACTCTTTCCTGCCTGAAGATGATGGGGCCCTTGCTGGTAAGCTTTATGAGCAGAGCGATCACGAGCATTAGAGGTGATGTGATGATGATCCCGAATAGGGATGCGAAGATATCGAACACTCTCTTGATAAAGATATTGCCGCTGTTTGTGAGAGGGACGTAACGGATATTGATAACAGGAAGACCTCCGAGGTCTTCGGTATAAGGCTTGGTGGGAATGACGCTGTTATAGTCGGGCACGAACTTGGTATGTACTCCGAATTTCTCACAGATGCTCACGGTCTCTTCGAGCTTCTCATAATCCTCCAGCGGAAGGGCAATGACGATCTCATCAAGCTTGTGCTCGGGAAGTATATATTCCAGATTTCCAAGGGTTCCGAGAACCTTGACACCATGATACATGGCGCCTGCGGGAACATGCTCATCCAGCACGCCTACGATATTGTAGCCCCACTGAGGATTCTCCCTGACTCTGTCCATATAATGTTCGGCAGCCCTCGAATAGCCCACCAGAAGGACATGCTTGATATTATAACCCTTCTTTCTGAAGCTCTTGAGAACGGCTCTGAGTATGCCTCTGTAGAGTGAACACAGGAAAATGTTGAGGAAATAGAAAATAGCCATAACGCTACGTGAATAGTTGATCTCACGCATGACGTTATATATAAAGAGCATCAGTGCAAGGATTCCGAAGGTATTGGCCTTGATCAGATCCAGGATCTCGGACTGCTGCCGCCATGTCCTTCTCGATGTATAGATATCGCAAAAACTGTAGATGAGAATATAGCCGGGGATCACAAAAGGGAGCAGGTCGTAATAATATGACAGCTCAAGATAATAACCCGGACCGGGAGTGATGATATAGAATTTTATAATATAAGCCAGGACCAGCGATGCTGCAACGATGACTGCATCAATGAGCACATTGATCCTGTTCAGTATCTGTTGATTGTCTCTTATCATCAGTTATAACTCCATAAGAATATTCGGGATCTTCCCCTCTTTATCCTCAAAGGCGTATCCTTATGAAACTTATCCTATTGATTTTACATCTTTTCACCATTTCCTACAAATAAATGGGGAATTTTTAATATTAATTTTTATTAATAAATAAAGCCCCACCGGGTATCCTCCGGTGAGGCAAAGGCCTTGAGCCGATTGCTGTTAAGTACGTTAAGTATCCTTCAGCACCAGAAAAATATTGCAGAGAAGCAGCAGTTCTATCCCTGCAAGGCGGGGAATGATCTTACCGAATCCCCTGTAACGCCTGCTGCGCCCCTTTCCGAAGCACTTCCGGAAACCGTCCGCAAGCCCCTTAAGGTAATCCTTCCCCATGCCTTTCCTTACAAAGAATGCGGTTTTGACGATAAAACCCGCAATAAGCAGCGGCAGGTTGATCAGAAGCTGCAGGGCGGACATATTTTTATAAATGACATATATATTGTTGGAGGCAGAATACAGTGCCTTCCTGCTGTTATATCTGGATCCGGTGGTTGCAGAGCCATAGTGGATCACCACGGCACCGGGATCATATTTATTGCTGTATCCCGCAAGAAGCGCTCTCCAGCATATATCCAGATCTTCCAGATACATGTAATGCAGGGGGTCGAACAGTCCTATCTCGTCAAAGACAGCCTTCCTGTATATGGCAGCACCCGCACATGCGGAGAAGATCCTGCAGGGTCTTGAATATCTTGTCGCCGGCCTTCCCTTTCCTCTGGATCTGGACCATCCGAGAGCACAGTAGATATCCCCGGCAGAATCCATAAGCTCTTCCCTGTCCCACATTCTCATGGATGCCGATACAGAAAAACACTTGTTATCCTTCTTGATGGCATTATAGAGCGACTGCACAAAACCGGGCTTTGCCTTGGTGTCATTGTTCAAGAGGATCACATAAGGAGCTTCCGATGCGGTTATCCCCGCGTTTACCGCATTACTGAAGCCACCGTTTTTTTCGAGAGCGATCAGCCTGACATCAGGATATCCGGAAACGATATCCCTGCTCTTATCGGTGGAAGCATCATCGACAACGATGATATCATATGCAACTGCCGAATTCTGAACGGATGGAGCCAGCGAATCCAGACATCCCTTCAGCCATTTCTCACCGTTATAATTTGGAATAACAATCGTAACCTTATTCATGCGACCTTACCTGCCAGCAGGGGTAATACAGAAGTCCGTATCCCGCTTTACGTATCCTGGCGGACAGCTCCAGACTCATTTTGACTATATCGGTGTTCTCCGGAAAGCTGCCTGCATCGAATATCTTCTCCCCGTCCTGAGGAGGTCTCGAAGTCTCGTGGGGTCTGAGGGAAAGCATGCCCGGTGTCCTGTGTTCACTGTAGCGGATACCGGTTATATCGTAAAAATCATCCCAGAAAACCGAACTGAGCTTGATACATCTTATGTCCAGCGCTTCCGCAGACTGCTGGCACATTGCCCTGTGAAAATACCCGGTATATCCAACGGGAAGTCCCTCGAACAAAAGCTTGCCGTCCCTGTCCATTTTGCCGCCGATGAGCCTGCCTCTGTGTGCACCCGAGACAACCCTGCCTCCGACCGCACCTATATTCCTGCGGCTGTCGAATACCTCCCCGTTATAACGGAATTCGTAATATCCCACATTACGGAGGTTATATACATCCGCATTCCATCCGAGGGCTGCGGCATGATCCTCCAGCGCCCTGAGTCCCGCATCATATGCATAAAGCTTGCCTGCGGTATTTGACGAAGTGGATGAAGGACTTATCCTCCAGTGATACAGGATCTGCGGCACATGGCTGAAGCCTGCACCGGACCTCACTGCCCTCAGCAGAAGGTCATAATCCTGTGCACCGTCATACTCCTCCCTGAAACGCAGCCTCTTCATGAGGGATGCCTTCATGACCGTAAGGTGACAGATATAGTTGTTGTTAAGAAGAAGGTTCGGATCAAAGTCAGGCTTTGAATTCCTCTCGGTATACTGATGCCCCGAAGCAGGGATCTTGTCCTCATCGGAATACAGTACATCAGGCTGCCTTCCGGTCCTTTTCGAATAACTGATTATATTCTCAACTATCCTCAAAAGAGCATCCGGAGTAAGTACATCATCGTGGTCAAGAAGAGCTATATAGTCCCCTGCAGCCCGTTCAAGTGCCTCATTGGTATTGGCAGAGATTCCCTTGTTTTCCGGAAGGGGAATGTACTTTACCCTGGGATCTTCGAAGCTTCCTGCAATGGACTCAAGCCTTCCTTTATCCTCCGATGCATCGGCTATTACAAGCTCCAGCTTCTCATAGGTCTGGGCCAGAACGCTCTCAGCCATCTCCCTGAAGAATCTCTCATCGGTATTATATGCGGGCACGATCACGGATATAAGCGGATGGATCGAAAGCGCCTCAGACAGCCTCCTCATAACGGAAAGCTCATAATCCGAGGGCTCGTGGTAGTCCGAGCCTCTTGGGTTGGAGCCTGACAGACTCTCAGAGATCTCGAGCACGCCTGCTCCGAGACCGTTCCTCTTCATGTAACCTATGCTTCTTTTTGCAGCTGAGATAATATCCATAAATACAATACCGTTCACTCTATATAATATCGGGACGGGTTCACACAGAATCCGTCCCGATATACATTAATCCGGATTATGCAAATGCCTTTACAGCTTCGGTGAGGGCTGCGGACTTGGCAGCAGCGTCCTCAAGGCTGGTTCCCTTGACACCCATGTAGAACTTGATCTTGGGCTCTGTTCCCGAAGGTCTTACACAGCACCAGTTATCATCAGGAAGATCGAAGTAGAGAACATTGGATGAAGGAAGTCCGGTTGTGGTCTTCTCTCCCGTCTTCATATCAACGATGACGTCCTTCTTGTAATCCCTGAACTTAAGCACCTCGAGATCACCGAATGCCTTGGGAGGATCGTTTCTGAGCTTGTCCATGAGAGCTGCAATCTGAGTAGCTCCCTCTGCGCCCTTCATGGTAAGAGTGAACTGGGTCTCCTTGAAGTATCCGTACTTCTCATATACCTCGATCATGAAATCCCAAAGAGTCTTGCCTTGCTTCTTAAGCCAGGAAGCAACCTCACAGAGCATCTCTACGGCTACGATGGCATCCTTGTCACGGGCGTGGGTTCCCACAAGACATCCGTAGGACTCCTCAAGTCCGAATACGTAATTGTTGTCCTTATTGCCGTTCTGCTCGAAGATCTTGATCTGCTCTCCGATGAACTTGAAGCCGGTAAGGACCTCGATGAGCTTGACACCGTATGCCTTAGTCATGGGGAAGGTCATGTTGGTGGTAACTATAGTGGTTACAAGTGTTGGATTCTCGGGCATGATGCCAAGCGCGGTACGCTCTCTGAGAATATACTCTGCTATGAGCATTCCGGACATGTTACCGGTAAATGCCACATACTCCCCTGTCTTTGTATCCTTTGCATATACGCCGAGACGGTCTGCATCGGGATCCGTAGCAAGGACTATATCCGCATCCTTTTCCTTTGCAAGCTTAAGAGCAAGTTCGAAAGCAGCGGGATCCTCGGGATTGGGATAAGCAAGAGTGGTGAACTCGGGGTCGGGTCCGACCTGCTCAGGAACCACGTATACATTCTTATATCCCAGCTCTTCAAGGATACGTCTTACGGGCTTATTACCTGTTCCGCAGAAGGGTGTGTAGACGATCTTGATGTCTCCCGCAACTTCTTTGATGATCTCGGGATGGAGACTCTGTTTCTTGAGCTCTACCATGTACTTGTCATCGATCTCTTTTCCGATGGAAATATATAGACCGTTCTCGACTGCCTCATCCTTGTCCATGGTCTTGCAGTCGCTGTATTCCTTAATTGCAAATACTTCTCCGATGATACCTGTGTCATGAGGAGGAGTTACCTGTGCGCCGTCCTCCCAGTAAACCTTGTATCCGTTATACTCAGGGGGATTGTGGCTTGCAGTGATATTGATACCTGCGGTACATCCCAGCTCTCTGAGTGCAAAGGAAAGCTCGGGAGTGGGGCGGAGCTCGTCAAATACATAGGCTCTTATTCCGTTGGCTGCAAGGCACAGAGCCGCAACATCGGCAAATTCGGGGCTCATCCTTCTGCAGTCAAAAGAGATCGCAACTCCCTTGTCCTGAGTGCCTGCCTTGATTATGTAATTGGCAAGTCCCTGTGTTGCCTTTCTTACGGTATAAACGTTCATACGGTTGGAGCCCGCTCCGATGACACCTCTGAGACCTCCGGTACCGAATTCAAGCTCTCTGTAGAAACGGTCCTCTATCTCTTTCTCATCATTCCTAATGGCAAGAAGCTCCTGCTTGGTAGCCTCGTCAAAATAATCATCATTCAGCCACTTTTCAAACTCTTCTCTGTAACCCATATTTTCCTCCTGTTTACTAAGGATCATTCGCAAAAATAATATACTTAATAATACAACTTTAGAAAGCGTTTTTCCACTCTTTAAGGCAGAAAAACAAAACTCCCCGAAGGCTGCGGCGGATGATCACCGCCATATCCTTCGAAGGGAGCATATTGTTATTATATAAAGTTTTATCCGGCAAGAACTTATATCAGATATGATAATTGTCCTTAAGAGAATCCATGAGACCGTACTCCAGGAGGATCTCCTCAAGACGTTCCTGGGTCATGGGTGTGGGGATGGTGAACATATCATTCTGGTCGATGGCGGAAGCAAGATTCCTGTATTCATCTGCCTGGGATGAAGAAGGCTCATACTCGATAACGGTCTTTCTGTTGATCTCTGCTCTCTGGACCACATTGTTCCTGGGAACAAAATAGATCAGCTGTGTTCCCAGTTCCCTGGAAAATGCCTTCAAAAGCTCCTGCTCTCTGTCCACATTCCTGCTGTTACATATAATGCCTCCGAGCCTTACGCCGCTCTTTGAAGCATACTTTGCGATACCCTTTGAGATATTATTGGCTGCATACAGTGCCATCATCTCGCCGGATGCAACGATATAGATCTCTCTGGCCTTGCCTTCACGCATGGGCATCGCGAAGCCTCCGCACACAACGTCTCCGAGGACATCGTAAAATACATAATCCAGATCGTCGGTATATGCACCCTGCTGCTCAAGAAGTCCTATGGAGGTGATTATGCCTCTGCCCGCGCATCCCACACCGGGCTCAGGGCCGCCGGACTCAACGCACCTGATACCGTGAAAGCCTGTCTTCATGATGCTGGACAGTTCTACTTCATCTCCCTCTTCCCGGAGTGTATCAAGAACGGTCTTCTGAGCCAGTGTTCCGAGAAGAAGTCTGGTGGAATCGGCCTTGGGGTCGCATCCTACCACCATTACATTCTTGCCCTTCTCGGCAAGACCCGCTGTGAGATTCTGTGTGGTTGTGGATTTGCCGATGCCTCCTTTTCCATAGATAGCTATCTGTCTGATCTTTTCATTCATTTTTTCATATACTCCTTTTTCATCCGTGTGAAAATGTATTTTCAGCTTTTATCTCACGCAGATATATCTGTTTTGAGATATCCTTTCCTCCGGGAAGTCCCACCGCGTCGGCTCTGCATCTTGAGCAGTGCCTAAACACCTTTATGTACTCCTCCGCTTCCTTCCTCACTTCGTAAAGAAGTTCACATGAGGGTTCGGTGCAGTGACTCAGTTTGTGCTGCGGGATCAGGGGGATTATGTTATAGATCGTTGCCCCGCATTCGGAGACCGCTTTGGCAACTTCCTTTACATGGTCTCTGTTTATCTCCGGTATGAGCACTGTATTGACCTTGACGGTAACGCCTCCGGCACTCACCCTTCGTATTCCCTCAAGCTGATTTTCTATCAGGATCTTCGCAGCCTCTATGCCTTCGATCCTTTTGCCTTGCCAGATGATGAATTCATTGATCTGCGCAAGTATTTCAGGATCAACTGCATTTACCGTGACGGTAAGGGAATCTATGCCCGCCTCTATGACTTCCCCAGCTCTTTCAGCAAGCATAAGTCCGTTGGTGCTCATGCACTTTATGATATCCTGGAACCTGTCCTTAATCTTCCTGAAGGTCTCCAGTGCATAGGGAGTCGCAAGAGTATCACCCGGTCCGGCAACCCCTGCCACCTGTATCTCCGGCATCAGTTCCGTTGCCTTCCTAATGGCGTCAAGCGCTTCATCCGGTGTGATGATGGATGATGATACTCCCGGTCTTACTTCCGTATCATTGATATCTCTCTTACAGAATCTGCATCCTATGTTGCATCCGGGGCTCACCGGAAGATGTATCCTTCCGCTGTTGTTCTTGGCCCCCAGAGCAAAGCACGGATGCCTGGATCTTAATTCTTCAATGCTGACACTCATTACATCCTCCGCTTCTCCGGTCAGATCTTAAATCAAATACTTTCTTTCAGCTTCCCGGCTATCTCCTTTATCCCGCCGACAGCTTCGAACACTCTCTTTCCCTTTGAGATAACATACTCCGCAGCTTCCTGACCTATCCTGGCAACCACCAGGATCTCACAGTCCTTCAACGTATCCAGCATGTCATCAAAGAGCTTCGGGTCGTGACAGTTGCATCCGGAGCGGACCATTCTGGTCTCTGCAAAAACTATCCCTCCGGAGCTTTCCTTATCACTGTCTGTTTTTTCATCCCCTATGTCGACTATCTCCCAGTACTTCGAATGTCCGAAATGTTCATTGACATAGATTCCGTCAACACTTGCGAAACCGACTCTCATTTCACGTACCCGTCAAGTGCCTTTCCGTAGATATCCTCGATCAGTCTGAGGCCTCCACTGAATCCTGCGTAATTGGTCGTAAGCACCAGTCTTACGGGGCTCGGAACGGCAACCGATAAGAATTCCATGTCCTTCTCATTTGCCAGTTTCTTGTCCCAGCCGGATCCGAGGATAAGGCCCTTGCCCTTATGTTCTGTCTTTCTGATAATCTCCTGAGCCTTGCCTGCATCAGCTTCAAAATACAGAGGTATCTCTCTTTTGCTGCTGGTGCTCTGAAGATCCTTAAGGATATCTTCACGGTATTTTTCGGGAACGTTATCGGTGGCAAATACTTCCTTGGGCACAACGCCTGTCTCGTGGAGCAGGAACTTGGCCATTCCCACCACATAGCCCGAATCGTGCAGGATGTGTGCATATGAGGGAAGACCGTAACGGAACTCAAGAAGAAAGGTTGCCAGATTGTCTATCTCTTCATAGTAGGCATCGATCTCATGCTGGATAAAGCTCTCAGCCTTTTTCTTGCTGATGCCCGCATTATGATCGAGTGCAAAATCAAGAACGCCTCTGAGGAATTTCTCAGTCTCATTGGCACCGATGGGAACCGAATGGAACCAGTAATAATCCTGACCGTAGAGAGTCTTGAGATGATCCGCAATAGCCTTGCCGTACCAGGGAGATACCAGGATATTGAATCCGGCTCTCGGTATGGTCTGCCACTCCTTAACTCCTCCGCTCTCCGGTCCGAAGAGGACATTCACCTTAAGTCCGATGCCTTCAAGCAGTCTCTTGTACTCCCTTAAGTTACCCTTCCAGAAGGGATCCTGATAGGGAAGACTTGCAAAAAGATTGACTGTTCCCGGCTCACTCTTAGGCTCATTTTCCTCTTCGTAAAGGGATACATACTGATCTATGATCGCCTTGACCACGTGTGAGTGGGATACATAGTTATTGCACTTGAATCCCGGAGTATCCACGGACACTATGGGTTTTCCCGCATCCCTGAACTCGGACACCACACTGTCTATATCATCTCCGACGATACCTCCGGTACATCCGGTCAGGACGACCTGGAGATCTGTATCAAGCACCTTGTAGGTATTGGCTATTATCTTGCGGAGCTTCCCGACTCCTCCGAACACAACATCACGCTCGGTAAAATTGGTACAGGGAGAAGTATCTCCTCCTGCATATCCATGGCTTCTTTCATAGAAGCCCTTCACCATGTCACCGCAGCCCGGACCCGAATGAAGGATCGGAACCGCTCTCGGTATGGCCACAACGCTCTGAAGAGCTCCTATCGCGCAGGAAAAGCGCGGCTGCTCAATAAGTCCCATATATTCAGCCATTTACTTCACCCTCCGCTCTGTTATCTTTGCTGTCCTTATTTTCAAAAAAATAATCCGGTCTCTGCATCAACCACCATTTTGTATAGGGATTGACTGCATGCTTCTGGAGATTCTTGACGAACTCATCATTCTCAATGGTCTCAAGGATCCTCTCACCGTAATCGATGATGCCTTCATAACCCATGCTGTAATGTTCATCACCCACAAGAAGGCTCGGAACACCGTACTTTGCTCCCCAGAGAGTCATTCCGCCGTGTCTGGACAGAAGGATGTCGGGATGAAGCTTTCCGAGAGAGTTTGCAAGTTCATACTCCTGCTTGGAACATACTCTGTAGTTCCTCACATTTCCGTAGTCCTCGACGCGCTGGTTCAGCTGATCATTCTCAAGTCTTCCGGAATCGAAAAGAGAATCATGATGGAATATTGATGCACCGACTGCATTTATCCCCAGCTCTCCGAGAACCGACAAAAGCGCATGGCCGTGAGCGGCACCTCCTGTAACATAAGCAGTCTTTCCCTTAAGTTTTTCTTTCAGTTCATTTATCCTGGGAAGGTACTTTTCCTTCTTCTCTTTGATAACCTGCTCTGCGATATCCTCCTTGCCAAGGAGCTTTCCCAGCGCCCTGAACCAGCGGTCCGTCTGTACTATTCCGTAGGGCGGAGCGGTCTCAATCTCCGGAACACCGAAATCCTGTTCAAGCACTGCAGCAAGATAGCTTCCCAGTGTGGAGCATGCCTGAACCGTGGCAGCCGCCTCGGAAGCGTGGTTCAGATCCTTCAGTGTTGAGAAGGGAGTGATGTACCTGGGCTTGCATCCGAAGGGAGCAAACCAGTCGCTGAAACGGTCGCTTCCCCAGAAATTGATGACATTGATGGTATCGGTATTCTTAGTCGCAGGCTTTTTTATCAGTTTTCTTGCGATACCATGGTATGCTGCATCAAATCCTGTGGTCCATACTCTGGAGCGGAATCCTTCGCACACAATAGGGACGATGGGAATACCAAGTTCATCCTCGAGTTCATCGCACACACTCTCAACATCATCACCTATTATGGCTGCGGCGCAGGTGGAAAGAACAAATATGACATTAGCGTCAGTTCTTTCCTTAACTTCCCTGATGGTCTTTTCAAGCTTTGCGAGGCCGCCGTATACGGTATCCTTTTCCCTTAGATTTGTTGAAAAGACTCTTCTTGTCACAGGAGTTTCAACATTTCTCAGTCCCGAATTGACAAGGTAAGTGAAGTTATATTCATGCAGACATGTGGAACAGCCTACAGGTCCATGCTCTATGACTGCGGCATCCTGGATCAGGACTGTCATACAGGCCGCTTTGGTTATGGCACATCCGGCGCACTGCTGGAATGAACGCTC
>CACWJQ010000025.1 GCA_902761225.1 uncultured Lachnospiraceae bacterium | reverse complement strand
ATCATAATATGCAAGCTCTCTTGCCGGGATCGTCAGTTTTACGCTTCTCGATTCTCCGGGAATGATATCTCTTACCCTTTCAAATCCGATCAGCTGCTTCTTTGCCCTCTTCACCCTACTGCCCGTTGCCGATGCGTATATCTGGACCACCTCATCGGATACAGTATCGCCGGAATTGGTCACAGTAACCTCCACATCGAGCACTCTTCCTTCACTGCGAAGAGCATCATATACTCCCACCGGCTGGCCGAACACCTTACGTCTTACAGTCTCTTTCCTAACCGCTTCCGTCTCTCTTACCGATACCGTCAGATCACTGTATACAAATGAAGAATATGTCAGTCCGTATCCGAACGGGTAGAGAACCTCACCCTCAAAATACCTGTAGGTACGGTTCTTTTGGATGATATCATAATCATCGATGGAGGGCAGATCATTATCGGATCTGTACCAGGTCTGAGTCAGTCTTCCTGCAGGATGAACCTTTCCGGTCAGTGCATCTGCTATGGACGGCCCCATGCACTGGGATCCTGTTGCCGACCAGAGGATCGCCTTTGCCTTTTCGTTTATCTCATTTACGGCAAATGGATAATCGCTCATAAGTACGACTATGATATTGGGATTGACCTTATACACTTCATCAAAAAGCTTCTGCTGATAAGGTATGAACTCTATGGTGGCTCTGTCGATCTCTTCCTTGGAGTTGACCATAGGATTGTGACCAAGTGCCATGATCACTGTTCCGGCATCTGCTGCAGCCGATACCGCCTCATCCATTCCGCTGCTCCTTACTTCGGTTATAAATGACAGCGGTGTCAGTCCGGGATAATCTTCCTTTGCCGTAACAATATATCCGTCCTTGTCGGCATACAGTCTGTTTCCGAAACGGTCACGCATGATGATCTGCTCTGTCTGACCGTCCCCGGAACTCGCCTTGTCCATTCTGAACACTTCAAGATCGAACCAGCTGAATATCCTTTCCGAATCACAGTAGACCTTGCCTGCAATGGTATTGGTTCCCCCACCAACTTCCTCGGCAGCGGCTATTCCTTCTATTGCATCCCCTGCAAGATGAGTACTCAGATACTTACCGTTTGCCGCATTTCTCAATGTGTATGACTCTTCGCCCCAGTCCTCCAGCACATAGACATCCGCATTATCATACAATCCGAGCCTGCCCTCATCCCCTGCGGCAAGATATTTGTTTCCACACTTAAGTGCAATATGATCACAGGCTTCTATATACCTTACATCCGTACCGGATCCGTCCTCTTCGGCAATCTTCTTCAATCCGTCAAGCAGTGATATACTTTCAGGTTCTTCTCCTTCATACCAGTCCTTGTACCATTTGTCACCGACAGGACCTATCAGCACGGATGAGCCGAGTGTATCTTCATTTATTGGTAGTACCCCGTCATTCTTAAGAAGAACCAGAGACCTGTCCGTAAGGTCCTTACATACTCTGTGAGCCTCCTCACTGCACAGTTCACCAAGGGCCTCTCTGTCATCCCTGTCTTCGAAAAGTCCCAGCCTTATCCTGGTCCTGTATACGTTCCTGATGGCAGTATCCATATCCTCTTCCGTAAGCAGACCCAGCTCATAGGCTTCTGCAGCCGCGGCATATACCCCGTCAGGACGTCCGCTGAGTGCATCGATACCTGCCTTTATGGACCTTGCAACAGTCTCCGCATCCATTGCCGTAGCATGGCTGAAGGCTGCGGACAGTTCCATCGCACCGCCATCGGATACCGTATGTGTAAGCCCGAACTCATCCTTGAGAAGCGTATTCATCTCCTCATTGAATAGTCCCTGCACACCATTGATCCTGTTATATGCAGCCATTGCTCCCTCTGCTCCGCCGTCCTCAATACAGCGTCTGAAGGGTTCGATATAGAGCTCATATTTATTGCGGGGGCTGATGGTGGAATTCTTCCATCCGCGTCCAATCTCCGTATTATTTGCATAGAAATGCTTAAGGGTAGCGGCAGCCATAAGGTGATCCTTATCCTCTCCCTGTATACCCTTTATGTATGATGAGGCCATTGCCCCTACCTGGACCGGATCCTCACCGTATGCTTCTTCATTCCTTCCCCATCTGGGATCTCTCAGAAGATCCACGGTAGGCGCCCATCTGGACAGGCCTCCCCAGGGACGCCTGTAATAACAGATCCTTGCTTCCCTGCCCACTGTCTTGCCTGCTTCACGGATAGCATCCTTGTCCCATGATGAACTCATGCCTATGGGCTGTGGAAAAGAGGTGGTTGTATCCTTTACTATCTCTCCGTTCTGCCAGTTCCTTGCAACAACGCCATGTGCCGCCTCACCGCCCAGCAGACAGTCAGGTATTCCGAGCCGCTCTATTCCCTTGGATCCCGATGCGAGCATATGCAGCTTTTCATCGATGGTAAGTTCCTTAACAAGACGGTCAAGCTTTTCTTCGGTACTCAGCTTGCTGTCCCATAAGGGATTATCCGCTTTCTTTACTTCCATATCTGTACCCCCGGTATCTGTCCCGATATTTACTGCGGATATCAAAAAAACACTATCCGCATCTTATTAATCCTATCATACGTAACTGCCGGTGAACCATTCCAAATCTGTCATATTTCTCCCGAATTATGCTCTGTACGCCGCATTTGCAGATCAGGGTGCTCACCGGTCGGAACTGCCCTTCGGTAAAATCTTTCTCAAAAGCCATTATATAAAAAACAGGGGGACGCGCCCCCTGTCATTTTCATAAAGATCATGTTTATCCCTATCCCGTCAGATATCTCTAAGTATCTTCACGATCTCCGGTGTCAGCTCCAGTGCATCCTTGTCCTGATCCTCTTTAGGCAGCTTCGAGTAGTGTATCAGGTCGTGGTGAACTCTTGCAGCAGATCTTGTCTTCTTATCCACTCTTCCGTCTTCATCAAGAAGAGCCTTGTCAGCAAGGACGAATCCCCTGGTCCTTGTGTACATGTTCCACCTCATGTGTTCGTATATCTTCCAGATGCGGTTTGTCTTAGTGACACGGTATATATCGAATTCCTTCTCAGTGCCCTTAAGCTCATCATTCGGATCGTACATATCGTGTATGATCTTCACCTTATGCTTAAAGCTGAGAGTTCTGGCATATACAGAATGGCGGTTGTATTCGTTATTACAGTATGATACCCATGATCTGTATCTGTCGGTTCCTTCCGGATATCTCACCTCATGGATCGCTATGGCTCCCTTTTCTATATCGGACATGGTGATAAAGTCATGTGCATAGATGGTCTTTATGTCTCCGACAAAGTCCATCCTCTCGGTTATATCGGAATCCCAGCTTCGGCAGATCTTCTGGTCTTCAATATTAACCTGTATTCTGTATCCGGCCTTCCTGCCTTTTCTCAGACACATCTCATTCAGTCTGACAGCGATGCCTGTATTCTTCAGGTCATTGCCTGCGTTTACAAATGCAAATGTGAAGTCAGGATATTCATTCCCGACCGCTTCGAGCACCTCCATATCCACGTTCTCTTTATATATAAGACGGTAGATCGCATCTCCCTCTGTTTTGCATTCATCATACACTTCCGGAAGCTTCGCCATCAGTCTCTTTCGTCCGTCACTTTCGTCAAGCACCATGACAGTAAGCCTGTATCCCGGCATCTGTCCCAGATGCAGCACGGCTTTGAGCATTTCCAGGTTTCTCTCGTTCATTCCGACGATCAGAACCTTTATATCCTTCCGGTTTTCATCCGTCTGTATCGCATTTTCAAAGATAGAATACTTAAGGAGATCATTGTATGCAAAGCTCTCCTCGGTACGTACGAAATTGATGATGAGCTTTTCACCTGCCGGAGTATTGTGCTTATCAAGAAAACTGTCATAGAGATCCCAGGGCGTATCCGACAGTTCCACGAAGATCCTGACAGGCGCCTTAACACCGGCTCCAACCTTATCACATATCTTCTCAAGCTCGGACAGATTGCTCACTTCACTGTCTCCGAACAGAAATATCTCTATACCTTTCGACCTTCTGCCGATCCTGTCCAATATTCCCGCTACGGAACCGCTGACATATACGCCGCCGATATCGTTTATCCTCTGCTTTTCCGTCTGCCCAGGTTCCCTGTCACCGTAGGCAAATATGATATTGGTCCTGGGATCCTTTATGCTTTCTGCGATAGCCAGGGTTTTGGAGTTACATACCGGGAAGACATAAGCGGGTCTTCTCTTACTTAAGGACATCCTCATCAGCTGGACCGGTCCCTCCAGGAACTTCACGATAAGACCTGCCACAAAGAAGAGCATCACAATGTTAACAACAGTTATCAGGGTTGCATAAAGGGAAGAAAAAACCGGGTGCCCTGCGAACTCGATCCTGGAATAATCATTTCCGAGATATATGTTGAAGGTTCGAAGAAATGCGGTGAAAATACTCTCTGCCATCTTCAGTGACGGCAGGGATTCCGGTACATCATTGAAGATCTCTTCCGGGAGATACAGGATCCATGCGGCGCAGAACTCAAAAAGAGTTGCCTTTATGAAATCCTCCTCACGGGGATGCTTTTTTCTGAGCAGATAAAATATGCCTCCCAGAAACAGGATCATTCCGAGGGCATATGATGCATACCAGCATATAGTCTGTATATCGGGCATAATCTCCGGTCACCTTTCACTTTATATCATGAAGTCTGAAGCCTATAGGCTGCAGCTTCGTTTACTGCCACTCAATTATAGCGTATCTTTCTCCGTTCATCCACACTGACAGCTTTCCGTATGAATACCGTCATAACCATCAGCCTTCAGTGAATATATCCGTAAAATGTGGTATATTACCCTTGAATATGACAACCGCTGCGCACCAGGGGATTGAATCATGAAAAAAAGGAAATTCACCAAAGTCAGCACATGGCATTATATAAGGCTGGTATACAGATCCGTTCTCTTTCTGCTGATCCTCATAGCTTATATAAGATTCCGTATCACACACGGAAATGAGATCCTGACCCAGCTTGAGGATATGCCCACGATCCTTGTTGTAACCTGGGCTGTATTTGTTGTGGAGATGATATTCAGATTCTTTCCCTCGTCATATGAAAGTCCCGGATGTCAGAAGCAGTTTGCAAGGAATTACATAAAAACCGGCAAAACGGATATCGTTATTCCGGATAATCACGCCACTTTCCTTGTTGCCCTGATATGGATCATCTTTAATGCCGTTTTTGGAGCATTTCACATGCTGGGAATACTGGACGACGGGATCATGATACTTCTCTGCGGTTTCTACTCCGTCTGTGACATGATCTGCATACTGTTCTTCTGTCCCTTCCAGTCCTGGTTTCTTAAGAACAGATGCTGTATCACCTGCAGGATATACAACTGGGACTACGCCATGATGTTCACGCCGCTTTTCTTCGTCCGCAAGTCATATACCTGGAGCCTTCTGGTGCTCTCGGTTGCACTGATGCTCCGCTGGGAGCTCACCTTCTACAGACATCCGGAGCGCTTTTCAGAAAATACCAATGAGTATCTCGCCTGCAAAAACTGTACGGAAAAACTCTGCAGTCATAAAAAACAGCTGAAGAGTCTGTGGAAACAGATAGAGGAATTCACTGCGGAAAGGATCCGCTTCCTCAGAAAATAAAACAGCCTCTATACAACTGTACAGGCAAAATAAAACCGTGACGCTTCGGCATCACGGTTTTTCTTTAGTCGGACACATCCACATCGGGTGATATTGTCACTGTATAATCCGGAAATTCTTCATTTACTGCTTTGGTCAATATCGCCACTGCTTTAGAGGGCGTCTCACCAAAATTGATGACGGTGTCAAAACGCATGGTCTTCTTAACCTGATCGATATAAAAGCCGTGCATCTGCAATGCAAAATCATGTGACATTACTATCTTCTGGACTTTATCCCTGATCGCTGCAGCATCGTCATTATGTGTGTTATAGGAGTATACTCCCACACCGGTAAGAATGACTGCCGTTTCCTTATAGACCTTCTCTTCAAGACGTCTTGTCAGCACATCAACCTCAGCAACAGTCATGGTATCCGGAAGTTCCATATGAACCGATGCGATCTTCTTGTTCGGACCATAATCATTGATGATCAGATCATACGCACCGCGTACGCCTTCCTCTTCTCTTATAAGTCCCTTAACCTTCAGAACAAGCTCTTTGTCGGCACGCTGTCCAAGGATGTCGTTAAGAGTCTCTATGAACATCTCGATACCGGCCTTGATGATGAATCCTGCGATGACCACACCTACGTAGCTCTCAAGAGAGATGTGGAAGATCGTGAATACAAGTGCGGACACCAGTACGGAGGTTGAAAGGATCGCATCAAAGAGAGCGTCGGAACCGGAAGCCGTAAGCGCTCCGGAATTAACCTTCTCTCCCTGCTTCTTAACAAAGGTACCAAGGATCACCTTAACAAATACCGCAACTGCGATGATCACTATTGAGACCACGGAATAATCCGGCGTCTCAGGATGGATAATCTTCCTGATGGATTCAACCAGTGAAGTAATGCCTGCGTACAATACCAGCGATGCCACCAGCATTGATGTAAGATACTCTATACGTCCGTATCCCAGGGGGTGCTTCTTATCCGGTGCCCTGCCTGCGAGGAGCGCTCCCACAATGGTTATCACCGATGAAAGCGCATCCGACAGGTTGTTGACCGCATCCAGGATCACCGCGATGGAATTGGATACGATGCCGACGATCATCTTGAAGATCACAAGAAGAATATTGGTAAATATCCCTATGATACTTGTTCTGACTATTATCTTTTTACGTTCTGTTTCTGTACTCATGATACCGATTCACATATCCTGTATTCCGCACGGTCACGGATCACCAGATCTGTCGTCCCTTCTCATCGGGAATTCCGCTCTTACGGAAGAAATAGGAATTCACCTGATCGCACCATTCTCTTGCATTGGAAAGCTGGCGTGTGAACCTCTCGCTGACATTTTCGAATATATCTTCGTCAACCTTTCCCTTGAGCGCATTCCACTTCTCAGCAAGCTGCTGTGCCTCTGCGTATCCTTCAAAATGTGTGTCGTAGATATGCTGGATAACGGTCTTGCCGCTGTGAAGCTTATGTGTATATGGAAGATGATGGAAAAACAGTACCAGCTCATCGGGGCATTTTTCGGGATCGTTATATGTTGATGCATTGGGCTCATTATACAGAAGAGCATATCCCGTTCCCTTGTCTGTCCTGTCAACTCCTATGCCGAGATGGTCTGCCCTGTGATATGTTCCCCATCTGTCATACTCATATCCGTCCACAGAGCATCCGTAGTGTGTTGCGGGAGTTACCATCCAGCCGATCCCCAGAGGGCTTGTATATCTCTCATAGATCTCCCTGGAAGGAAGAAGGATATCAAGGATCTCCTTAACCACGGCATCATCCGTGGAGATGGTCATCCTTACGAATTCCTCTGCGATCTCTTCGGATGAAAGCTCTGTATCAAATGCAAGTCTTCCGAATCCGAACAGATTGGCTCCGGCCAGATAGTTACCGGTCCAGTTAAAATCATTTCCGGTATTGGTAACAGCAGCGATCCCGGAATATCTGCTTCCGAAGGTATCTCCGCTGATGATGTCGGCAACGGTATCCTTATCACCGCCGCAATAGGTCCTGAATCCGAGTATCTCCTTGAACTCGGGGATAAGATAACATACATCGATCTGATGTCCGGTGTATTCCTGTGCGATCTGAACCTCAAGCATCTGGTTGGTCTTCTTAAGTCCGCCGAGAAGGGGAGAGATGGGCTCTCTTATCTGGAAGTCCATAGGTCCGTTCTTGATCTGAAGGATGACATTATCGTGATAATCTCCGTCCATGGGCATGAAGTTGTCATATCCTGCTCTTGCCCTGTCAGTCTTTCTGTCTCTCCAGTCCTGACGGCAGTTGTAGACGAAGCATCTCCAGATAATTATAGCGCCGTATTCCTTGGCGATATCCGCGAGCATGTTGGCACCGTCTGCCTGTGTTCTGCCGTAGGTAAAGGGACCGGGACGGCCCTCCGAATCTGCCTTTACAAGGAATCCCCCAAGAGTCGGTATCCTGTCAAATACCTCTGCCATCTTGGTCTTCCACCATGCTATGACATTCTCATCGAGAGGATCCGCGCTGTCGAGTCCGCCGATCTCGATGGTAGAAGCATAGTTAAGGCTCAGGAACAGTCTGATGCCGTATCCGGCAAAAATCTCACCAAGCTCAGCCAGCTTGTCGAAATATCTGTCAGTTATCATATAGGATGCAGCCTGCTTAACATTTACATTGTTGATGACGACTGCATTGATGCCTACAGAAGCGATAAGTCTGGCATAATCCCTGGTACGATCATCGATCACTATCTCATTATCAACATAGAAGAAGGACTCTCCGGAATACCCTCTCTCGATGCTTCCGTCCATATTGTCCCAGTGATTGAGCATTCTTAAGGGATTGGAAGGACGAACCTTTTTGCCGGAGGCATATACAGCCTTAACATCCTTCTCACAGGAAACCGTGCGAAGCACATCAAAGACTCCGTACAGGATTCCGGAACCGCTCTTTGCATCTATCCTGACACCGTCATCACAAAGTGATACGGTATACTCTTCTCTGTCCTGAATATCCTTACCATTAGCCACCGGTGCGCATCCGGCAGCCTGACCGTATACCACCTCAGGGTCTATACCCAGCATGGCCTTCAGTCCGTCTTTAAGCTCCTTTACCGCATTTATCACAATCTTATCGGATTCAGCCCCGCCTGACAGATAGAACTTTTTCAGAACGGCTATATCTCCTGCGCTCTTTCTTGCTTTGTATCCGGTCCACAGATCTGCATAATTTTTCATTTTATTTCCCTCGCTGAAAAATAGATTTACGTGTTGGTATTATATCAGACAGAAGCTTCTCCTGCCAAAACCTTATGATAATCCTCCAGGTTTTTCTTAAGGAGTTCAGGAATATTGAGGCCGTAAGGGCAGCGTGGAAGACAGGCACCGCACTCTATACACTGCTCCACCTTCTCCATCTCACCCTGCCAGTATTCGCTGAGCCATCCGGCGCTGGGAGCCCTCCTCAACATCAGGCTCATCCTGTTGCACTGATTGATCTGTATCCCCACGGTACATGGCATACAGTATCCGCAGCCCCTGCAGAAATCCCCCGATAAGGATCTCTTCTCATTCTCAATAAATTCCCTGATATCGCCGCTGTATTCCGGTGTGTCATCCATGTAGGAAAGCCACTCTTCAAGCTCGCTCTCCCTTTGTATTCCCCATATGGGAACAGCACCGTCAAACTGTGATATGAACGCCATGGCAGCGCGGGAATCGGTGATCAGGCCTCCTGCCAGTCCCTTCATACATATAAAACCAACATCCCTGGAATTACAGAGCTTTAACAGTTCAATCTCCTTGTCATCCGCAAGATAACTGAAGGGGTACTGAAGCGTGTCATACAGACCCGATTCGACTATTTCCCTTGCAACTCCGATCTTGTGTGCCGTTCCGCTTATATGCCGGATCTTACCCTGCTTCTTGGCTTCAAGCATGCATTCATACATCCCGGTTCCGTCACCGCTCTTCCAGCACTCGTTCATCATATGGAACTGATATATGTCTATATGATCCGTCTTAAGATTCGTAAGGGAAGTCTCAAGATCCTTCCAAAAGTCCTCGGGCTTCTTAGCCGTGGTCTTGGTGGCTATGACTATCTCATCACGCTTAACATATCCATCTCCGAAGGCAGCACCGAGCTTGATCTCACTGTCACTGTACGCTCTTGCGGTATCGAAAAATCTCATACCTCCGTCATACGCCCTGCGAAGTATCTTAACTGCATCATCGATGCCCACTCTCTCTGTAACCCCGTACCCTTTGATTATATCATTCCTGTGCTCCTCATTCCATTTAACAAAAAACGTCACCACACCCCTGTTCCCGGGGATGTGATGACTTATTGTTTTAAGCATTTACCGGAGCATGCACGGTTCGTGATCTCATGAATCCTTCAGTAAAATGGTGAAGATACCCGTGATGCGTATCAGCTTGCAAGATCCTTGCGTGTATAGGCTGCAAAGGTACAGATGGTGGCCAGTACCGTGACCAGCACCGAGGTTACGAAGCTGTGATCCGGAGCATCAATATGAGCGAAGATCTCCGAAGCATTTGCATATGAAAAGGGACCGATAAAGAGGTAATCCTTCATTGAAGGGACGACTCTTCCAAGAATGTCATAGGTATAGATGATGAGGGATATACCGAGTGCAAGTCCCATACGGGTTTTGGAAGAGGTGGCTGAGACCAGATATGACAGGGCTGCTATCTCAACATTCATAAGAAGCATGCAGGATAGAAACCTTGCCATTTCTTCGCCGGGAACTTCTTCACCAAGTGCGGCAAATCCCATGACATAGAAGATACCGCAGATAAGAGTAAAGAGGACCAGATGTGTAAGGATTGCCATACCCTTGGCTGCGATGACCTTGCCTCTTGATACGGGAAGTGAAAAGAGAAATTCACCGGTATGTCCGTCCTCTTCCTTGGAAAGCATGGAAGAAGCGAAGAATGCCGCAAACATGGCACTTCCCAGTCCGTGTACGGTACCGACTTCCGTCGCAAAGAATCCCGCTATGGTGGCAATGCTGAGGGTGCTCATTCCGAATGCATCGGAAAACGCTCCCATCTGTGAAAAGGAATCGGCCATTTCCATAACCTCTCCCTCCATGCTTGTGTACATAAGGATACATATGAAGCCAAGACCTCCGACAGTAAGAGCCCATATGAGCATGCTTTTAAGATTAAGCTTAAGCTCCTGTTTTATTATAGCTGTCATACTCTCTCCTTTCCGCCCTCGTAGAAGTGCATGAACATATCCTCAAGAGAAGGATCCTCTATACTGATATTCTCGATATGCTTTCCCGACAGTTCCCTGATCAGATCGTTGATATCTCCGCTGAACATGTACTCCTCAGTCTTTCCGTCTGCAGTAAGCTTTATATACTTTGCGGCAGAGTGTATCAGGTTTTCAACGGTATCTGTTTTGATGAGACGCCCTTCCCTCATGATCGCAGCCCTGTCGCAGTGCTTTCTGACTTCAGGGAGGATATGGGTGGACAGAAGACATGTTGCACCTTCATTTACATATTCTTTTATCAGTTCGAAAAAAGTATTCTGAACCAGGGGATCGAGACCGCCCGTGGGCTCATCGAATATAAAGAGCTCCGGCTTATGCTGCATTGCGCACACGATGGAAACCTTCTTGCGGTTACCGAGGGACAGCTCCCTGATCTTCCTGGATGTATCGACCTGGAGCCTTTCGCACAGCTTAGCAGCCTCGTCACTGCAATCCATTCCTCTGACATCCGCCGCATACTTTATCACATCGGACACCTTCATCGCAGGATAAAACAGCGCTTCCGAAGGCATATATCCCACACTCTTCAGTATCTTCTCGTGCTCGCTCACCGCATTCATCCCAAGTATCTTTATGGACCCGGATTCAAACCTGATAAACCCGAGCATGGATCTTATGGTGGTGGACTTGCCGGCACCGTTAGGACCTATGAATCCGAATATCTCACCTTTATTAACATCGAAGGATACATCCTCAACGCCGCGTTTCTTTCCATAGTGCTTTGTAAGATTTTGTATTCTTATCACATTATCCATATGACCTCTTTCTTTACACCTCTATTATTTCTCTGCCCCGTCATTCTGATTTCCTGTCTCTGCTCATATGATAAAGCACAAAAAAAGCGGGAACAATGTCTGTTCCCGCAAGTTGCACTTATCAGCCTTTATCATGCACTTTTTTGTGTTCCGTCTTGAATAAGGCAAGCTCCTCATTAAGCTTTTTATCATCGATCCGGCGCTTGGTCTTATATATCAGTATGATGCAGGCATAGGTCACAATAAGATATGCCGCAAGTCCCAGCGTTACGAAGATATTCCTGTCGAACCAGGCAAGGAGATAGGAAAGTCCCGAATAAATGAGTGTGCATACCGACACGCCTGTCACTTCCTTTGCTCCTATACTGTCTGCCTCGTCAAAGTTCCACAGAACATATACCTGCAGATATCCTATGAGATAACATGCAAGTATCATCTCTCCCATATGCAGTATCCCTGCTTCGGTCCGTCCGGTGCAAAGTCTGTACATACAATAGAAAAACAGGATGGCGAAAAAGTACAGACATGCCTTGAACTCTATCCCGATCTCTTTTGTGAGATATCTTTCCCAAATTGATATTTTCTTCTTATCCATCTGTCTCATACTCCCTTAAGGATCCTTCGGAATTCCGAAGCATATGTCCTTGATATCAGAATGTGTTCTCCGCCTTCCATTGTGGCATCGATGCGGTTCGATGAGAGGCTTCTGAGCCTTTCAACCTTATCAATATTGATGATCATTGACTTGCTGCATCTGAAGAATCTGTCATCGTTCAGCTTCTGTATGATTCCTGCAAGAGAACCCTCAAGTCTTATCACGTCGCCCGCGGTATACGCGAAGATCCTGTCATCAACAGACTCTATGTACAGGATATCTCCCGGGATCACGGATACGGTATCTCCGTCTTTTTTACCGTAGAGCTTCTCACCCTCACATCGCAGCACATCCAGCACAGCTCTGATCTGCTCCGTTTCTTCCCGGTATCTTATGATGATCTCATCTTCTCCGGATTCTATTTTCCGTATATCAATCTTCAAATCTGTCACTCCGGTCACATAACCTGATATTAAAGGCAGGTATCAGGCTGTCACTTATTCGCATACTCTTTAACTATCCGGCACAGTATATTTACAACCGCATCCATTCCCTCAGCGGTGATATGTTCTAGGGGACCGTGGAATGCATATCCGCCTGTTCCGAGATTGGGGCAGGGAAGCCCGCGATATGAAAGCTGTGCTCCATCCGTTCCGCCTCTGACGGGCACATCCAGAACCTCAAGTCCCTGCTCCGCTATGCACTTCTTAGCGGTTTCAACGATATGCATATGGGGACGGATCTTCTCTATCATATTGCGGTACTGATCAACTACCGTAAGTTTTACAGTATGGTCTCCGTATTTTTCATTGATGGTCTGCTCTATCTTGCGGAGAGTTTTTATTTTTGAATCGAACAATCCGGCATCATGGTCCCGTACAATATAGGCTATCATGGCATTTTCAACATTCCCGTTTATATCGGTAAGATGATAGAATCCCTCTCTGCCCTCGGTATGTGCCGGTGTTTCGGCACTTGGAAGCATACCGGAGATCTCGCATGCCACAAGCGCAGCATTTATCATTCGGTTCTTGGCATCTCCCGGATGAACGCTTACGCCCCTGATATCAAATACCGCCTTTGCCGCATTAAAGTTCTCATATTCTATCTCGTTCTCCGGACCGCCGTCCACGGTATATGCAAAATCCGCCCCGAACTTCTCAAGATCAAGAAGCTCCGCACCATGTCCTATCTCCTCGTCCGGTGTAAAAGCAATACATATCCTGCCATGGGGCAGACCGCCGCGGATCATCTCCTCAGCCATGGTCATTATCTCCGCGATCCCCGCCTTATCATCAGCCCCAAGAAGCGTACTTCCGTCCGTTGTGATCAGTGTTCTCCCCTTAAGACCGGAAAGATGCGGAAACAGTGCGCCCGAAAGTACCCGTCCGTTTCCCAGCTCAACATCTCCGCCACTGTAATCTTCATGAATGATGGGATGAACATTCTCTCCCGAACTGTCGGGAGCGGTATCAAGATGTGCTATAAAACCGATGGCAGGTTTATCTTCACAGCCGGGTGTTGCGGGAATATGTCCCATAACATAGCAGTTATCGTCAACATCTGCATCCTCTATTCCAAGTGCGGTCATTTCATCCTTAAGCTTATGGGCCAGATCGAACTGACGCCCGGTTGAAGGTACGGTTTCAGATTCTTCATCACTTGTTGTATGGATAACAACATAATCCAAAAGTCTTTCATATGCTCTCATATCAGGATCACCTCTTTCATCAGATACCGGGACAGGGTTCCCGGACAGTAAATTCTCATCGACCCTATTTTACACTCAATCAGAGCATTTGTCGCTGTAAGTATACGGACATAAAAAGACCGTGATGGCCTGTCCGGCAAAACCGGTACATATCCCATCACGGTCTCATTGTCAGATATTATTATTTCTTTCTGTTACGTCTGTTCAGCACCACGCTCTGAAGAAGAATGAAGAAACACAGCATTCCTCCGGTTGTGATGCTCTGCCACCAGGGATCGTTAAGTCCGCTGGAAACAACGATCTTCTTTATTGTGGTAAGTGTCAGCGTTCCGAAGAATGTACCCAGCACATTTCCAACACCGCCTGTGAGAAGGGTTCCTCCTATGATCGAGGATGCTATTGCGTTCATTTCCATTCCGGCTGCATTTGTGGCATTTCCTGCGCCGGTATGCATCATAAAGACATACCCTGATATTCCGCTCAAAACACCGCTTATTATGTAGCTCAGGAAACGTGTTCTCTTTACATTGATACCAAGCATAAGAGCACTCTGCTGGTTACCGCCTATCGCATAGAAGCCACGGCCCAAACGGATATACTTGAGCAGGATAAAAATGAAAACTATGCAGAGCAGGGCAACAACAACTCCGAGTTCCATACGTGCAGGGATAAAGTTCCCATTGGGTGCCGTATAGCCGAGAGCATTTATCTCTATCTTAATACTTCTGAGTGCAGCGAATCCTTCATGTTCAACCTTCTGCGGATTGACGGAAAGGATCGTGGTCATACCACGGGCAAGGAACATTCCGGCAAGTGTTACTATAAAAGGCTGAATGTCCAGATAACTGATCAAAAATCCCTGCATCATTCCAAAAGCAAGTCCGATGCAGAGTGCAAGAAAGACCGAACCGGCTATGCTGCCTCCGTTGTTAAGATACATAACACAGCTCATTACCACAAGCGAGGTTACTGCACCGACACTGATATCGATACCTGCACCTATCATTACGACGGTAAGTCCGCAGGATACGATGATAAGGCTTGCATTATCGTTCAGCATATCAAAGATCTGCTGAGGGTGAAGGAATCCTCCCTGAAGTATTATCATCGCAAGAAGATACATTACAACGAATATCACTATTGTGATACTCATCAAAAGCTGAGTGTCTGTAAGCGGTTCACGTTGATATCTGTTATTATTCTTCATGATCACTTACGCTCCTTTCACTGCTGTTTTGGATCTGTTTCCCAGGAGCTTCGACATTAACTTTCCGAACTTTTCCTTTACAACAGGAGATCCGATCACAACCAGAAGAATGATGACTATTGCCTTGTAAGCCTTAACATCCGTGGAGGAAACCTTCATGGAGTAGAGTGTGATCGTGAGCATCTGGATAACATAAGCACCCAGGATACTTCCGCTGATCTTGAACTTTCCTCCTCCGAGATTATTACCTCCGATGGCAACTGCAAGAATGGTATCCATTTCTATATCGAGAAGCAGCGTCTCGTGATTGATAAGTCCGAGTCTGCTCACTCCGATACATCCGGAAACCGCCACACATACACCGAGGATTATGAATGACAGAAGCTTGATGAAGGTAGAGTTGATACCATTAAGTCTGGCAGCGCTCTGATTGATACCTACAGACTGTGTAAACAGTTCGAGTGCCGTGAACTTGAACAAAAGCTTGAACACTATCGCCATTGCGATGACTATGAGCACCGGAGTGGGAATGGGAATACCCGGGATAAAGCTTCCTATAGCCGAAATTACCGGGCTGCTGACAGTAGGGGTCGCACCGCCGTTGATCCAGTATGCTATGGATCTGCCGCAGGTATACAGGATCAGCGTGGCTATCATCGGCTGTATCTTAAATATTGCTACCAGCGTACCGTTGAATGATCCGAAGATCATTGCCACTATGCATGCACACACGAATGCGAAAAGTACCACTATTCCATTGACCCACGGTGACATTTTAATGATCTTGACAAATACGCTTCCGGCGATGGCGGCAGCAGCACCCACGCTGATATCCTGTCCGCCGCAGGCAGCGGTTACAAGAGTCATGCCCATTGCAAGTATGGCAAGTTCACTCGCACCGTTAATGATGCTTATGAGGTTCCCGGCAAACACCATATTGTCCAGATTGTTTTTGGTCAGTTCAATACTGAAAAAGCTTACGTAATTGGGATCCTTGAAATAATAGATAAATAACATATCCCTTACGAGATTGAATATGACCAGCAGGCAGAGAGCTATTACCGGGATCGTAAGCTGGCCCAGGCCTCCGAAAGATTTCTTTTTGTTCTTCATCTTAAGCCTCACCTCCCGCAATGGTCTTCATAACCTTCGCCTGATTCAGATCGGCACCTTTCAGTTCACCCACTATGTGCCTGTCACGCATTACTATCAGTCTGCTGCATGTTCTGAGCATTTCCTCAACCTCTGAGGAAATGAAGGTTACACTCACTCCGTCCTCGGCAAGCTTCAGAACCAGCTTCTGTATCTCAAGCTTTGTTCCTACATCTATACCTCTTGTGGGCTCATCGAGTATCAGATAATCAGGATGCGTAAGCAGCCATCTTGCGAGAATGACCTTCTGCTGATTGCCTCCGCTCAGTGAACCGACAGGTGTCTCGCGGCTTGCCGTCTTAATGTTAAGCACCTTGATATACTCATCCGCAAAGGCTTCCGCCTCACTTCTGCTGATGGGCTTGAACATTCCGTTGAGAACCTGGAGTGCAAGAATGATATTCTCCCTGACACTTAATTCGGCAATGATACCGTCGCGCTTTCTGTCCTCTGCAAGGTAACCTATGCCATTTTTCATTTCATCTATGGGACGGGTGATCTTTACAGGCTGTCCCTTTATCTTCACATCACCTCCGGTAACCTTATCGGCACCAAAGATCGCTCTTACGCTTTCGCTTCGCCCGGATCCGAGAAGCCCGGTAAATCCGTTGACCTCTCCCTTCTTGATGGCGAAGTTAAAGGGAAGGGCATCGGTGCTGGAAAGATTCTCGGCCTCATAGAAGACCTCTGTTTCCTTCTTTTCCTTCTCCTCTGTTTCTCCCAGATCCATGAGCTCGTCAAGTTCCTTACCGATCATCCTGGCGACAAGTTCAACCTGAGGAAGATCTTCGGTCAGATATTCACCCACAAGTTCACCGTTTCTGAGAACCGTGATGCGGTCACTTACTTCATATACCTGCTCCAGGAAATGGGTTACAAAGATGATGCCTACACCCTGGGACTTCAGATCCCTCATAAGTGTAAACAGCATATTTACTTCCTTATCGTCAAGTGATGAGGTAGGCTCATCAAGGATAAGAACCTTACATTTCATATCAACCGCACGGGCTATGGCAACCATCTGCTGAACTGCCAGTGAACAGTTCTCAAGCTGCTGGGTGCTTCTTGCGGGGATGTTCAGCCTTGTAAGGATCTCGTCCGCTCTTTTTTCATAATCTTTATGTTTGATCCATGCCCCGTCCTCTCTGCCGATGAACATGTTCTCGGCCACTGTCAGGTTGGGACATAAGGTAATTTCCTGATAAACTGTGCTGATTCCGTTATTTTGCGCATCCTGCGGAGAATGTATGGAGATATTCTTTCCCTCTACGGTTATCTCTCCGCCGTCCATTCTGTAGACACCTGTAAGAACCTTGATGAGAGTGGATTTTCCGGCTCCGTTCTCTCCCATAAGTGCATGGATCTCACCCTTTCTCAGAGTAAAATCAACCCCGTTCAGCGCCTTGACGCCGGGGAATACCTTATCTATATGACGCATCTGCAGCAATATTTCATTCTGCATATATGATTACCTCCTAAAAACAGCGCAGCTGTAACTGTCAGTACAGCTGCGCCATTTGGTAAGATCACTTGATCATTCGCCTAATCCGTAAGTGTCAATATCAGCCTGAGTAAGAGTTGCAGCGTCAAATCCCTTCTCTTCGTTGATGATGATCTTAGAGGAAATAGTAGTCTTTCCCTGGATGATGTCACTGATGATCTGTGCCTGGAAAGGTGAGCACTGTCCATCATAGTTCCAGTTTCCTGCAAGGAGTTCTCTGAGAGCCCATCTGTTGCAGTCAAAGCCCATAACGACAACCTTACCGTTAACGCCGTGGGTAATTCCTGCTTCGTCAAGTGCAGCTACAGCACCCTTTGCCATACCGTCGTTCTCTGCATAGATTACGTTGAAGTCTGCACCGCTGTTGATAACGGATTCAACGATCTTCTTAGCTTCTGCCTCGTCCCAGGTAGCGGTCTGCTGAACAACCATGTTCATCTTTCCTGCATCGAACTGAGCCTGAAGAGCACCGGTACGTCCGATCTGAGCGTCAGAACCCATAGCACCCTGAATGTGGATTACGTTGTAGGTTCCGAGGTTCTGTGAAAGAAGCCAGTTAACTGCGGTCTCGCCTTCCTTAGCCATGTCAGAAACAACTGCTGCCTCGTAAAGGCTCTGGTCAACGTCGATCATACGGTCGAAAAGGAAAACCTTGATTCCGGCTTCCTTAGCCTTGGTGAGGACTTCGTCCCAACCGGTAGTCTCAGCTGCGGAAATGAGAAGATAATCAACACCTTCGGTGATGAATCCCTGAGCTGCCTGAAGCTGCTCATCGTTCTTAAGGCTGTAGAATGTTTTCAGCTCATAGCCGTTAGCCTGTGAGAAAACTGATTCCATATCCTTAACATTTGCTTCACGGTATCCGGACTCTGAAGGGGGGTTATTGATAACGCCGACTTTGATAAGTCCGCCTGATCCGCCGCTGCCGCTTCCGCCGCCTGCGCCGCATGCAGAAAGTACAAGCGTAAGTGCAAGCACTCCTGCCATTACCATTGCTTTAAACCTTTTCATAAATTCCTCCATTTCTCCGCTCTATGCGGTATGACTTAAGGTTAAATCACACTGCAGGCGGAGTAAATTGAGGTTTATTCTGACTTGGTTCAAATTTGTTTTGAAAAAAACGTTTTTTGGGGAAAATGGTTGAAAATTATTTTATTCAGGTTGAAAATTGTTTTATTCCTGAAAATTCTGAAACTGTGCACGATACTCCGAAGGAGTGATCCCCACATTCTTCTTAAAGATATAACTGAAATAATGAGAGTCGTTGTATCCGCACTCTCTGGCTATATGGGTACTTTTGACTCCGGTTGTGCGGAGCATTTCCTTTGCTTTGCCAAGTCTGAGGGATATGAGATATTCCGTAAATGTCTGTCCGTTCTGCTGTGAAAAAACAGTGGAAAAACGGCTGTTGCTCATATTTACCGACTTTGCAACATCCTGGAGCATAAGATTGGGATCCGTAAAATGTTCTGACATATAAAACTTCGCATCGCTGATAACCTTGGAGGTTCCGGGATCATCAGACACTTCTCCCATCTCTCTTGTTCCCAGTATCATGGGTTTTTCATCGGTGCGTTCCACCAGAATATGCCTTATATGCCTTGCCGTCTTGAAGCTCCTCAGTATCTCCTCGGGAGTATCGACGATATCCCCTATACCGACACGTATCTTAACACATCCGATACGTTCAAGCTCACGTACAAGGGATGTGGCAAATGCATAGGCCCTCTCCTCGGCATCACCGGCATTGTCTCCCAGCACGAGAAGTGCTGCCCCTGTCCGGCTTGACGATGCATGCATTACTCCTCCGCTGCTCTCCGACAGGTTAAATGCAGCCTCCTGTCCCTTTCCAACAGGGTCGAAGGCAGCGTCCACAACGGCATAAAAAGGCGCTATTACATTGCATCCCATTGAATGAAGATGCTTTAATACACTGTGCGAATCCTCGGCAGCTGCCTCCTCCGAATACAGGGAGGCGATCAGTTTTTCCTTAACCAGCTGCTCATCACTGCCAAGTCTCACCCTGAGACTTGCGGCATGCTCTATGGTCTTACGCTCTTCCTTCAGCTGTTCGCTGACCTTATCCAGTGCTTCGCGCAGGTTCTCCGCATTGATCGGCTTGACAAGATACTCCCTTACACCGAGTCTTATGCACTGACGGGCATATTCGAACTCATCGTACCCGCTCAGAACGATTATCCCTATCCACGGCATCTGCGCACGCAGTATGCGGCACAGCTCTATTCCGTCCATGAAGGGCATTCTTATGTCCGTGATCACAATATCGGGATTCGTATCACGGATGATGGGAAGCGCCATTTCTCCGTCAGGAGCTTCTCCCACAAGGGTATAGGGAGTTTCATCCCACGGAAAAGATTCTCTTATTCCCTCTCTGACCACTATCTCATCATCAGCCAGAAATACTTTCATCTTCAAATATCTCCTCTCGAATCCTGCAAGGAACGCTGAAACGGACCTCCGTACCTTCGGAATTACTTTCGATCATAAGCCCGTTTTCCTGGTTATAGTACAGGCGTATTCTCATATTTACATTAACCAGGCCAAAGCCTCCGTTACCTTCACTGACCGTGGGCTGACCCTTCTTCATTCTCTCGTTTAATTTCCTCAGCTGATCCGGAGTCATTCCAAGGCCCGTATCCTTTACGCTGAATATCAGCACTCCGTCCTCCAGCCTTCCGGAGACCTTTATGATACCTCCGCCCCTCTTTATCTTTATTCCGTGATATATGGCATTTTCTACAAGGGGCTGAAGCAGGAGCTTAAGAATATAATACTTTCCTATCTCATCCGGGATATCGATCTCGTACCTCAAAATATCGCGGTATCTTGTCTGCTGGATCTTCAGATAACCTTCTATATGCTTTTTTTCCTGGCTTATGGGTATCCAGTCAGCGCCTGAAGATAAGCTGATCCTGAAGAAATCGCTGAGGGAACTTGTCAGCTGAATGACTTCTTCCTTCTCTCCCGCCTCAGCCTTCCAGACTATGGCATCCAGGGTGTTGTACAGAAAGTGAGGATTTATCTGTGCCTGAAGTGTACGCAGTTCCGCCTTTCTCAGCTTCTTGGCATCCAGAGTACTCTTATCCATCATTGACTTGAGCCTGTCAGCCATGGTATTGACCTGACTGGTAAGATTTCTCAGCTCCGTTACCTCAGTGTCGGCTATCCTTGCATCAAGGGAACCCTCTGCGATCCTGGCAGCCGCTTCCTCGAGTCTTTCTATAGGCTGTCTTATGGACATCTCGGTTGCGATAACGGATCTGTTTCTGATCCACATGGCCAGAATAACGATAAGAGCTTCACATACTGCAGTTATGAAGATACCGAGTCTTAAGCTTCCGCTCATCCTTGCCGCGGATCTTATCTCCTGTTCAATATAATCATTCAGCATGGAGTCTACAAGTGCCGCAACATCTCTTACCTCTGTCAGCACCTCTTCATTTTCGACAACAGGAACCTCATCATCGATATTATCGCGTATACGGTCCACATAATTGCGAAGGGTCTGCATCGTACGCCCCGCAACAACAAGGGAAAGCCTGTTTTCCGCACCGGTACTCTGAGTGATCATTTCTATAGTCTCATCAACATTATTGATCTTCTCATAGATACGGCTTTCCGGGAATGTTTCGCGCCCGCTTACTATATTCCACGCACTTCCGGGAATATCCTCCGTCACAACAGTCTTCAGACTGGTGATGGTCTCCATTCTGAGGATGGCATTATGATATTTGGAAGCATAGACGAGCATAAATACCAGACTCATTATGATCGGTATCACAAGCATAAAGACAAGCCTGTGGCTCAGATCGCTTATACGTCCGAGTATACTCTTCTCTTTCTTGATCCTCTCCATCCCTTATCCTCAATATCCTCTGGGACCTATGGCCGATACATCCTGCTCATCACTGAATATCCTTTCGACAGGATGGATCACTGCTTCAACTTCTTCACCGTTTTTGAGACTGAGAGCCGTTTCCATCAGTTCATTTCCCAGATTGGGAGTGCACTCCACGACACAATTGATCCTGCCGGCCTTGAGGGCATCGATGGCCTCCTGGCCTCCGTCGATGGATATTATGATAATGTCCTGTCCGGGTACAAGGTCAGTCTTCTCAATCTCAGGAAGGGCACCCAGTGTCATCTCATCATTATGTGAGAAAACGACATCTATGTCATCACCGTATGTTTCGAGAAGATATCTCATGCACTCAGCACCGCGGCTTTTAAGGAAGTCTCCGTCGATCCTCTCCAGGATACACATACGTTCATCTTCTGCTATGGTATCCGCAAATCCCGCCTGACGCTGTCTCATGGGAGTGGAATTCTCTGTTCCGGTGATCTCAACGATATTGACATGTTCGAGCCCCAGTTCATCAGCCTTGCGGATCAGGTACTCCGCAGCCATTACTCCTTCATTATAGAAATCGGCACCTATCAGACAGGTGGTAAGATCGTCTCTGGTAGTCTCTATATCCCTGTCAACAAGGATAACCGGAATCCCGGCTTCCTTGGCCTCCATAAGTACATTATCCCAGCCATCCTCGACAATTGGAGAGAATGCTATGACATCCACCTTGTAGGCGATAAACCGCCTTATTGCCGCAATCTGGTTCTCCTGACTCTGATTCGCATTTTCCAGCATGAGGCTGATCCCGTAATTGTCTGCAGAATTCTCTATATCCCTTGTATTGCCGATCCTCCATGCACTCTCAGATCCGATCTGACTAAAACCCAGTAACAGTCCCGTATCAGCAGGCTCTTCCTCAGTACTGCCGCATCCTGCGATCACAAATAGAGTCAGTATGACCGTCAGATACCTGATGACCTTGTTCTTAAGCATATCTGTGCCTTTCAATTAGAATTTACCTTCCTTCATCCTCTCTACTTTTTTTCGGAGATTCTCTTCAGTCAGATGGATGATCATCCTTCCCTCCACCCTTGCATCCTGGTGTCTGCCCTTCTGCAGATATTCTTCCAGCACCTGAACACAGGAGGTCGCTATCTCACGCTGGGGATGATCCTTCTCCACTTCCTCATGATCAAGATCGAAGGAATCCTTCAGATTCTTATAATGGAAATCCTGAAGCCCTATCGTATAGATCCTCTCATCGTCAACCGGTTCACCCTCAAAGTTCAGTTTAAGAAGAGTATGGGTATTCTCGTCATATTCAAATTCCACTCCGCGTGATACCTGGTAGAATTCCGTATGCTCACCTGCAAGGGCTTCGTCTCTCAGCATATTGAGAAGCGCGTGTCTTAACTGTGCTCCGGTCCAGTACATCAGATGTGCACTGTCATCAAATGGAAAGCACTCATCAAAATCCGCCTTTGTAACAATCGGACCGAATTCCTTCACGCGAAATGAACCGGATGCCAGCAGGAAGATATCCACTCCCAGTGAATCCTTAAGTGCATCCGCAAAAAGATCACCTATCTCCGTCTCCTCAATATGTGACGGAGCCGTCAGTTTTCTTACGAACTTGGTTATGATACGCCCATATTTTTCATCGGTAATATCCTTATATGTGCGTATCATCTCTTCTATGGACTCATCCCTTGGACATGTACTGTCATTTATGGGGATCGGAGTCCATGTATAAGAATCTATCTCATTTCTGTCGGTATCTATAACAAGGTCAAAGCGTCCTATATGATCCGTTCCGGTTCCCACCTGAACAATGGGGATACCGTTTACCACCTCAGGAGCCTCCAGATAATCATGGGAATGCCCGCCTATGATAAGGTCCACTCCCCATGCCGGGTCCAGCAGGGCGGCAAGTTTCTTATCCTCCTCGAGACCGATATGGGTCAGAAGCACTGTCATATCCACATCCGTTGAATTGTATGCATTGCATATCCTTCCGACTTCACTTGCAGCTTCTTCCAATGTCACGAATGTGCCTACCTTCTTATCCATCTTGCACTTCATTAGGGTAAGCTCTGTCAGTATTCCTATAAACAGTATCTTCATCCCGTCGATCTCTATCACCTTACAGGGCTCAAAGAGCCTTGTATGATTGGTCTTAAGATACATATTGGCGTTGATTATGGGAAATTCCGCACATTTTTCCAAAAACAGCAGATGTGCCACCCCATAGTCCACTTCATGGTTTCCTATGGTCACGATATCCGGAGAGAGCATGTTCATTATCTGTATGGTAGAGATCCCATGGAACTCGGAATCTATTACAGATCCGCAGAACATGTCCCCCGCTATCGCATATATGACATTCTTCTCTTCCTGTCTTACCTTGCTTATATATCCGGAAAGAAGCGACACACCGCCTACCAGATTCTCATCTATCTGCTCCGCGAGGAAGTCCCCGTGCATGTCGTTGGAATGAAGCAGTGTGAGCTTTTTCAGATGTTTCATCAGATCTTCTCCTCATGATCAGCATCCATTATAACATTTTACCCCCGATATTTCCGTATGATATGACATCGGAATCCTGGAAATTCTCCTGTGCAAAATGTAACATGGCGGTTTACATTTCCCTATTTTACGCATATTTTTATGATTTCTGCACTCTTTTTGCAAAAAAAGGTGAACATGGGGCTCCATGTTCACCTATGTCGCGATGTTATCTACTTAGATCACTTAACTATATTACTGTTTAAAGCAGTGCCAGAACTGGGACTCTACTTCGATCACAATCTCACCGTCCCTGCCGATCAGTCCGCCGAAATACTCCAGGAGCTTCTTTCTGTTAGCGGGAGACATCACATTCTGATCATCCACGACCTCTGACATCTTGGTAAGGATCTCTTCCGCTTCGGTATAATGCCACTTGTTGGATATGACCACGGACTCGGTCCTTCCGAAATGTCTGTTCAGCATGTCAAGGCAGACCTGATTCTCTTTGTCCAGCTGATCCAGCTTCTTATCAATAACGTCTGTTTTTGAACCAATCGCTTCCAGAGCCTTTCCGAAAAACTTCTGCCACGATCCACGGGAAACGGTTCCGAACGAAAAATACCCTTTATCGGACAGTACACCGGCCGCTCTCCCGATAAGAGCCTCGGGATCCTTGAGCATATAAGAAAGATAATGGGCGATGATCACATCATACTCTTTATCTTCACTTATCTTATCCCAGGTCTCAGCTTCCTCAAGATCGGAAAACTCCAGATCGATATTAACTCCCTTCGGAAGAGCTGCCCTGTTTTCTTCGAGATACTCTGCAAAGTTGTCAGCCCAGCTCCCGTGTACATCATATGCATGGATACTGCTGCCCTCGGGGATATCACTCCAGTTGTTCCTCCAGAGCTTGGAGAAACCGCATCCAAGGTCGAGTATCCTTTCTTTACCTTTAAGTCCGAGAGAATCAAAGATCCTCACATACCAGTCGGGCTCGGATCCGGTGTGCTTAAGAGCGTCCCAGTGTCTTTCATCCGCTCTTTGGTCCAGGCTTATGGTCTGAACGATCTCAGCAACATCATCCCAGTCCAGCTTTTTCTCTTTTCTCTCGAGAGTTCCGGAGATGGCAGCTATCACCTTATCCATCTGATATCTGCGGTCCTCCATCTCCTTAAGCTGTATCCTGAGCGCCTCTTCAACATCCGATGCATCTCCGGCGACAAGATTGTCCCTTATCTCTTCAAGAGAAAAACCGATCTGCTTAAGGGCCACGATCTTCTCAAGTATCTTAAGAGAAGATTCATCATATAATCTGTAATTGCCTTCCGAATATCCTGAAGGCTTCAGCAGCCCCTTCTCGTCATAAAGGCGTACTGCCTTCTGACTCACTCCCGCTATTTTGGCGATCTCGCCCGATGTCATTTTCTTATCCATAACTTTACCTCCTGACAGTGAAATCATTGCTTCGCGATAACCCAGATCAATCTGTGATGATCTCACCTTAAGGGGTTCCCCAGGGGAAGAGTCAATAAGTGTTTTTAAAAATTTTTTCTCGCAGTGTACAGTACGTATGTATCCCTGTACTCCACCCTGTTGCCATTCTCCAGAACGGTATTTCTCAGGCCTTCGAAGAATTTGGTCTTATAGGGCTCGGGGATCACCAGATGATCGCTGTGAGTTCCGCAGTATGAGACATATTCATCCGCATTGAAAACCCTGACCCCGTGAAAATCATTCCTTACAAGATCAACATATCCGTAGTCCGTTGCATGGCGGTAATCGAAGGGTTCCTTCATCTCGTTATACGGTCTTTCCGGCTTATAATACTCGCTGTAGACCTTCTGAATCTTCTCAAAGAGTTCTTCATTGGGAGTCTTGTAATCTCCTATCAGGTACATCATGGCAAGGGTTCCGCCGGGTTTTAACAGTTCCAGTGTCTTGGGAAAAGCATATCTCTCCGGTATCCACTGGATCGTGGCTGCCGAATAGATCATATCAAACTTCGTATCTCCGAAATCATGGGTGATAAAATCATCATTCACTATGTGAAAATTCGGATAGCTGTCATACTTTTCCCTCATCTTGGCATACAAATGCTCGCCAAGCTCGATGGCATTATAATCGCATCCCGTATTGAGTATCGGGTCCGTTGCCTGTCCCGTGCCCGGACCTATCTCCAGCACCTTTTTATCGGGACCTATTTCTGCTGTTTTTATCAGATATTCAAAAAGTTCCGCACTGTAGCGGGGTCTGAATTTATCGAACCTCTCCGGGATCGTATCAAATATCTTTCTGAATTCCATTCCTCTCCTCCTCTCAGATCATGCTTTTATTCCTGTCCCTTAAAAACCGTACTCTTCCATACTTAATGAAGCTCCCCTGCCACGCCTTCACCATGATCATTTTTTTCCTGTGAGATAATAAACCGCGAGAGCCGTTCTGTGAGACAGACCCTCCTTGGACAGAATATTGGTGATATAGTTTTTGACCGTTCCTTCTGATATGTACAGTCTGGCTGCGATCTCTCTGTTTGACAGCCCATCTGCCACCGCGCGGACTATATCCAGTTCTCTTTCGGAATAACCCTCGGGGTTAAAGCCGGTCCCCGCGCTGCTTTCGGGAGAGCGCTCCTCCGATCTTCCCGCCAGGGACTGAAGGATACTTTCTTCCATGACACCGGTGCCGCCATATACAGACTTGATCATCTGCTTCAGATGCTCCGGGGTGTGATTCTTGATGAGATATCCCTTCGCTCCGTTTCCCAGAGCCTTCTGCACAAGCTCGTCATCATCAAATGTGGTAAGTATCAGAACCTTTCCAAGGTCATGCTCTGCCACATACTTCGTTGCCTCGATGCCGTCCATCTCAGGCATCTGGATATCCATAAGTATCACATCGGGACGGTTCTTCTCAGCAAGCTCTATCAGCTCCCGTCCGTTTGCCGCGGTACCGAGAACCTCAAAATCATCATCAACATCCAGTATGATCTTCATGCCGTCTCGTACAAAATCGCTGTCATCTGCGATCATCACCCTAATCCTGTCCATCACAACATCCTTTCAAAA
The DNA here is from genome assembly GCA_902761225.1 of uncultured Lachnospiraceae bacterium. Taxonomy (GTDB): domain Bacteria; phylum Bacillota; class Clostridia; order Lachnospirales; family Lachnospiraceae; genus AC2028. Next base: position 12,300 of record CACWJQ010000025.1, on the reverse strand, counting down.
ACCGGTATTACAGAGTATGGATTAAATGGCTTATTAACAATTACGCAGAGGAAGAAGCATGTTTATGGTAAATCCTGCTTCTGACTCAAAGCTTATGGTTCCTCCGCAGTTCCGTACTCTCTGCCTCATGCCCGAGATCCCCATTCCGTCCTTTATGTCATTGCACCCGACACCGTCGTCAGAAATCCTGCATCTCACCATTTCATTCATCACCAGAATATTTATGTCTATCCTCTTGCATCTGGCATACTTCATTGAATTGGTAACTGCCTCGAAGGTATTATCAAGGATAACCTCCCAGAGAGCATCCGTGATCGCGGAAAGATTCCCTTCCGTGTTTAGCTCCGCCTCGACGCCCTTGTTATTGCAATCCGCACAGAGCTCATAAAGCTGGAGCATAGCCATCTTTTTCTTCTCAGGCCTCTGTTTTCTGAGTATGGCACGTATCTCATCCATTCCGCCCCTGAGCTGGTCGATAACAGACTGCAGCATGCTCCCGGCCTTCTTCGGATCCTTGTCGATCAGTATCTTGGCCGCTTCCAGCTGATATATGGAACCGTTGATGCTGTGTCCCAGTTTGTCATGAAGCGTCTGTGACAGATCGGCTCTTTCCGTAAGCACTCTGTTTTCAGCCTGAAGGGTCTTCTTCTCAAGCTCTGCCCGGACCTCATATTCCCTGTTTTCATATTCCCGCTTCATCCCCTGCTGGAGAACGGTATCCTCATACATCTGCTTCTCATATCCTGCTACCACATATTCATGCTGAACATAAAAAACGATCAGCATTGTGATGACCATGAATTCCGTGAGATTTCCGAGAGGAGTATCTGCAAACATCACAAGATATATAAGAAAATAAACCGGGATCGCCGCCTTCAGATATGAAAGTATCTCAAATCCAAGAAAGCATGCGAGCAGGATGAATCCGGCACCTCCGGATACTACCAGAAGGATATTATCGATGACAGCTGCAGCAAGCAAAGCCGCTTTTTTCCACCCCTCTGCCAGCTCCTTGACAGTCATTACGGAAATATATAACGCCACAAGCAGGAGCAGCCTTAATGGCACTCCTGCCTGAATCATATTCTCCGATAATCCGTACATGCTGTAAATGAGCATGAGGACCATCCGGACAAGTATGTAATAATTATCCTTTAAGAATTTCCCCATTCACTTTTTCTGCGAAGCTTTAATCCAAGACCGCCTGCACTTATCACAACCATCGTGTATGCTCCTGTAATACATAGTAACATACCAAGAGCCGAATCGGTGCCCCGGATCATCATTTCGGCAGCGTCCATAAACCACTTCTGGGGCATGAGAGAAGATATCAGCCTGATGAGATCCGACACATCCTTAATCGGAAAATACAGTCCGCTGAACAAAGCAGACATACACCATACCATGAACGCCGCCACATTGGCGCTCATCACATCACCCATAAGTATTCCGAGGAGCATGCTCACAAGGCAGAATATAAGCCCCAAAAGGAATATCATGGCAAGGAACCGCAGCCTGCTCATTCCAAGATCATCACTGCTCATAAAAAGACTGCATATTCCCATCACGCCGGTGGACATCATGGATATTATAACAGCGGTAACAAACTTGGATGCAAAATATCGTAATGGACCTGTCCCGGATAAACTGATCCTTATATACACTCCGTTCTTCTGCTCCTTAATGGAGGTGTGTGCCACGAAGATACCGCAGAATACAAATCCCAGTGTCATAAAGGCAAAGGCATATCCTATCTGTGTTTTCTGGTTAACCTGCTTTACCGTAAGTTCACTGAATGAATCCGCCGAGATGGAGATCACATTCTTATTGTTGCCGGCAGCATTTACTGCATTCAGGAAATCCATTCCGCTACCCACATATCCGCCCAGCAAAAACTCCGCATCTGATTCAAGAAGCTCTGTCCTTGCATCATCTGACAGGGCATATATCCGGAAATATGCGGACATTTCATCTGCGGATGTCACACTGTCAAACCCGGGATAGATGTATAACGCAGCTCCCATTCTGTCTTCAAAGCCATCCCGCTCCATATGTCTTTCCACAAATGCATCCGTAAATACCTCTCCCTGCCCCGAAAGATCCGCCCTGCATATCATATACATGCCGGATCCCGCCAGATTCTTCAGTATTTCCTCCGATGCTTCGCTCCCCGATGCATCATATACCTTCACCAGATACTCTCCGTTTCCCCCGTTGTATGCCACCTTGTCATCAGATCCGGTAAGCTCGATGATCTCGCCGTTATCCTTATGAATATACGCAGCAGAGCTGTCAAATTCAGACCTTAATACAAGCGTTGACAGGATAGGAGTCAGTATCAGGAAAAACCAGAATGCCTTAGTGCGAAGGAGCAGCTTCATGCTCGTCTTTATCATTATCCTCATTTGCCGATCCTCCTTCTGATATCTCCTGCACCTATGGCTATAAAGGAGCTTACAAAAATGATCATCACGCAGTATAAGACAGCACTTCCCATATAATCACTGCTCCCCATGCACGACAGCTCTGTGAGGGATCTGTTAATGTGATATATAGGCGAAATGTTCTTTAAAAACGCAGAATGTGATGAGAACATATATGTCTCAAAGCTTCCTCCGAAAAATCCCGCAAGCCACACCACTGCAAATACACCGATGATCGTCACCACGGAATTCTGTGTGATGCTGTAGAACATAAGGCCGAAAGCAGTTGCCGCCGCAGCGGAAAGCACCACGATCAGCGCAGAAAGAATGGGACTGCCCCAGTGTACCCCGAACAACACGATGGTAGCAGATGCTGTGATAAGTGATGATATTGATACCACCAGGAGCATTGGAATGAACTTGGCCAGATAGAGTTTTGTTTCGGATAATCCTGATACCTTAAGCTTTTTCCCGATACGGTATTTCTTCTCTGCATTGAGGATCCCCGTGCCGCACAGGATAGCGCACCATCCGAAATACACAACCTCAACTATCCCGTAATAATCTGTTGAATCTATCGCTTCCATATAAGCAGGATGTGCAACCTCTATATCAACATCCGTACTGCCCTGTATATAACCTGTGATCCTCTGATCAGTGCTGCTTACCAGATACTCAAGCGCCTTCGCTCCGTATTTATGATCACCGTTTTCATAGACGGTGTACCTGCCACCCTCTTCGAATACGATAAATCCTGACAGATCCTCTTCAAGCATAACCTTCTCCGGATCTGCCGTGTGGTATTCGGTCAGGACCATATTATTTTCTCCGGCAGCTGCCCTAACCATTTCCGAGAGCATAAGAGACCTTACATCGGACTCCCCGGCACTGACAGAATATCCTGCGCTGATGCTTTCCTCCGATTCATATTTCTCCATCAGATCATTGAAGACTGTGGAAAGAAGTGCCACCAGAAGAACGGGACCGACGATATACATAATGATATTCGTCATGCTCCGAATCATAAGTTTGAAATTATTTTTTATAAGATACAGTATCATTTAATGATCCCTCAGCTTCTTTCCCGTAAGTGTAAGGAACACCTCTTCAAGTGTGATGGACGAAGTATCCTCCACCACCATTTTCTTAAGTTCTTCGCTCGTACCCGTTGCGATGATCCTGCCGTTATCCATGATGGCGATCTTGGTACATATGGCCTCAACCTCCTCCATATAGTGGCTTGTGTAGATCACCGTTGCACCGTTTTTGTTAGATTCCTTGATCTTATCAAGGATAAAGTTTCTGGACTGTGGATCGATACCAACCGTGGGTTCATCGAATATGAGGAGATCCGGATGATGACCTATCGCACAGGCTATGTTAAGGCGCCTCTTCATACCGCCTGAAAATGTTCTGGCAAAATCGTTCTTCTTCTCAAGCAGTCCCACATACTCCAGCGATTCATCGATCCTTTTCTTCAGCTCCGCGCCCCTTATGCCATAAAGCGAAGTGAACAGCTCCACATTCTCCCAGGCCTTGAGGTTTCCGTGGATCGCAAGCTCCTGGGGTATGTATCCAAGTTCCCTGGTCAGTTCCTTGCGGTGCTTTTCAAAATCCTTCCCCCGAAACTCCACCTCTCCGAGAGTCGGCTTTACGATCCCACAGATCATGTTCATGGTAGTGCTCTTTCCGGCGCCGTTTGGTCCAAGGAGCCCGAATATCTCTCCTTCCTCAATAGACAGATTCAGATTATCAACAACGATCCTGCCATCATATTTCTTGGTAAGATCCACAGTTTTCAATATCGTTCCCATTTAATATCTCCTTGAAAAAATAAGTGTGCCGGATGATCATCTCACCTGACACACTCATTATATTGATTGCCTTTTTATGATTGTAGTGAAAAAAGACCTGTTTTAGATATGACTTTTGTCATAATCCTTCTTCTGATCCGTAATGTCCACGAACATCCCCACATATGACATGGGAGATCCGTTTTCATATCTGAGCAGTCTTCCGATGGCGTGGAACCATCTCCACTCACCGCTTTTCACCTTGAGCCGGTACTCAACATCGTAGTTCCTCTCTCCGGAATAATCGGCTATGGTATCGTTGAATTCCTTAAGAACCGCTTCCTTATCATCGGGGTGAAGGAGATCAGACCAGGATTCCAGCTTATTGGGGAAGTCATTCTCGTCAGTATATCCGATCATCTTCCTGAATTCGGGACTCCAGTCAACAGAAGTCATCGTTCCGTCTTCATCAAATTCCATACTCCACATGCCGGATCCAAGTGCTTCATGCATAACCCTGATGGTAGCTTCCCTGTGAGCTGTGATCTTCTTCTCTCTGGACTTCTTGATCCTGGCTTTGTTGCTGTACATCTCACGATCGGCCACAAGCATGGCCTTCTCAACATCCTTATCCCTGACCATCTCATAACCGAAGGCACATACATAGGGAGTCTTGGCGAGTTCACCCCGCATCTGCTCAATGTCCTTTTTAACATCATCTTCGGTCTTACCCATGTAGAAGACAGCGTACTCATCTCCGCCTATGCGGTACACCTTTTTATTTCTGACCCTGCCTTTTGTAAGACATTCCGCAACCGTCACCAGCGCCTTGTCCCCCGCGTCATGTCCCTGGGTATCATTGATCTTCTTAAGATCGTTCATATCCACCGATACAACTGCCGTGATCTGCTCCTTGAGGTTTTCCGAATCAGCGTAGTAACACTGGCGGTTCAGCAGATGGGTCAGGGTATCCTCCTTGGCCGTAAGAACATAAAGTGACAGATAGTAGATGAGCAGTAGTGATGCGAAAAGAGTGCTGTAGTCCACATCTATCTCAAATATAATGTGCAGGATAACACCGATGGCCGCTGCGACCAGACTTATCAGGATGCCCCTTCTCTCCGTGGTTCCGTACATCGCATATCTGGCAGTAAATGCGCCGATGAACAGGAGAACATACAATAAGAAGAGGAAATACGGGTAATACCTCAGAATACTGTCTGCGCCGATATACAGGTTGTTCTCGTCGAACCAGTAAAACAGATGCGTCCACTGTGATGTGTACAGAAGGGGAGCACTTATGAGAACGGGAAGATAGACGAGGAATCTGTTCTTCTTCAGATACTCCGCCATATCCATTATCCCCAGCACTATTATCGGATGCAGCAGATAAATGGTGGGAGTAAGGATGATCCTGGTCCATGTCAGGTAACCGATCTCCCTGGTCCACCTTTCGACCGCCCAGAATACAGCCTCTGTAAATATCAGGATTATAACGATACGGGTTGCGGTGATCGTTCTCTTTTTCAGATGAACGTTGGAATCAAGCATTACCCATAATCCCAGGATCTCCGCTATCATTATGTAATTACTTATGGTAAGTGATACTACGCTCATGATCTAATCTCTTTGCCGGCATTCCCTCTGGATAAAATTCAAAGATCTCCTGTTCATCACCTTCACCGGAGCCTTCGCCGCCATTTATCCCTGACGCTTCTCCGGTATTATTCCTGATCACGGCAACGATCTTCCGGTATTTTTCCATGGCATCCTCGTGGCAGGATCTTATAACCTTCATATTACCATCTTTTGCCGCAGCTTCAAGCTTAGCTGCAATATCCGACAATCCCGCAGCCCCGATGGTCCTTGAACTGCTCTTGAGAGCATGGATATATATTCCGTAATCCTTAAGATTTTCAAATGCAAGACAGTCTTCAAGCTTCTGTACTCTTGTGCTGCCCTCGCCTGCATATGCCTTAAGGACATCTATGTACATTGCCTCGTCTCCCGCACTGTAGGAAAGCCCCCTGGAGGTATCAACGCCTGCTGATTCCAGTTCCCCAAACAGTCCCGTCTTCAGAGAGCTTTCGCCCGAAGGTGCGGTTATCTGAACCTGTGTCTTCTCAACCTTTTCCCCGGGAAGATATCTGATGAGCATCTTCTCAAGCTCTGTACCATCGATGGGTTTTGTAAGATAATCATCGAACCCCTGCTCTATATATCTCTCACGGGCTCCGCTTATCACATCCGCAGTAAGACAGATTATGGGAGTTCTCTTACCTGTAACGGTCTCATGCGCCCTTATCCTCTGCATTGCTTCAGTTCCATCCATACCGGGCATTCTCTGATCCATCAATATGACATCATAGTCATTCTCACCCGCAAGGGCTATTGCATCATTTCCGTTAACTGCAGTATCTATCACAAGTCCCGTCTTTTTCAGGAGATTCTCCACAACAAAAATATTCAGTTTTGTGTCATCAACCACCAGGATCCTTGCATCCGGAGCGTGGAAGGATTCCTTATAGGACGGGCCGGATTCCGTGCTTTCCGCCGTCTTGCGATAATCACCTATGGGGGCGGTATCTTCTATCCTCTGAGAAAGCTCGAAGGAAAATGTACTTCCCTTTCCATAGGTGCTATCCACCTTCAGTTCACTTCCCATCAGCTCCAGAAGCCTTCTGGTTATGGTCATTCCAAGACCCGTTCCCTCGATATTCCGGTTCCTTACAACATCGAGTCTTTCGAAGGATTCAAAAAGCCTCTGCATATCCTCCTGCCTGATACCTATACCGGTATCGGCTATCTCATACCGGATGACAATGTTTTCATCCTGTCTGGAAAGCTCTGTTACACGTAAAGTCACCGAACCCTTTTCGGTATATTTGACCGCGTTTGTAAGGAGATTGGTGAGAACCTGGTTGATACGGGTGTCATCGCCGAACAGCCCGGTGGGGATACCGGGATCGATATCGGCGATAAGTTCAAGATTCTTAGCCGAAGCACGCTCGGAAATTGAATTGATGAGATATGTCATCTGGGACGCAACATTGTATTTTACGGGAACGATCTCCATTTTCCCGTCTTCTATCTTGGAAAAATCCAGTATGCCGTTGATCAGCTGAAGCAGGTTATTGCCGGATTGCTTGATATTTCTGGAATATCCCATTATATCCCTGTTATCCGTCTCCCTTAATATCATCTCATTCATACCGATGATAGTGTTGATGGGAGTACGTATCTCGTGTGACATATCCGCAAGGAACCGGCTCTTGGCTTCGCTGGCTTCATCCGCGGCCTGCTTTTCAAGCCTTAAAACCTCCTGGCGGTATTCCTGCTCTTTACTGCTGAGCTGGTCCAGAACCCTTGCAAGAAATACTGCCATCGCAACTCCGATAAGGATCGCAACGCCTGCTGCGATCACAAATCCTCTCATCAGTGACGCCACGCTCTTCTCCAGCTCTTTTCTGTCGGTTGCCAGGCATACATACCATCCGGTGTTGATCATCTCCGCAGAGACTATTCCTCTCACGGTACCGTCATAATCATCCACGAACACCATTCCGTCAGCACCCGATCTGATACTGTCCACAAGGGACTGATAAGGCGAATCCGGAGCATCCATGATGCCTATTGGCTTATCCGGGTAATCATAGGCGCTGTCCGGGTGAGTAATGACATGCATGTTATGATCCAGCAGAAAAGCGTAGCTGTTTACTCCCGCATCCACCTTGCTGACCATATCAACCAGAACATCCACAAAAATATCCGCAGCAAGTACGCCCAGGAGCTCTCCATCCTTGTAAACAGCCTTGGAAATAGTGATTATTGGTTTTAACGTATCCGAATCAAGATAAGGAGTCGAAAAGAACAGTTCACCCGTCAGTGCAGAGGTGGTATACCACTCTCTTTCATGAACAAAGTCAACTGTTCCGTCAGCAAGAAAGTCCGAAGCACATACCATATAATTGTCCGGGTATGTGAAGTAGACATCATAGACATATCCGTTTTTATTGAGAAGCTCATTACTTCTTTCGAGATATGAATGGAATTCGTCATATCCTTTAAAAGTAATCCCGTTAACGGCTATCTCAGCGGCAAGAGTATCTATTATGGTTGCATTGGTGCTCACCCATGCCGTCAGTTCGAGGGCATACTTCTGAGCCGAAGCAGCATAGTTATCCTCCAGCTGGGACACGAGGCTGCTCTTGGCTCTCTGGTAGCTGATAAATGAAAGCAGTATCGAGCTGCCCATGACTACCAGGACTATAAGGATTGTCATCTTCCCTCTTAAGGTTTTCATGACAACATTATATCATCAGTCCCTCATGCCCTCAAACAATTCAGCGCTTATCCTATCTCACGTATTCTCTCTACGATGCTTGCCCTGGACAGATTGCGGTATGCGATCAGGGGGACCAGCACTCCGAGAACTGCTATGACCGGCATTACGTATACAAAGGGCATTACCGAGACATGACCCGAATAAAACCAGAACATATCTTCACATGCAAAGTTGATAATGGGGGTAAATACCAGTGAGAGTACAAGAGCTATGATGCCGGAACCCACCGTATAGATGAGGCCCTCTGTCATGAGCATCTCCTTTACCTGCTTTCCTGTCATGCCGATGGCCTGCATAACAGCCAGCTCGTTCTTTCTTGAGATGATGCCTGCCATAACCGTATTCAGGAAATTAAGCACTCCCACAAATCCGATCACCAGACAGAGCACCCCGCCCAGAAGAGCGAACATATTCTTAAAGTTTTCAAACTCCCCTCTCTTTGAGGCTTTGCTCTCATATTCAATCAGTCCCGATGTATTTTCGCAGTAATTGCTCAGGAACGCTTCCGCTCTTAACTCTTCCTCCATGGAGGGAGTATCGAAGGCATAGAACATGGGGACCATAGTATCACCCATCGCTTCCCTTAATGCACCGCTTCCAAGCACCACATCATAAGCATAGCTTCCTCTTCTGGGGCCGATCGCCGTGGGAACGCCTACATAAGCGCAGACTGTGAACTCACTTTCCTTAAGACCGTTGAATCCGATCCTTCCACCGGCTGCATCCTGTATGACTTCGACCTCCTCAGCAACCGCAAAGGTCAGTGTATCTCCTATCTTCGGAGCATTTTCATCAAGGTACAGATTTCCGTATTCATCCGCATGTGTGATGATCGCAATATACCTTCCGTCTGCGTCATTAAGAAGCGAAGCGTCTCCTTCATACACCCTGATCTTATCAACAAGATATTCATCCATAGCCTCTGCCTTGCAGTCAATGTAGTGCATTCCGTCTCCGGCATCATTTGCAAGACCATAGACTCCGCCAAGCTTTGCCACAAATTCGTCATATGCCCGGTCATCTACCTTGATGAGAGGGATCCCGGCAACATCATATGCAAAGCCCCCTTCTTCTACGGTAATATTTTCCTTTATCTCTTCGATCTCCCTGATATCAAGCGGATTATTTCCTGCGCCCTGGAATTTGAAGTAGTCCACATTTCCCACCAGGAAGTCTGAATATACTTCCGTATCAAGCCACTTTTCACTGTCAAATCCTCCCACAAAGAGATATACCGCATTCAGGATCACAAGTGACAGTGCGATGGAAACGAATACCAGTACGGTCTTCTTTTTGTTTCTTTCCATATTGGCAAATGCCATTCCGGTGACCTTTGCTCCTCTTGTGGTCTTTTTCTTTTTACGGATATCACTGCCTTCGGTGTATCTTAAAGCCTCTACGGGAGATACCTTTCCTGCCATGCGTCCGGGCTTTGATACAGAGATAAGTACCGTCACTATTTCAAATATCGCAGCGCCGATAAAGATCACGGGTGAAGTGCTTACGGTAAGGGAGTTCAGAGAAATGGTGGTGGTCTTTAAAACTGCGGGGGTCAGAACGGCACCCAGACCGTAGCCAAGAAGAAGTCCGAGGGGAATGCCTATTGTGCAAAGTACCAGAGCCTGATCCCTGATGACCCTCTTAAGCTGCCTGCCGGTGGTTCCGATGGTCTTTAACAGACCGTAAAAGCGGATATCTGATGCGACAGAGATCTGGAATACGTTATAGATGATAAGGTATCCGGTAAATACCACAAGAAGTCCGAATACAAGGATCGGGAGGATCATCTCTATGGAAAGATCGCCGGAGATACCGGTCATTGTGAATCCGGGATTGATACCAAATCTTACATAATCCTCACTTTTGGAATCTTCCGAAGTAAAACCCATCTTTCCCTCCACGTTAAAGGATGATGAAAACATTACATTGAGGTCTGTTCTTAAGGGATCATATCCTCTTTCGAGAGTGATCCTGCTGAAATCATCGATATAATCCTTTGATACATTTATAAAATGTGCGGGGCATAGGGGATCATACTCCCAATATCCTGCCAGTACGAAGGTATCGGTAACCTTTGCTTCAGGCTCTGAGATCCCGTTAATACCAAAAGAGAGCTCTATCTCCCGGCCGAGTACGGGTTCTGCCCCGAGGAGCCTGAGTGACTCGGTATCCATTATGACCTCGTTATAGGCCTGCGGCATATGTCCTTCTTCGAGCTTTATAAAGCTCCACTCCGCACAGTTGTCATCCATGTAGCTGACCTCTGCGGACAGCTTGGTAAAAGGGGCTTCATCAATGATACCGGCAATGGTCCTTACTCCGTACGCTCTGATGAGACCGTTTCCCTCAAGTACCTCAACCTGTTCGTCCGTAAGATCCTTAAAGGTTGCGTGATTGCTTCCTCCAAGCTGTCTGAAGATGCTCTTTTCATAAGAAGCGTTCATTGAAAGAGCGATGGTGAAAAGAGTAGTGAAAAGGATCGCTGTCAGAACAATGGCTGCGATGGTGATGATATTGCGTCTTTTATTTGCCATAAGGCAGCGCATGGCGATCTTGCGCACACATTTTTTGTTATTGACCTTCATGACTCTTATCTCCTCTCACTTTCGGAAACGATCCTGCCGTCTTCGATCCTTATTACGCGATCTGCAAGCTGGGCTATCTCATCGTTGTGGGTGATCATCACAAGTGTCTGGGAAAACTTCTCGGCAGAGACTTTAAGAAGACTCAGAACATCCTGACCTGTCTTGGAATCAAGATTTCCGGTGGGCTCATCCGCCAGAATAATGGCCGGTCTGCTTGCAAGAGCTCTTGCTATGGCCACTCTCTGCTGCTGGCCTCCCGACAGCTGGTTGGGAAGGGCTTCCTTCTTGGCAGAGAGCATCAGGGTATCGATTATCTCTTCGACAAATTCTTTATCAACCTTCTCTCCGTCAAGCTCGATGGGGAGAATGATGTTTTCATATACATTCAGCACGGGAACAAGGTTAAATGCCTGGAATACAAATCCGATCTTTCTTCTTCTGAATATGGTCAGCTCGTCATCTTTAAGGGATGCGGTATTCTTTCCGTCCACGATGACCTCTCCCGATGTAGGTCTGTCCAGTCCCCCCAGCATATGAAGCAGTGTCGATTTGCCGCTGCCCGATGTTCCGACGATGGCAAGGAACTCTCCCTTATTAACCTCAAGATTTACTCCGTTCAGAGCCTTTACCTGATTTTCGCCCTGTCCGTATACCTTCATTAGATTCTTAGCTGATAAAATACTCATTTTTTCATCCTCGTTATCTCAAAAAATAAATGCGTGGCTTTCCTTTCCACGCATTTAGTATCGCATTTAAATCTTTCAGGAATCTTTCATGAGAAAAAAAGATTCTTACAGTTTTGACAGATTTCAGACTGTCTTTTTTAAATAGATGAGAAACTCCGTACCTTCTCCCTTTTTGGAATTGACCTTTATATATCCGCCTTCATTCCGGATTATCTCTCTGGAAAGGTATAATCCTATTCCGACGCCTTCCTTATCACGTGATGACTGAAGACGTTCAAAACGTGCGAAGATCCTGGGGATATCCTCCTCTGCGATCCCTATGCCCGTGTCCTTAATGCTGATGCAGGAGAACATCTCAGAGGACTTGAAGCATATGTCGATACCGCCCTTTTCTGTATATTTAATGGCATTATCGACTATGTTGCTCACCGCTTCCAGCGTCCATTTATAGTCAAATTCAGCCTGCTC
>CACWJQ010000024.1 GCA_902761225.1 uncultured Lachnospiraceae bacterium | reverse complement strand
CCTTCCAGGGGATATTACCGTTATAACGGTAATGATTACTATTATCAGAACGGATCATGGTATTCTTACAATCAGACCTATGATACCTGGGATCTTTTCGACAGTGATTTTCTCGATGATATCATCTACGATGATACTGCTGACGATTACCGCATTTATGATCATGACGGAGCAGCCTTTGAGGATTCTTCCTGGTATGATTCAGGAAGCAGCTACAGCTCAAGTTCAAGCTATGACAGCAGTGATTACAGTTACGACTGGGATTCGGACTATTCGTGGGATTCATCCGATTCATGGGATTATGACTATTCAAGCTGGGATTCCGACTGGTGATATGGGATAACGGGGATAATATGAGGAATATCACACATATTACGGGCAGCATAAGAGAACTTCTTCCGGAGCGCAGACCTGACGGATATAAGGGCACCTTCGGAAAAGTATTTATATATTCCGGAAGCTACGGAAGCGCGGGCTGCGCCCTGCTTGCGGGAAGGGCCGCATACAGGACGGGAGCGGGCATGGTTAAGATATCCTCTCCGGAGTGTAACAGAGTGATCATACAGACTGCCCTGCCCGAGGCCCTGTACGATACAGGAGCTTTTGAGGGATACAGGATGGAGATGATCCGCAGATGGAGCGATGTGTTTCTGGCGGGTCCCGGTATAGGGACGGATAAGGATGCTGAGGAACAGCTCAGGGCACTTATCACGGGAAGCGGTGAGATGCCCCTTGTCCTTGATGCGGATGCCATAACCATCATGTCCATTGGAGGCGGCAAAGACATAGCCGATATCATAAAGCAGCAGGCATCTGAAGGAAGGCAGATAATACTCACGCCCCACAGAGGCGAACTGCTTTCCCTTACACATATTCTTCCAAGTGGGATCAGGGAAGAGATTTCGGAGGAGATCTCCGATGTGGTATATAAGTCCGGGGCAGACTCTGACTCTTCAAGACTTGAGATTGCCCTGGCTGTGTCGGAGTATCTTGGCTGTACCGTTGCAGCCAAGGGCGCTGTTACATATACCGTCACCCCCGGCAGGGAAATAATATGCAGCGATGACTGCGGCAATTCGGGAATGGGAACCGCAGGAAGCGGAGACGTTCTTGCCGGCATTATAGCGGGGCTCCTCGCACAGGGACTTGATGCCCATACTGCCGCATCACGGGGTGTCCGCATCCACGCCCTGGCAGGTGACAGGGCCGCAGCCGCAAAGTGCGAACATGCATTAATGGCAGGAGATATACCGGAGTATATTTACTGACATGAGAATAGATAAATATCTTGCAGACAATTCAATAGGTACCCGCAAGGAGATAAAAGGGATCGTAAAGGCCGGCCGTATCTGCGTAAACGGTGTTACTGCATTTGACCCCGGGATGCACATTGTCCCCGGGAAGGATATCATCACAATGGATGAGCGGGTCATTGAATACGAAAGATTCCATTACTATATGCTCAACAAGCCTGCGGGGACGGTCTCTTCAACAAGGGAGGGGGCTTCCGTGACGGTTGTGGAGCTTCTTGCAGACGAGAATGTGAAGAATCTCTCACCTGTGGGACGTCTTGACAAAGATACCGAGGGATTGCTGCTCCTTACGGATGACGGAGCGCTTCTCCATGATCTGATATCGCCATCGAAGCATGTTGAGAAGGAGTATCTGGTGCAGACGGAAAAGCCTGTTTCCGAAGCGGATATAAAAAGGCTCGAGGAAGGCGTCGATATAGGAGATGACAGCCCTACGCTTCCGGCACGTGCGTATGAGGCGGAGGACGGGCTTCATCTTATCATTACCGAAGGCAGGTTCCATCAGGTAAAGCGCATGCTTGAAGCCGTGGATAATAAGGTGACCTTCCTTAAGAGGCTGAGGATGGGCGGATTATGCCTGGACGGATCCCTTAAGCCCGGAGAGTACAGAAGGCTTACGGATGAAGAACTTGCACTGCTTGGCCATGGATGCTAACATATAATACGCCTTTAAAGGCAGATGGTGACCGGTAGGCACATTTTTACCAGAGAGGATTTGTATGGCACTTATAGACAGAGTAGCCGGGATAATGTACTGCGGAGACGACGAGGAGATCTTCATGGATATTCTCGGTATGTATGTCGAGCTTGTGTCTGAAAGCAGGCAGATACTGGCCGAGGCACTTTTTGATAACCGGATGGAGGATTACATCCGCAGGGTTCATGCGGTAAAGTCCAATTCCAGGAGCGTGGGTGCGCTGGCAGTTGGAGACCTTGCTGAGAAGATAGAACGGGCTGCCAGGGAATCCAGGAAGGCTGATGTGATGGAGGATCACCAGGAGCTTATCCGCATGCTCAGTCAGGTTGAGGCGGAAGCACAGCAAATTCTGAACAGTAATTCGTAAAAATTCTTATATTCTTTTTTCCAAAACAGTGATAGTATTGAAAGGTCGGATTTTGAAAAGTCCGGCATAACTTAATAACAGGGGTGCTTGCATGGCAGGCTGAGACCGGCGGAAGGCCGGAACCCACGGACCTTAATGGTCCGGTACTTGATCCGGATAATACCGGCGTAAGGAGGCTAAGATGTTTTGGAATTCAGAAGACGGCTATTTTGTGTTGAATGAGAACGGTTATGGGGCTCTGGTAGTCATTGCCATTCTGGTGATGATCCTCATAGATGTTCTCCGCGGCAGGAAGGCTGCCGGAAGTCAGGACGGTAAGTCGGGTAAGAAACTTCCCGTCACCACTGTCACTTTCGCAGGTGCATCGATCGCACTTGCCTATGTTCTTTCATTCATCAGGATCTATGAGATGCCCTGGGGCGGTTCTGTAACACTTCTTTCCATGTTCTTTGTGGCATTCGTAGGTTATCTGTTCGGACCCGGAGTCGGTTTTGCGGCTGCATTTGTCTACAGTATTCTCCAGTTTATCCAGAGCGGCGGAACATACATGCTTACACCTTTCCAGGTGTGCTGTGACTATTTCTTCGCTTTTACCGCTCTCGGCGCCAGCGGATTTTTCAAGGGAAAAAAGAACGGACTTGTCATCGGATATATCGCAGCGGTTCTGCTCAGAGGTATCTTCCACACCATAGGCGGATATATCTACTGGATGGACTATATGCCCGAGAGCTTCCCTTCATCACTCGCGGCTATATATCCTATCTGCTATAATTTTGCATATATCTTACCTGAAGCCGTGATCACGGTTATCGTTATCCTGCTTCCTCCCGTTAAGAAGGGACTCGGCACCGTAAAGGCAATGGCTGACAGGATGTAAGAGCAGGGCAGGTATTGCGGCAGCAGGCGTAATGGTATTCAGATCGATCGAAGGAGGCATAAGATGGCACAGAAGTTTTATGTTGATTCAGAAAGACCCAATGCACTTATCACAGGTGCTTCGAGAGGTATCGGAAGAGCAATCGCCGAGGCGCTTGCAGCTGACGGTTACGACCTGATACTGACCTGCAGGAATTCTATCGGAGAGCTGGAAAGCTACGCCTCATCCCTTGAGGAAAAATACGGTATAAGCGTATGTGCGGAGCGCGTTGACATGTCCTCCCCTTCAGATGTGAGAGAACTGTTCGAAGGCATCACGGATCTTGATGTTCTGGTGAACAATGCCGGGATATCCTACATAGGGCTCCTCCAGGATATGACCGATGAGGAGTGGAACGATGTCATAGGCACCAACCTTTCCTCCGCATTCTATACCTGCAGGCAGGCTATTCCCCTTATGCTTAAGAAGCATTCGGGAAGGATACTTAATATCTCCTCGGTATGGGGAAATGTGGGCGCATCCTTAGAGACTGCATATTCCGCATCCAAGGGCGGCATGAATGCTTTTACCAGAGCTCTCTCCAAGGAACTTGCTCCCAGCTCCATCGCAGTGAACGCCATAGCCTGCGGAGTCATCGATACGGATATGAATTCCGCATTTTCCGAAGAGGATATGGAGGCACTCAGGAAGGAAATCCCAGCTGACCGCATCGGAAAGCCGGAGGAGGTGGCAGGACTTGCATCACTGCTCCTTAAGGCTCCGCTCTACATGACGGGACAGGTTATAACCCTGGATGGCGGCTGGACCTGATGATTTATTGAAATGTTCTATCCCCCGGATATATCTGTCCGGGGGATTTTTGCATCCGGCACAGGTTTATTAAATTGTATTTTTTCATGCTTTGTTGTAAAATTTTTTTATCGTTGAAATCGTTTTTCCTAAGGAAAAAGGAGCAGCCTATGTTTGGAACTCTGATACCTCTGTTTGATTCCCAGACCCAGGTTAAGGCCTATTCGATCTTTGCCCAGAAATACAATTCGTATACCAATCCCAGTTTTCTCGGTACCGGCTGGCTCGACGGTTCAGGCTCGGTGCTTGGTATCGATATAGTCGAAAGCATGGGAATACAGAGCCTTACCGATGACAAGACGGTCTTCGTTGAGGTCAATTCTGTTTCTATTTTTTCCGATATCGATGAGCAGTTCACAGACTCCCATGACAAGCTGGTCCTTCTGTTCGACCACAATGTCACTCCGACGGATATGTACGTTGAAAGGCTTAAGGCCCTTAAGGCTTCTGGCTATAAGCTTGCCATAAGAAAGCTTGCGGTCAAACAGTTCGAGGAATATAAGAGTGTGCTCAGTCTTGTGGATTATGTGCTTCTCGATCACAAGAAGATAGATATCTCCAAAGCCAGGATCTATTTCCAAAAGGTGTATCCTAATGTCTCTCTGGTTGCTGTTAACGTTAATACCCAGGAGGATTATGATGCTCTCACATCCGATGGGGGATACGATCTTTATGAAGGAAAATTCTTCAAGCTTCCCGCTGTCAATTCCAGCAAGGATGTAAGTCCTCTGAAGGCCACATATGTAGAGCTTCTCAATATTGTCAATGATCCCGATTTTGATCTTGATAAAGCGTCCACCGTAAGACACGCGGCTGCCATGCTGGGTCAGAGAGAGCTCAAGCGCTGGATCAATACCGCAGTGACCAGGGAACTGTGTGCGGACAGACCCAGTGAGATCACAAGGGTGTCACTGATAAGGGCAAGATTTGCAGAACTCCTGGCACCTGTTTTCGGAATGGCAGCGTCTTCATCGGAGCTCTTCCTTATGGGACTGTTCTCGGTACTTGATGCCATGCTTGACAGACCGATGAAGGAAGCGCTGGAGATGGTCAGGGTTTCCAGGGATATAGAGGGAGCTCTTCTGGACGGCACAGGAAAGTATGCCCAGATCCTTGAATTCATAAATGCATATGAGAGTGCCAACTGGTCAGAGGTATCAAGGCAGCTGGTGCTTATCGGGGGCGATGATGCGGATGTTTACGACTCGTATACAAAGTCACTGAGCTGGTACAGGGATCTGTTCTACGGAACCGGATCGGACGGTAAATAAATGAGAGCCGCGCCCTGAGGGCGTGGCTTTTTTGAAAGGAATGCTTATGGGAATCGATGAGATACGCGAGATAATAGATTCTCTGTACTCGCAGGGAAGGTCTGCTGAAGCAGAAGAGGTCCTTATCTCTACGGCGGGTTCTGCCATGGAGGAGGGGGATGACTATCTTCTCCTGCAGATCCTCAATGAACTGATAGGGCATTACAGGGAAACGGGAGAATGGGATAAGGCCTTTGAGATTGCAGGAAGAGCTGTGATGGTGGCCGGTAATGTTTTTCCGAAGGAGTCCGTTCCCTATGCGACAACTCTCCTTAATGTGGCCTCCATGTACAGAGCTGCGGGAAGGCTTGCAGAGTCCAGGCGGATATATCATGAGGTGGAGCAGATATATGCCATGACACTTAAGGCAGATGACATGCTCTATGCGAGTCTTTACAATAACGAGGCTCTTTTGTATCAGGAGGAGGGAGAATTTGCAAAGGCCAAGGCACTTCTTCTCAAGGCCCTCGATATAGACAGGGCTAACGGAAGAGAATATGAGGAGGCTGTTTCCCTCGCCAATATCGCAGCCACGATGATCAGGACAGGTGAATCCGAAGGTGCACTTAAGGCGGCGGAGAGTTCTGTTGCTCTGTTTGAAAGTCTCGGGGTAAAGGACCAGCATCTGTGTGCCGCTTTTTCCGCAATGGGCAGCTATTACTTCATGAACGGAAAGTTCGAGGCCGCTGCC
Organism: uncultured Lachnospiraceae bacterium; assembly: GCA_902761225.1. Taxonomy (GTDB): domain Bacteria; phylum Bacillota; class Clostridia; order Lachnospirales; family Lachnospiraceae; genus AC2028. Next base: position 39,152 of record CACWJQ010000024.1, on the reverse strand, counting down.
GCGTGCTTTAAGCAGGGCTGTGACATAATGGAGAGCGTGCTTGGCAAGAACGGGTATTACGAAAGGCTCCTTGAGAACTACAATGCCAGCCTGCGTGCAATGAAGGAAGCAGGTAAAGCAGAAGCGCAGGAAGAAAATGTGCCTGCGGACAGCGCTGCCGGCGGCAGGAAAAGCCCGGATGCAGGAAGCCCGGGGGCAGGAAGCACAGGTGCAGGAAGCGCATGTGCAGGAAGCCCGGATGCAGGAAGCCCGGGGGCAGGAAGCCGGGGTGAAGGTAATACGGCAAAGCATAATGTGAATACTCCCCATGAAAAGGGAATGGATATATGCAGAAAGTATTATGAGCGCTTCGTACGTCCCATGATAGAGGAAAGCTTCCCGGAGTATGCATCTAAGATCGCTGCGGGACTTGCGGGAGAGGGCTCGGATGCCTTCGGATACGATGATGAGCTTTCAAGAGACCATGACTGGGGTCCCTCTGTCTGCCTGTGGATAACAGAAGAGACCGATGCTGCCATAGGTGAGAGCCTTAGAAAGGCTTACAGCGGACTGCCGGATGAGATAGACGGATATAAGAGAGCGCCCTATGTACAGGGTAAGAGCAGGCGCGGCGTCCAGGTCATCCCTTCATTTTTCGAAAGACTTACAGGTGCGCCTGTGTATGAGAAGATAGACTGGAAAAATACGGAAAGCAGCCACCTTGCCGCCGCGGTTAACGGTGAGATATGGCGGGATGATGAAGGGATAGTGACGGAGTTCAGGAAGAAGCTTAGTGAGGGATATCCGGAGGAGATACTTCTCCTTAACCTGGCTGAGGGCTGTGCAAGGTTTTCACGTGAGGGGCAGTACAATGCCGGACGGGTGCTTGAGCGCGGCGATGAGATAACCTCTAAGATGTTCGTCTATGATGCCATCAGGGAGGCCATGAAGCTTCAGTATCTCATAGAGGGAAAATACTATCCCCACGATAAATGGCTCAGGAAGGGCCTTGCGAGTCTTGAAGGCGGAGCTGAGCTTGAAGTACTGCTTCAGAAAATGGCATCTGACCCCGCATCTTCCGAAGAGGTCGGAGCCTTCCTTGCAATGGAGATGTACCGGAAGCACTATATCAGTGACATAGATCCATACCTGGATCATCAGACAGAGGAACTCCTGCAGAAGTCCCTGTGGTCCACCGAGACCGTCCCTGACCTTGCGATGAAGATAGCTAAGCTTGAGTTCGAAGCATTCGACAAGGTCTCCAATGAGGGAGGCAGGGCTTCCTGTCAGGATGACTGGCCCACCTTTAATATCATGCGCAGAAGCCAGTATCTTACCTGGAACAAGACCATGCTGCTTCAGTATCTCTACGACTTTGAGAGGGAGATGAAGCTCGGACACAATCTTATAACGGAAAAATACGGGCGTATGATGGAATCCACCGCTCCCGAAAGGTATGCTCAGATAAAGGACAATTTCCCCGTTCTTTCCGATGAGAAGAAAGCCATCATCGACCAGATCGCCGGGATCCAGGTAAGGTGGATGGAAGAGGTTGCCGAAAAATACCCTGCAATGGGTGCCAGAGCCCGCAGGATCCATACCTACGAGGATTATGCATATGACACTTCATATGAGACCTATCTTAGAGGGGAACTGGGCACATATTCCGACAAGATGCTGGAGCTCTATGCCGGATTCATAGTCGGACTCTACTCGGAGGGGCGTAATCTTGCCTATGAGACCATGCAGAATACCGCAAGATTATACGGATATGACAGTCTGGAGAGCGCGGAGAGCTTTATGGCCAGATGAGAGTGCTTCAGATCACAGTTTTCAGCATTCTTTTTATGTCTACCGGAGCCTTTATTAACATGCTTTTGTTAAAAAATACCAATGCGGCGGTTGTCAATGCTTCTTTAGAATTTTTTTTCGAAGAAGTTTTCCACCGAAAACGTTATAGAAATGTTGGAAAAAGGGGTTATTCACGCAGTTAGACACATTATCCACAAAAAAATAACATTATTTACCCCTGTTTTTTATGGAAACCACGAATATATGTTTTGGTAAAAAATGCAGAATATTCATTTTTCACACGTATTTTTAATATTCAGATAGAGGTTTTCCTAGTTAGTCAACTTGGAGGATATCTGTAAATAGTCTGACAATATCCATAATATTAATTTTCCGTTAAAACCGGGATAGCCGGGATTTTTGGTGATAAAATCCGAATATGGCACTTATTTTTCCAGAAAGAAAGGTATCGTTATGAAATTTAGAAGGATCGCCATTATCATGGCACTGACGCTGGCCCTTACGGCCTGCGTATCAAATACCGGAACCGCGCCTCAGGGCGGCGGAGCAGGTACTGAAGTTGCCGATCAGACACAGTCTCAGGAAGTGGTCACGGATGTATCCGATAATACTGCAGCCGAGCCTGTATCTGACCCTGAACCCGAGCCCGAGCCGGAACCCGAACCTCTCCCGGAGCCTGAAGATCCCGCTCCGTTTGAGTTCATCACCGACTGCGGCACCACCACTCTCAACGGATACACTGTAAAGCCCATCCCCGATAATGAGGCATTTGAGTACATACTCGGCATGAACGGCGGAATGAACCTGGGCAACGCATTCGATGCATCGGATTGTACATGGCTGAGCAATGAGATGGATTATGAGTCGGCCTGGTGCGGTGCAAAGACCACAACAGCCTACATCGATTCTCTCTGCAGAGAAGGTTACAATGTGCTCCGTGTTCCGGTTTCATGGCATAACCATGTGGACTCAGAGTTCAATATCAGCGAAGAGTGGCTTGCAAGAGTTGGAGAAGTCGTTGACTATGCCCTGAGCAAGGACATGTACGTCATAATCAATATTCATCATGACGTGGACAAGAAGTATTTTTATCCGGATTCCGAGCATCTGGATAATACCCTGAAGTACACAGAGACCATCTGGAGACAGCTTGCGTATTATTTCCAGGATCGGAGCGATAAGCTGATATTCGAATGTATCAATGAGCCCAGGCTGAAAGGGACCAATAATGAGTGGTGGTTCTCCTCTGAAAACGACACGGTTCTGGATGCATATGATGCTCTGATGAGGGCTAACCAGCGCTTCGTTGATACCGTAAGGGATACAGGCGGAAACAATGCGGACAGATATCTGATGGTGTGCGGATACTGCCATATCCCTTCATCCACCGTCTCCGAGAACTTCAGTCTTCCTTATGACACGGCGGATAATAAGATCATTGTGAGTGTACATTCCTACAGACCTTATGAATTTGCCGGAGATGTATCGGGAACATCCTCCTTCGGCGATAAGGAAGAAAGAGAAAACAAACAGGTATTTTCTTCCCTCTATGACAGATTTGTCGCAAACGGCATCCCTGTCATCATCGGTGAGTATGGATGCATCGACAAGTGCAATCCCATCGACAGGGTCAATTACTATGAGTTCATGGGTGAGTGCTCCGCTCTGTACACCATCCCCATAATCGCATGGGATAACAATGTGGTGAACAATACCGGCTCGGTATTGTCGGAATCATTCGGGTTCATCGACAGAGCAACAGGCAATGTCGTACACCAGGATCTGGTTGATGCCATGACAGATGACTATGTTAAATAGCTTAACCCTTAGAGGACGGTCTTTACAGGCCGTCCTCTTTTTAATGCAGGGTTTTCGATTAAACACTGTTTTGGTATACTTGGTATGTTGCAGGTTACATTAATTTGTGACCTTGGCGATCATAATCCGTCTATATAAGTGAAGGAGGGATCGGACGTGGAAGACTCTGCGATAATCGATCTGTATTTTGCAAGGTCCGAAAGCGCGATAAGTGAGACCCAGACTAAGTATGGAAGAATGCTTATGTCTGTTTCAATGCGCATTCTGAGGAATACCGAGGATGCAGATGAAGCGGTGAATGATACGTATATGAAGACATGGAACTCAATACCGCCGACCAGACCAAATATTTTTTCCGCGTTCCTGACCAAGATCGTGAGAAATGTATCACTCGACAGGCTTGACAGTGCGAATGCTGCCAAGAGAGGCGCAGGTGAGATACCTGCAGTGCTTGACGAACTCGAGGAATGTATTGCCGACAGCAGGATTCCCGTCCCGGGTGAGGGAATGGAGCTTAAGGAGATACTGAATGCATTTCTTGAAAAAGAAAAGCCCGAGGCCCGCAAGATCTTTGTCAGAAGGTACTTCTTCGGAAGTGATATCAAAGAGATCGCAGAGATCTACGGTATCGGTGAGAGTAAGGTCAAGATGAGCCTCTCCAGATCCAGGGAAAGATTAAAGGCCTGCCTTGAGGAAGAAGGTGTTACGGTATGAAGACGGATAAGAACAGTTTATTCAGGGCGATAGGTGATATCGATGACAGATATGTAGCCGAGATCCTGCAGGAGGACGCTGCAGGTTCTGTCGTGTCATTTAAGGCAGAAAAGAAAAAGCGCGGAGTTGTCAGATCTCTCAAATATTATATTCCCGCAGCGGCAGGACTGCTCATCGCCATAGTGTGCATAAGATCGGCAATGAGAGTGGGGCAGTACGGAAGCGATTCGGCATCCAATTCTGCAGAGCCTTCATCAGCTGAGTCAGCAACGTACTATGAAAGTGCGTCAGCAGAGGAGAGCGAAGCTTCATCGGATACCTACAGTTATGACAATGAGGATAAGGAAGGATTATCGGTATTTGATCTTTGGAGCCAGCACGCGATCTCACAATCCGGAACCGCTGAGCAGTCAGATAATGCAGCCATGGATGTAGCACCGGCTACACTTGGAGAACAGGAAGTGAACATAGCAAATCCTTATAAAGAATGTGATTCGCTTAAGATGGCATCGAGGATCGCAGGCTTTAAGTTTGATATACCGGATGAACTGATGGATGAATATGATGTCCATATCAGCGCCATTGAGGATACGCTGATCCAGGTGATATTCTACAGCGGCGGTGAAGAAGTGTTCAGACTGAGAAAGGGATATATCGCAGATATAAGCGGAGATTATAACAAGTACGAGATCGAGACTGAGCTTGACTCCGATTCTGTAACAGGCACCTTCTTCGGACATGATGAGGGAACCGTAAATACTGCAGTATGGACATCCGGAGACTTTACCTACTCCCTTACCACGGCCGGCGATCCGCTTGAAAGCGGCAGGGTCCGTGAGATCATCGAGACCGTTACCGGCGATTGAACGGAGGGTACGCTTATTCTCCCTGGAAGGGACCGATAAGGAAGGGATCATCATGAGTGAAAAGAAATACATGGCACTGACTTTTGACGACGGGCCGTCAGATACCACATCCCTGAGGGTGCTGGAGAAGCTTAAGAAGTACAATGCAAAGGGTTCTTTTTTCCTGATAGGCAATAACATCACTCCCGAAAGAGAATACATCATAAGGGAGGAGATGGCTTACGGATGTGATATAGAGAACCATTCACTTACACATTCCGATATGAGGACTCTTGACAGGGAGACGATAGACAGTGAGATCAGGGAGACCACCCGCAGGATCGTGGCTGTCACCGGTAAGGAGCCTGTATTTTTCAGGCCTCCCTATATAAATATCAACGACCTTATGTTCGAGACCATTCCCTATATCTTCATCAGCGGATACGGATGCGAGGACTGGGTTCCGGAGGTCAGCGCCGAAGAGAGAGCAAGACGTGTCATAGAGGGAGCAAGGGACGGTGCGGTTGTCCTTCTGCATGACATGGAGGGTAATGAAAATACCGTAGAAGCCCTGGATATCATAATTCCCGAACTTCAGGGCAGGGGATTTGAGTTTGTCACCATAAGGGAACTGTTCGAAAGAGGCGGCGTGACACCGGATAATGCCAAGAGGATCGTCTACACATATACGGATCAGTAATTTCCTGAAATTTGTAATTTTCCGAAACTGTGGTATCATGTATTGGTTTGATAAACAGACAAGGGAGGGAAAATTGTGAAAAGAAAACTGCTGATGATCCTTATGTGTTCTGTTCTGTCACTATCCATGATCACAGGATGCGGAGGAAACGATACAAACGGAGCTTCGCCTTCTGTTGAAGAAGATGACGATGATGACAGAACTTCACGTGACGATAAAGAGGACGATAAGGAATCCGATAAAGGATCAGACTCAGACGAAGAGACCGATCCCGTAAAGCCCGAAGAGGATCCGAGAGAGACGGTCACTTCCGGAGTTCAGACTGAGAGCATGCCCCGCTCCGATGCATATGAGAAGTTCCTTGCAGGGGAGATGAGTGTGGAGGTCATCGCAGATCCCGCCGATCAGTATGCTGATTACATGACTCCTGCTGCCGGTACTTATACATACGATGAGCTGAAGGATGCAGTGCTTAACGATTATCCCGGTGACTACGATGTAAAGTATGCGATGTTCCAGCCTGCAAGCGGATCTGAGGGTGACGACATACTGGTTCTGTATTTTGAGAATCAGGATCCCAGTTTTTATAACTGGATCGGATTTGCCGCATATGATAACGGACAGTTATCCATGAAATACACCACAACCTTCGGATACAGATCCTTCTTCGATCTTTATTATGACGGATACATTCTCTGCGGAGGCTCAGGCGGAGCAGGTGCACAGTATCTTGACTGTATGCAGATCGCTCCCGATTCGTCGGCAGGATACATCTACAAATCAGCTCACCTCTATGCTACATGGTGCGATGAGATATCCTACTGGCTGGATGAGGATATGAACTACAATGACAGACCTCATCTGACTGATGAATCGGCTCTTCAGATCCAGCTGTACAAGACCGGCGACGATGTAATGATCGAAGCAACCTCATGGAGTGATAACAAGGCAGTCAAGGAGCAGGAGGAAGCATTTGTTTCCCGGCTTGAAGATCTTGGTGCGATGGTTGTAAGCGGCGATGTTTTCGAGGATATAGCTGATGTGCCCGTGGATGAGAATAAGACTATAACATGGATCGATATCGAGCATGTTTCCAGCGGTCAGGGCTGATATCCGGGATAAGGATGATATGAAAACCGCCACACCTTAATGGTGTGGCGGTTTTTTATGTGTATTGATCGTGATGCATATCCGCTATGCTGCCTTAATCCTTGAAGAAGCTTATGTTGTCGTTGAGATTTCTTGCAAGTATCTGGAGCTGATCTGCGGAATGGTTGATGAGAGTGAAGGTTGCGTTCAGCTCCTCCATTGCCGCATTGGTCTCTTCGGTGGATGCCGCATTTTCTTCCGATACGGCTGAGAGATCCGATACGATGCCTACCAGGGATTCCTTGGAGTTGCCCAGGTTCTTGACCTGCCTTGAGATCTCATCAGTCTCTTTGGCAATCTCGGCAACCTCCTGTGCCATGGCCTTTATATCATCGCCTGTAGTATTGATCTGTTCATTCTGTTTTTCAAAGCTTACGCTCATAGCCTCAATGGTGGCTACGCTCTTAGCTGATTCAGCTACAAGATTTCCCACTATCTGAGAGATCTTGACGGCTGCATTACCTGACTGGTCTGCAAGATTACCGATCTCTGTTGCAACCACCGCGAAGCCCCTTCCGGATTCTCCGGCTCTTGCGGCCTCTATGGAGGCATTGAGAGACAGGAGGTTAGTCTGTGAGGAGATATCGGTGATGATCTTTGAAGCTTCGGCTATGTTCTTAACCGCTTCGTTGGTAGCGGATATCTGTGCGTGTATCTCCTTCATCGACCTGACAACTTCAGAGTTCTGCGTAAGAAGCTCTTCCATTGTGGAGACTGTTCCGTCACATGTGGCCTGCATATCAACCGTCTTACCTGACAGGGTATCGATAACGGAGTTGATCTTGTCGATATCCTCACCTATATCGGTTGTGTTGCGGGAAGCAACTTCCACGCTCTCAGCCTGGCTTATGGCACCCTGTGAGATCTCCTCGATAGCCTGGGATACCTGACCCGATGCCTGTGATGCTTGATCGGCCGACTCGGCAAGATTTGATCCGGATTCCGTGAGTTCCGCAGACATCTGCTTGGTCTGTCCGATTATGGCAGAGAGCTTGTCCGAAAGATTCTTGGCGGATCTGTGTATGCGTCCCAGTTCATCTGCTCCTATCAGACGCTCATCATGGAACTGATGATTGAGGTCACCGCCTGCAAGTGCATCGAGAGCATCCGTGACCTGTCTGATGCTGACAGTGATCTGATGGAGAACCAAGGTGACGAATATGAACAGACCGAATATCACCACAACATAGACAACCGCGTAGATGATTATGGTAGTACGGTTTTTGACAGTGAGGGAAGTATATTGGGAATCTGCCCACTTTTCCGTGATCTCCTGCATTTCATCAAGATATTCTCTGGCAGGATCGAAAGTGTTCATGAAGGTCACCCAGTCACCCTCGCCGGTCTTTGCATTATATGAGCCGTCCCATGCATTGAATGCTCTGTAGAATCCTTCCGATGCCTGCTGGAAGGTGTCTCCGTTATCGCACTTGATCCCGCTATAGAGCAGCTCATCTTTTTTGGCGATATCCACAGCCGCGTTTACTCTTTCGAGAACCTGATCTCTGTTATCCTGGTAGTCGGCCACAGCCGCATTGAAGACGGGTTCGGGAAGAACCAGCAGACCGTCCAATACTTCGTGAACCTTGGCAGCTGCGGAGGTGGACTGATAGAAGTCCCTGTCGGCATTCAGCAGATTGCTGTTGACCTGATAGAGCGTTCCGTAATACACATTTGTAAGTTCCGCTTCTGTTTTGTTGATCTTGTATCCTGCGATAAGAACGGATACTATGACTGCGATCGCAAGAGGGATTGTGAGAAGGAACAGCTTCCATCTCATGTTCAGATTTTTTATTGTGTTCATATATTTCTCCTTCATCCTTGAAAAAGTAAATGTAAGTTAATTATCGCCCCATTAATGTGAGGTGTCCACTACTAATTGGGTTAATAATTTATCAATTGGATACAGTTATTTTGGTGTTGCGGCATCTGGTCCGTAGGATATAATGAATCTGTCCGGTAACCGGTGAGGCAGCTTTGCCATGGATGATCATTTGGAGGATGCTTATGAGCGATGACGGTTTTTTTTCCATAAGATTTGAGAACCTTGGAAGTACAGAAGATGATATATATTCTGTTTTCATAAACCGAGATGATGACAGTCCCCGGATGGTGTGGTATGACTCCATGGGTGATCCGATAGCTGAAGCTGATATATCTGAAGGAGAATGGAATGATGTGATAAAGCTGGCCAAGGAATGCGGTATAGCGGGATGGGACGGATTCGATGAGACGGACCCCTCATCCGAAGCAGGTTTTTCTCTTGAGGCGGAAGATTCTGACGGCAATATCCTCTTTGCCCAGGGAACGGGTTCTTTTCCCGAGGGGTACGAAGCCTTTGAAAAGGGAATCAGGGAGATCTTCGCCGGATATCTTGAATAAGCGTGTCATGGCGTGATATAAGATTACCCTCTGTCAGTGATTGAAAAACGTTTTCCCTTGTGGTAAGATAATGTCATCGCAACAGCAGGTGCATATACGGGAACTTAAGCGAGAGCCGCACCGTGAGCGAAATACCTAATGAAGGTGAGGGATGCATATGAAATTTGTCATCATCGGAAAAAACATTGAAGTAACACCGGGACTTAAGGCTTCGGTTGAGGACAAGATAGGTAAGCTGTCCAAGTATTTTGATGAAGATACCACTGCTCATGTAACTCTTTCTGTCATAAAGGAAGAGCAGAAGGTTGAGGTTACCATCCCTGTCAAGGGAACCATCATTCGTTCCGAACAGTCCAGCAGCGATATGTATATCTCCATCGATCTGGTAGAGGAGATCATAGAGAGACAGCTGAAGAAGTATCGTAACAAGATAATCGACAGACATCAGGCAGCCGGCAATATAGCTGACTTTGCTCCTGCCGAGGAGACTGCTGAGGACGATGGTATCAAGATTGTAAGGAGCAAGAAGTTCGAGATCAAGCCCATGTATCCTGAAGATGCCTGCATGCAGATGGATCTTCTCGGACACAACTTCTACGTGTTCATCAATGCAGAGACCGATCAGGTCAATGTGGTGTATAAGCGTAAGGGAGATACTTACGGACTTATAGAGCCCGAGATCTGAGAACAGGATAGTTTTTATGATCCCCGCGAGGAGCTTCCCCGCGGGGATTTTTTTTCAGTATTTTGTATAAATAGGGATTTGACCCCGGCAATATCCGGATTGCGCAGCCCGCCGGAGCAGGTGCAAATGTCCTGAGCATAAATCGGTTCCCGAGGGCACTGTCTGAGCAGCTCACGCAGTTAGCGTGAGCGTCGCGAGTTGCCCGAGGGCGATTTAGAATATGCGAAGGACAGATTTGCACCTATAAGCGACGGCACTGGCAAGCAAACGGATATTGCCGGGATCAAATCCCCTGCTTTATAAGTAAGCGCTATCATTTCTATATATAGTGGGAAAGCGTGAGAGATGCACTAGTTTGGAAAAATTTTCTTGCGGGGTTCATTGTATTTGACGGCTCCATATGGTAAAATCTGAAATGGTCTGACAAAAAAATAACAATCTCGGATCAAGGTCCGGGTAAAAGGACACTGAAAATCATTTCGGAGGTAATCAAATGGCTAAGAAGGTTGTAATCGCTGGTGCATGTCGTACCGCAATCGGAACTATGGGTGGATCGCTCTCAACGACCCCCGCTGCAGATCTCGGAGCAATTGTTATCAAGGAGGCTGTAAATCGTGCAGGCATCAAGCCCTCCGATGTTGATCAGGTATATATGGGATGCGTTATCCAGGCAGGACTCGGACAGAATGTTGCCCGCCAGGCATCCATCAAGGCAGGACTTCCCATCGAGGTTCCCGCTGTTACCATGAACGTTGTATGCGGATCCGGACTTAACTGCGTTAACCAGGCTGCACAGATGATCATGGCAGGCGACGCTGATGTCGTTATCGCAGGTGGTATGGAGAACATGTCCATGGCTCCTTTCGCAATTCCCAATGGAAGATACGGATACAGAATGATGTGGCCCAGCCAGAGCCAGGGCGGACTTGTTGATACCATGGTAAAGGATGCTCTTTGGGATGCATTCAACGATTATCACATGATCACAACCGCTGATAATGTGGCAAGAGAGTGGAATCTCACTAGAGAAGAGCTCGATGAGTTCGCACTTAAGTCACAGCAGAAGGCATGCGCAGCTATCGAGAGCGGTGCTTTCAAGAAGGAGATCGTTCCCGTAGAGATCAAGAAGAAGAAAGAGACTGTTGTATTCGATACCGATGAAGGCCCCAGGGCAGGATCCACCATCGAAGGACTTGCAAAGCTCCGTCCCCTCAATCCCGATGGATTCGTAACCGCAGGTAATGCATCCGGAATCAACGACGGTGCAGCAGCTATGGTCCTTATGACCGAAGAGAAGGCTAAGGAGCTCGGAGTTAAGCCCATGGCTACATTCGTAGCAGGCGCTCTTGCAGGTGTTCGTCCCGAAGTAATGGGTATCGGCCCTGTTGCAGCAACCAGAAAGGTTATGGCTAAGGCCGGATACAAGATCGAGGACTTCGATATCATCGAGGCTAACGAGGCATTTGCAGCTCAGTCAGTTGCAGTAGGCAAGGATCTCGGAATTGACGTTGACAAGCAGCTCAATCCCAACGGAGGCGCTATCGCTCTCGGACATCCCGTAGGAGCATCAGGCGCACGTATCCTTGTAACCCTTCTCCATGAGATGGAGGCTAAGGATGCAAAGAAGGGACTTGCTACCCTCTGCATCGGCGGCGGAATGGGATGCGCTACCATCGTTGAAAGAGACTGAAGGAGATAAATATGAGTTTTGTATTATATGAAGTAAAAGACAGTGTTGCAGTCATCACCATCAACAGACCCGAAGCACTCAATGCCCTCAATTCTGCAGTGCTCGACGAGCTTAATGCAGTCATCGACGGTATCGACACTTCTGTCGTAAGAGCAGTTGTTCTTACCGGCGCAGGAGAGAAGAGCTTCGTTGCGGGCGCTGATATCGGTGAGATGAGCACCCTTACAAAGGCTGAGGGTGAGGCTTTCGGCAAGAAGGGAAATGATGTATTCAGAAAGCTCGAGACTCTTCCTGTTCCTGTTATCGCTGCAGTAAACGGCTTCGCACTCGGCGGAGGATGTGAGATCTCCATGAGCTGTGATATCCGCATCTGCTCTGACAATGCCATGTTCGGACAGCCTGAAGTAGGTCTTGGCATCACCCCCGGTTTCGGCGGAACCCAGAGACTTGCAAGAACAGTCGGTGTCGGAATGGCTAAGCAGCTTATCTATACCGCAAGAAATATCAAGGCAGACGAAGCACTCCGCATCGGTCTTGTAAATGCAGTATATCCTCAGGCAGAGCTTATGGATGCGGCAATGAAGCTTGCTTCACAGATCGCAGCCAACGCTCCCATCGCTGTAAGAAACTGCAAGAAGGCTATAAACGAAGGCCTTCAGGTTAATATCGACGATGCACTCGTTATCGAAGAGAAGCTCTTCGGTGACTGCTTCGAGTCATATGACCAGAAGGAAGGAATGGCTAATTTCCTCCGCAAGAAGGATGACCCTGCAAAGGTTAAGCAGGTCGCATTTAAGAACGAGTAATGTATGAAAGTCAGGGCAGGTACACTGTCCTGACTTTTGTAACTTTAAACACGCTATATTTTTAATTTATATATTTTTAAGGAGGCATTTATGAAGGTAGGTGTTATCGGCGCCGGAACAATGGGCCAGGGCATCGCAAAGGCATTTGCCCAGACAGAAGGCTACACTGTTGCACTCTGCGACATCAAGCAGGAGTGGGCAGAAGGCGGAAAGGACAAGATCGTTAAGGGCTATGCCAAGCTCGTAGAGAAAGGCAAGCTCACTCAGGAGCAGGTTGACAAGATCACTGCAGCCATCACTCCCGGACTTAAGGAGGATCTCTGTGCTGACTGCGATCTCATTGTAGAAGCTGCATTTGAGGATATGAACGTCAAGCAGACCACCTTCAAGGAGCTCGATGCTATCTGCAAGGCTGACTGCATCTTCGCATCCAATACTTCATCTCTTTCCATCACCGAGATCGGAAAGGGCGTTAACCGTCCTGTTGTAGGAATGCACTTCTTCAATCCTGCTGACAGAATGAAGCTTATCGAGGTTATCGCAGGTGTTAACACTCCCGCTGAAACCGTTGATGCGATCAAGAAGATTTCCGAAGAGATCGGCAAGACCCCTGTTCAGGTCAACGAGGCTGCAGGATTCGTAGTAAACCGTATCCTCATCCCCATGATCAACGAAGCTGCTTTCATTAAGATGGAAGGTGTTTCTAACATCGAGGGAATCGACAATGCTATGAAGCTTGGTGCTAACCATCCCATGGGACCCCTTGAGCTCGGCGATTATATCGGACTTGATATCTGCCTTGCTATCATGGATGTTCTCTACAAGGAGACCGGAGACAGCAAGTACAGAGCATGCCCTCTTATCCGTAAGATGGTACGTGGCGGAAACCTTGGCTGCAAGAGCGGCAAGGGCTTCTACATCTACAATGCTGACAGGACCAAGACTGCAGTTGATGCTCAGTGACGTCGTGTTACCGGGCGTTATCCCGGGCGCTCACCATCCGTGGTTCGCTTGTGTCCCGGTCTAACGCTGATAACGTCGTGTTACCGGGCGTTATTGGGTATTGATCGTCGTGAAATAAGCACATTTGTGCTTTGAGAATATTTTAAACGGAGGAATTTATAAGTCATGGATTTTACTTTGAGCAAAGAACATGAAATGGCTCGTACCCTCTTCAAGGAGTTTGCAGAGAATGAAGCAAAGCCCCTTGCTCAGGAAGTAGACGAGAAGGAAATGTTCCCCAGAGAGACCGTCGATAAGATGGCTAAGTACGGATTCTTAGGAATCCCCGTTCCCAAGGAGTTCGGCGGACAGGGCTGCGACATTCTCACTTATGTTATGTGTGTTGAGGAGCTTTCAAAGGTTTGCGGAACAAGCGGAGTTATCGTATCTGCACACACCTCACTTTGTGTGGATCCCATCATGACCTTCGGAACTCCCGAGCAGAAAGAGAAGTATCTTATTCCCCTTGCAAAGGGCGAGAAGCTCGGCGCATTCGGACTTACCGAGCCCGGAGCAGGAACCGATGCACAGGGCCAGCAGACCAAGGCTGTTCTCGACGGAGATGAGTGGGTTCTCAACGGATCCAAGTGCTTCATCACCAACGGTAAGGAAGCTGACGTTTATGTCATTTTCGCTGTTACCGGCAAGATTGAGAAGAAGGGCCGCATCATGAAGGAGATCTCTGCTTTTATCGTAGAGAAGGGAACTCCCGGATTCACTTTCGGAACCAAGGAAAACAAGATGGGTATCCGCGGATCATCCACCTATGAGCTCATCTTTACTGACTGCCGTATCCCCAAGGCTAACCTTCTCGGACAGCAGGGCAAGGGCTTCAACATCGCAATGCACACCCTTGACGGCGGACGTATCGGAATTGCAGCACAGGCTCTTGGAATCGCTGAGGGCGCACTTGAGAGAACCATCGCTTACACCAAGGAGCGTAAGCAGTTCGGCAAGTCCATCTCTGCTTTCCAGAACACCCAGTTCCAGCTTGCAGATATGGCTACAAAGGTAGAGGCTGCCAAGGCTCTCGTTTACAAGGCAGCACTTAAGAAGCAGGAGTACGTAACCAATCCCAAGGTTTCTTATTCCGTAGAAGCAGCTATGGCTAAGCTCTATGCGGCAGAAGTTGCCATGGAAGTTACCACCAAGGCTGTTCAGCTCCACGGCGGATATGGATATATCAGAGAGTATGAAGTAGAGCGTATGATGAGAGATGCCAAGATCACCGAGATCTACGAAGGAACTTCAGAAGTTCAGCGTATGGTCATCTCCGCTAACCTTCTTAAATAACCCGCCACCAAGTATAAGGAAAGGAAGTATAAACCGTGAAAATTATAGTTTGTATAAAGCAGGTTCCGGATACAAAGGGCGGAGTTAAGTTCAATCCCGACGGTACCCTGGACAGAGCAGCAATGCTCGCTATCATGAATCCCGATGACAAGGCCGGCCTCGAGGCAGCTCTTCGTCTTAAGGATCAGTACGGCGCTGAGGTTACAGTCCTTACCATGGGACTTCCCAAGGCAGCAGATGCACTCAGAGAAGCACTTGCAATGGGCGCTGACAAGGCAGTCCTTGTAACTGACAGAGTTCTCGGCGGTGCTGATACATGGGCAACCTCCACCACCATCGCAGGCGCTATCAGAAATCTTGAGTATGACCTCATCATCACCGGACGTCAGGCAATCGACGGAGATACCGCTCAGGTTGGTCCCCAGATCGCTGAGCATCTCGGAATCCCTGTGATCTCCTATGCACAGGATCTTAAGATTGAGGGAGACAAGGTTGTTGTTCAGAGACAGTATGATGACAGATATCATGTTGTTGAAGCTAAGATGCCCTGCCTCGTAACAGCTCTTTCAGAGCTTAATCCTCCCAGATATATGACTCCCGGCGGAATCTTTGATGCATGCAAGGCAGAGATAACCACATGGGGAAGAGCAGACCTTAAGGATGTTGATGATTCCAACATCGGTCTTGCAGGATCACCCACCAAGATCGCTAAGGCTTCCGATAAGGTTCGTAAGGGAGCAGGTGAGAAGATCGTTCCCGATTCACCCAGCGACGGTGTTAAGTACATCGTAGAGAAGCTTGCTGAGAAGCATGTCATCTGATACACAATGGGGTAGATCCAGGGAGCAGACCGTGCCCGCACGGGTGAGTGATCCCGGATCTGTGACCCCGGTGAACATGAGCAAAATACGGATTTCCCAAGGGAATACGTGAATTTGTGAATGTTGGAGTAAATGCATGCGGCATTAACTCCGGACCGTGAGAGCTGCGAAGCAGCTAAACGGTCAGTGTATCTATTAAAAGATTAAAGGAGTATAAAATGAGCTTAGAAGAATATAAAGACGTATATGTCTTTGCTCAGCAGGTTGACGGTGAGATCAGCGGAATCTCTTTCGAACTGCTCGGCAAAGCTAAGGATCTTGCTGCTGCTCTCGGACAGAAGGTAGTTGCAGTCCTCATGGGATATAATGTTAAGGGTCTTGCTGATTCTCTCGCTGAGTACGGCGCAGACAAGGTCATCGTTGTTGATGACAAAGAGCTCGAAGTATACAGGACCGAGCCTTACGCACACGGACTTGCATCCGTTATCAATGAGTTCAAGCCTGAGATCATGCTCGTAGGCGCTACCGCTATCGGACGTGACCTCGGACCTACCGTTTCCGCAAGAGTTGCAACCGGACTTACCGCTGACTGCACACAGCTTGACATCGGCGATTTCCCTCTTGTTGCAATTCCCGGCAAGGAGTCAGAGCAGAAGCATAATCAGCTTCTTATGACCCGTCCCGCATTCGGCGGAAATACCATCGCTACCATCGCATGCCCCAACAACCGCCCTCAGATGGCAACCGTTCGTCCCGGCGTTATGCAGAAGATCGAGCCCATCAGCGGTGCAAAGGCTGAAGTAGTTGATTACAATCCCGGATTTACTCCCAATGACAGATATGTAACTGTCAGGGAAGTAGTCAAGGCTGTATCCAATACCGTAGATATCATGAACGCCAAGATCCTTGTATCCGGCGGACGTGGAGTCGGAAGCCCTGAGAACTTCAAGATCCTTGAGGATCTTGCAGCAGTGCTCGGAGGAGAGGTTTCCTGCTCAAGAGCGGTTGTTGATTCAGGCTGGAAGCCTAAGGATCTTCAGGTAGGCCAGACCGGAAAGACCGTAAGACCTCACGTATACTTTGCAATCGGTATCTCAGGTGCGATCCAGCACGTTGCAGGTATGGAAGAATCAGACATCATCATCGCCATCAACAAGGATGAGGATGCTCCCATCTTCGACGTTGCAGATTACGGAATCGTAGGCGATCTCAATAAGATCGTTCCCGAACTTACCGAAGCACTTAAGAAGGCAATTGCCGAGAAGTGATCATCTGAAAATTTAATAAAAAAGTTTTTGAACTAAGCAGACTCCGCATTGCCTTTCTGAAAGGTGATGCGGAGGATCCATCGGAGGAAGCATGGACAGAACTAAAGGATTAACCTGGATCCTTGGCATGGTGAGTGGTGCATGCGGACTTATAAGTCTTATCTGTTTTTTCTTCGGAGGTGGTTCCTACAGTCTTATGGCGGCGATAGCGGATGGAGCAATCTGCTATCTCAGTCAGAGAGAAGCTGACAGGGAAAGACAGATAATGGTCGCAGTGTTTGTCGGACTCGCTTTGGCCGAGGTTATGGCATTCCTTGCGGGAAGCAGTTTTACTATGGTCATCATAATAGGACTGCTGATCAAGCTTATCGGCTTTGCCGGGATACTTATATATCTTGGCAAGGTATCATACGATAAAAAGAAGCCGATCATCGGCGGCGGAATAGTTGTCGTATATGCCATAGCTGATATCATCATCTCAGCGGTATCACCGGAAGCCGTTGGGGGATCTGATCCCATGTCGATAATAAGAACCATATTGTCGATAATGCCCGTGATCATTATAACGATAATGATCGCACTGGATATCGTGAAGCTTGACTAACACCGGAGCCGGTTTCACTTTAGTGCAGGAAATGTCACATTATAACAGCTTAATATGTTACAATGTATCCGCATCCCGGATCCGGGGTGCGGATATTTTTTTATGAGAGGTGTTGAGATGTTTGGAGAGGGTATCAACAGAGACAGCAGCGTGCCGAAGGTGATGGGGATTTTGTGCGGGATCGCGGCAGTGATCGAAGTCGCGGCTCCTTTTTTCGGCTGTGGTTTTATATGCTTTATCTACGCTATAGCAAACGGACTGCTGGCCTTTGTGTGCTTCGTTGAAAATGACAATGAGAAGAATCTTATCCTTGGAAGCCTTGGCGCCGTAATAGCCGCTGAAGTGCTCGGAATGTTAATGGGGCCTCATTCATTGTCCTCCATTACAAACGCTATAGTCAGTATCCTCGGACACGGTGCCATACTTCTTTATATACTGGCAGGCAGGATAAGCAGGAATTATGCCATGGTGGCAGGTGCACTGATTGCACTTGATGCCGTGTGGGATGCGTGGATGGGTGCCAATGCGATCAGGATGCTCCAGAGCACTCTGAGTATGCTCGGAGGATCCGGCTCTTCTGTATCGAGCGCCTCCATAACCGTTATGTGCCTGGCGTCAGTCTCTGCAGCTGTTCCGGCACTGGCGATCACCATAATGCTCTTTACGGGGGCGATGGATTACGGTAACTGATACGGAGGCAGTAGATCCGGTAAAGCCTCCGGTATGCTGTGATGATAAAGGTTCATATAATGTGAAAAGATAAGGAGGACCGGACATGAGATATGATACAGCGATAATAGGCACAGGACCTGCCGGACTTGAAGCTGCCATAACACTTACCATCAGGAAGAAGAATATCATCCTTATCGGAAAAAAGAATTCCAGCAACAAGGTAAGATCTGCCGAAAAGATCGATAACTATCTCGGCATCCCTTCAGTCAGCGGAGACGATCTTGCGCAGAAGATGCTCGATCATGCCGCATCCATGGGAGTTGAGATAACAGATGGAAGAGTAACCCTTATTTACCCTTACGGTGAATACTTCGGGATCCAGTGCGGCGAGGATATGATAGAGGCAAGCTCGGTGATCCTTGCAACAGGTGTCGCACCGGCCAATACCCTTCCCGGAGAAAATGAATTCCTTGGCCGTGGTGTCAGCTACTGTGCGACCTGCGATGCCGCAATGTATAAGGGAAAGAATGCGGTAGTCGTATCCTATTCCAAAGATTACGAAGAGGAGGCCATCTTTTTGAAAAAGTATGCATCTGGAGTCATCTACATCCCCATGTACGAGTTCGGCGAGGGCAAGGATGCCGAAGAGATCATGGCCGCGGACTCCGGAATAACGGTACTTAAGCAGAAGCCTGCAGAGATAAAGGGCGGCTTCAAGGCGGATACTCTTATCACCGATCAGGATACCCTGAAGACTGACGGAATATTTATCCTGAGGGATCAGATCTCCGCAGCCTCCCTTGTTCCGGGACTTGAGACCGAGGGCGGCACCGTTAAATGCCGGCGTGATATGTCTACCTCCGTACCCGGCCTCTATGCAGCAGGCGACATCGCCGGTGCTCCCTATCAGCTGATCAAGGCAGCGGGCGAAGGCCTCACCGCAGCGCTCTCTGTTGTAAAGTACCTGAATGAAAAAAAATAAGGTGAAGGATCCTGCCCCGGACATTCTGTCAACGGATATCCGGGGCTTTTTTTATGCATTCTGACAGGGAATTCTTTGTCATCAAAACAGCGGAAAACAATTTCTTCTTGTGAAAGTGCTTACATTCAACATTAAAACAAACCTAATTTTGTGCAACTCTCACAAAAAGAAACGGGTGTATTTTATTGCTGGCCGTCAAAAGTAAAAAAAATGCTTTTTCAGGTAAACTTATTCCATTTAAAGTTCCTTTTCCCAAATCTAAAATAAATTCAGTAAAAAGGCGATTTGGCAGATGGGGGTCTGATCATGAAACGCAGCCTTAACAGAATAATAGTTACATGCCTTTCCGTTATAAGCCTCACACTGGCGGCAGGATGTTCCGGAACCAACACGGAAGAATGGGCGTACATCCATGACGCGCAGACAACGATCCTTTCATTGTCCGACAACGGAAAAGCGGTATTCAACGATATAAAGTATACCTACACCCTTGAAAATGACATCCTTACGCTGACTGATAAGGACGGAAATGTCACCTCAATGAGATTCATACCAAATGGCGACGACCAGTATCTGCTGTATGAGAAGGCAGTGTATCAGTATCAGGGAGAAGGAGAGCCGGATGGCCTCATAGGCTACTGGCAGGAAGTGGACGGATATCTTTCCTTCGAATTTACCGAGAACGGAACCTTCAGGGAGGATTACTACTCACCCGGTTATTATTTTGTGGATGAGGAAAAGGGGATCGTCAAGCTCGTATATAACGATATGTATCCCGACACATACATTTACTATTCGATAGACGGGGATATCCTCACGGTCGATTATCCCTGGCCCGTAGTGAGAACCGAGAAATAGGAACGGGCACACATCTAAGATTATTTCGGAAGACAACTTCCGGGATATAAACATTTTTCTTTGATCATTAATAAGGAGGAAATTATGAAAAGAAAACTGTTGTCACTTCTCATGACAGGAGCAATGGTTCTGTCACTCGCAGCTTGCGGCGGTAATACCGGTTCAGGCTCAGGCTCAGGATCAGGCTCAGGTTCAGGAGCAAGCGGAGTTCCCGCTAATTCTGCTACCGCAGGAGAGACTCTTGCAAACGTTGGCGACATCACCCTTAACATGTGGTGTATCGCAACCGAGAGCGACTCCAACCGTAAGTCCTATGAAAAGGCTATCGCCGATATGCAGGCTGCTTATCCCAATGTAACATTTAACTGGGAAGCAATCGAGAACGAAGCTTACAAGACCAAGATCAAGGCTGCTGTTTCCGCAAACGACATGCCCGACATCTTCTTCACCTGGTCATGCGCATTCCTTCAGGATTTCGTAGATGCAGGAAGAGTATGGTGCCTTGACGATGCTTATCAGAACTACAAGAGTGAGCTTCCTGAGGCTATGCTCGGCAACTCAACCTACAACGGACATCACTATGGTGTACCTCTTACCATGAACATCGTTGGCCTCTTCGCTAACATGGATCTCCTTAAGCAGGTTGGTTACACTGAGATTCCCGGAACTTATGATGAGTTCATCAAGTGCTGTGACGCTCTTAAGGCTGCAGGCATCACTCCTTTCGGATGTGCAGGAAAAGAGACCTGGTGCGTTACCGAGTATCTTGAGTCAGTTATCGAGAAGAGCGTTGGTGCTGATGCTCTCAACGACATCTTCCTTGGAAAGTCAACCTGGAACAACGCTGACGTTGCTGCAGCAGTTGATACCTTCCAGAGCCTTGTTAACAACGGCTACTTCGATCCTAACGGAATCGCTCTTGGAAACGACGAAGTAAAGGCTAACTTCATGGATGGCAAGTATGCTTTCTACATGAACGGAACCTGGAACTGCGCTGACTTCGCAGCTAACGAAGCATTCTTCCCCAAGGTAAAGGTTGCTGAGTTCCCTGTTATCAACGCTGACAAGGCACAGCTTGGCCAGCTCATCGGCGGACCTTCCGATACTCTTGCAGTTGCTGCATCTTCAGCTCATCCCGAGGTTGCTGCTGAGTACTGCTTCGAGCTTGGAAAGCTCATCTGCCACTATGGCTATCTTGACGGATGCGGACTTCCTGCATGGACTCCTTACGGAGATACCTCTTCTGTTAACGCTCTTACCCAGGAAGTTGCAAAGATCTGCGGAAACGCTACCGGATACGTTCTCTTCGGTGATACCGCTATGAACGCTGACGATGCAAGAACCTACCTTGACTATGTAGCAATGGTTTACGGCTGCGAAGTTAACGGACAGGAGTTCATCGACGGCCTTGCAAAGGATATCAGATAATCTTATCTGACATCACCTAATGTCACAAGTATACTGCGTGCGATCTTTTCGCCTTAGCAAATAACCCCCTCGCGCCAGCGGAGGTCGCACGCAGATACTATATTTTCACCGCATTATGACTCGCCCGGGAGGCGGTTTTTTTATGAAAAAGAAAGACGTAATAAATTATATCAACGTAATCCTGTTTCTTCTGCCCGGATTGGCGCTCTTTATTTTCATATTGATTGCGCCCATCTTTAAATCCACCTATTACAGTTTTTTTGACTGGAACGGAATGTCCGATATGACCTTCATCGGACTGTCCAATTACGTAGAATTATTCACCAGCAAAGCCATAGGATTCTGGAAGGCTCTCGGAAATGCATGCCTGCTCGCGGTTTTGTCGGTTTTCATACAGCTCCCAATCTCCCTCGGATTCGCACTTGTTCTCGGAAGAGGAATAAAGGGAGAGAGAGCATTCCTTTCGATCTATTTCATGCCCGTACTTATCTCAACCGTAGTTATCGGTCAGTTATGGCTGAAGATCTACAATCCCGATTACGGTCTTCTTACCGTAGCACTTCAGAAGCTGGGATTTGGTGATCTGTGCAAGCCCTGGCTTGGTGATGTAAGAACCGCTCTTATGTGCGTGTTCATCCCCACCCTGTGGCAGTATGTGGGATATCATATGCTCCTTCTCTATGCGGGAGTCAAGGGAGTATCTCCTGATATCAGAGAAGCTGCAAGAATTGACGGAGCCAACGAGAGTCAGGTCAACAGATACATCGTTATCCCCTCCATCAAGCCCATCCTCAAGGTCAGCGTTATCTTCGCTGTTACCGGTTCCCTCAAGTCATATGACCTTATCTACGTCCTTACACCCAACGGCGGTCCCAAGCATTCAACCGAGGTTCCTTCATTGAGACTGTTCGAGATGCTGATCGCAAGAAACCGTTACGGAATGGGTTCTGCAATAGCTGTTATAATGATCATTCTGTGCTTTGCTTTTGCGGTACTGATTTCCCAGGCATTTAAGGAGAGAAATATCTATGGAAAGTGAAGTTAGTAGAAGAGAGCACGCCGTAGAAAAATTCGGTGTAAGAAAAGTTGTTATTTATGTTATATTGGTTCTGTGGGCATTGATCAACCTGTTCCCTGTATACTGGATGTTCACTTTCTCCCTTAAGTCCAATGAAGAGATCTTCGGTAAGAACCTTATCGGACTTCCCTGGGAGTGGAGATGGAACAACTACGTATCGGCATGGCACACCGGTAACATGCCCCTATACTTTCTCAACTCGGTTATTGTATCGGTAAGTGCCATTGCGCTTGTCATCATTGCTTCGATGATGGCAACATATGCGATCACCCGTCTGACTTGGAAATGGAGTGCACACGTCAATGCATTCTTTATGCTGGGACTTACCATCCCCATCCATGCTTCGATCGTGCCTGTATACGTAACACTGAAGAACATGGGTCTTACCAATACCTATTTCGCGCTGATCTTTCCTTATGCAGCATTTTCGCTTGCCATGGGAATACTGATCTGTACCGGATTCATGGTCGAGATCCCCAAGGAACTCGACGAGGCTGCAAGGATAGACGGATGCGGTGCATGGAAGACTTTCGGAGTTGTCATTCTTCCTCTCATGAAGCCCGCTACCGCAACGATCAGTATCTATTCCTTCCTTCAGTGCTGGAACGAGTTGATGTTTGCAAATATATTCAATAGTGACGGTAAGTACAGAACTCTCCCTGTCGGTGTACAGCAGTTGTCGGGACAGTATACTACCGAGTGGGGCCCCATAGGTGCTGCGCTCGTTATCGCTACATTCCCCATGCTGATCGTTTACATCTTTATGAGTAAGAGGATTCAGGAAAGCTTCGTTGTAGGTGCCGTCAAGGGTTAAAAGGCGGTATCTGTCCGATGCGAAGAGGCTCTCTAACAGGCAGGCTGCGTCTGATGCTTGTCAGCGTTGTCACTGTAATGACCATAGCTTTCCTTGTATCCACTTTCCTTATGGTCAGGAAAGAGGAAATGGATTCTGCGGTCAGAGAAGCGGAGCTCAAGCTCACCGGATTATCCGGAAGCATTTCAGCTTCGATCGAGAGCTACCTGGAACTGTCCAGGCTCATTATGATGGAGCCGGATCTGGCTGCCTTTCTTCGTGCAAGTAATGACAGTGATATCCCCGGGCTTACCAACGATGCTAAATACAGCATACAGGCTATCCTCAATGTCACAAACGGTGTAGAGGCCGTATATGTGTTCAGAAGGGATGGCAGATATACCTGCACCAAGGGCAGTGTTTTTACCCTGGACGGTGTGACCAATTCTGAGGAGAACTGGCCCTCAGAGGTTCTTTCCCTCAGAGGAAGATCAAGAGAATACGTAAATGGAAGCGGCGCGCTCAGGAGGATAAACGGAACTCCCTTTATCTCCATTGAGCGTGCCGTTTATGATCTTAATTCACAGAAGCTCACCGGCTATCTTATGATGCTGATCTCGGGAAGTGTCATAGATCAGACGGTGTCTTCATTTTCCGAGAATGATGTGTGCGTAGTGGGTGTTGACGGAACATATATATCCGGCAACATGGATATTGCGGATTTTTACGAACGTTCCATGGCTTATCACGGAGTTACGCATATCACCACTGAGTATCAGGGGAACAGAGTTCTCGTTTCCGCTTCAAGAGTCGGAGACGAACCCGTTGTGGTCATGAGTCTCATCTCGCTCGGCAATATCTCCATACCGGGAAGGACCACCGGGATCCTTATCTTTCTTATGGCTGTGACAGTCTTTATAACCATCATCGTGGTAAGATTTGTATCCCATAACATCACAGATCCCATAAACAGGCTGTCCAGGGAGATCGAGAACAGCGGTGACAAGGAAGAGCTGAGACCCATAGATCTGGATATGCCCGGCAACGAGCTGCGCATCCTCAAGGATTCCTACAATTCTACGGTCACCAGGATCAACGAACTTATCCAGGAGCTGATATCCAAGGAACAATCCGTACAGAGAGCGGAGATGAGAGTCCTTCAGGAACAGATCAAGCCCCATTTCCTGTATAACACCATCGGTACAATATCTGCACTTGCCCTCGAGAACGATTCCGAAGATGTCAGTTCCGCACTTGAGACCATGGGAAGATTCTACCGCAACTTCCTGAGCAAGGGAGACAGGGAGATACCGCTTGAGAAGGAAGTTACCATAGTAAAGGATTATCTGTCACTGCAAAAACTCCGTTACGGTGATATACTGATTGATGAATATGACATAGCGGCGGAAGCAGCCGATTGTATCGTCCCCAAGCTCACTCTTCAGCCTCTTGTTGAGAACTGTATATACCACGGCATAAGACCGAAGGGAGAACCCGGAGTGATAAGGATCAAAGCTGCCGTCGAGGGCGATGATCTGCACATTTACGTAACCGATACCGGTGTTGGCATGAGCAGTGAATATATAGATAAGCTCATGTCCGGCAAAAAGAATGGATCCGGTGATGAGGGAAGCTTCGGACTGTGGGGGACCATTGAAAGGATAAGGTACTATTCTCATAGGGATGATGTGTTCAGGATCACATCGGAGGAAGGAGAGTATACCTGTGTTGAACTGATAATACCGGCCATAAAGGGAGCGCTGGTACGGGAGGAAAAACCTGATGTATAAGGTTATGATCATAGATGATGAGGCTTCAGCACGCAAGCTCATGCACAATTCCATCGATTGGGAGAGCGTGAACATGCAGGTCGTCGGAGAGGCGGCCAGCGGGATAGAGGCTATCAACACAATAGACGAGATACGTCCGGATCTGGCGTTCGTGGATATCTCAATGCCCTTCATGAACGGGATCGAATTTGCCGAGCTGGCATCCCAGAGATATCCGGATCTTATTATAATTATCATGACGGCACATGATAAGTTCGAATATGCCAGGAGATGTGTAAGCCTGCATATTTTTGAATACATGCTCAAGCCCATGGTCAGATCCGAGGTGATGGAGGTGCTTAAAAAAGCCAAGGCACGTCTCGATGAAGTTGGGCCTGTCTCATGGGGAGAGGCTGAAGGCAGCTCGGAGCAACAGCACAGCATGGCGGAAGCGGTAATGAAGTATATTCAGGAGAATTATACCGACTCGACTCTTAACCTGACATCCGTCGCGCAGGCTTTTGGCTTCAGTTCATCCTATCTGAGCCGTAAGTTCAAGTCCGAGACAGGAAAAGGCTTTGCCCAGTATCTGACTGAATGCAGGATGGAAAATGCCATGCGCCTTGCAGGCCCTGACATGAAGATGTTCAGCATCTCCGCCAAGGTTGGCATACCCGATCCCAATTATTTCGGACGGTGCTTTAAGAAATATACCGGCAAGAGCTATTCCGAATATGCCGCATCGGTAACTCCGCCCTCCGGTCAGTGACCGGAAAAAGCCGGGATCTTTCGTTTTATGGACTGTCATGGTTAAATATGTCCGGTAAATGCCGGCCTGAGTGCACAGATGCCTTCTGATAAGGTGTTATGTGCCCTCAGGCCGTTTTTTTATCAATATGTTTACTTATTGCACACAAAGGGAGGTTTTATGCTATAATTCAACAGATTATGTTTTTACATATATATGTGTAGGGTTTTAGAAAGGTTAAGATGCTATGGATAACATGATTGAAATCAGATGGCACGGAAGAGGCGGACAGGGTGCCAAGACTGCAAGCCAGCTCCTTGCTGACGCAGCCTTCATGTCAGGAAAATACGTCCAGTCCTTCCCGGAGTACGGTCCCGAAAGATCCGGAGCTCCCATCACCGCTTATAACAGGATCTCGGATGAGAGATGCTCAGTGCACTCCAATATCTACGATCCCGATTATGTTGCGGTAGTTGACGAGACACTCCTCGAGAGCGTCGATGTGACTGCAGGACTCAGTGAGAACGGCGCAGTCATTATCAATTCTTCCAAGAGCCCCGAAGAGTTCAGACCTCTTCTTAACGGATATAAGGGAAGAGTGTGCACCATTGATGCAAGAGCCATATCCATAGCCTATCTCGGAAAATATTTCCCCAACACCCCCATGCTTGCAGCAGTCGTTGAGGTGAGCGGATGTGTTGACAAGGAACAGTTTCTCAAGGATATGGAGAGTTCATACAGACATAAATTCGCCAAGAAGCCTCAGCTTGTGGAAGGTAATCTGCAGTGCCTGAGAGCAGCGATGAAGGAAGTGAGGGGCTAAAATGGGATTAAAAGCAGAAGAGATAAATGAACATATCGCCTGGCAGGATCTGACTGTCGGGTGTGAGATCTATGAGCCGGGAACAAGCAGACTTACAAAGACCGGTGAATGGAGATCAAGGACACCGGAGTGGATAAAGGAGAAGTGCAAGCAGTGCCTGTTATGCGCACCCTTCTGTCCCGATGCCTCGATCCCCGTTAAGGACGGAAAAAGAGACGAATTTGATTACGAACACTGCAAGGGCTGCGGAATATGCATAAAGGCCTGTCCTTTCCAGGCAATCCGCTGGAAGGAGGAGAACTGATGAGTATCAGAGAGAGACTTTCGGGTAACGAAGCCATCGCTACGGCTATGAGACAGATCAATCCCGATGTATTTGCGATGTTTCCCATAACACCTTCCACTGAGATCCCGCAGTACTTTGCCCAGTATGTTGCCGATGGCAAGGTGGATACGGAATTCATCTGCGTGGAGAGTGAGCATTCATCCCTTTCCGCATGCCTGGGCGCAGAGGCTGCAGGCTGCAGGGCTGTCACGGCAACATCAAGTGCCGGACTTTCATTTATGAATGAAGTCCTCTATGTGGCTGCATCCTCAAGGCTTCCGGTGGTGCTCGCCGTTGCCTGCCGTGCACTTACCGGCCCCATCAATATCAATCATGACTATTCCGATTCCATGGCAGAGCGCGATTCCGGATTTATACAGATCTACGGAGAGAACAATCAGGAAGTATATGACAACTACCTTATGGCTCACCGTATCGCAGAGCATCCCGATGTAAGACTTCCTCTTATGGTATGTGAGGACGGATTCAT
This sequence comes from uncultured Lachnospiraceae bacterium, assembly GCA_902761225.1. Taxonomy (GTDB): domain Bacteria; phylum Bacillota; class Clostridia; order Lachnospirales; family Lachnospiraceae; genus AC2028. The sequence goes on along the minus strand of CACWJQ010000024.1, from coordinate 11,618 downwards.
CACCTCCCACGCCATCGAGAATATCGAACTTGAAGAGGACGAAGCCGTTAAGAAATTCGTCGGTGAATATCATCCCGAGAATTATCTTCTCAAGGCAGAGAACCCTCTTGCCGTGGGCCCTTACGGAATTTCCGCATATTATATGGAAGCACGTGTTGCCCAGGCTCATGCCATGATGAATGCCAAAAAGGTCATCCTTGATGTGGCAGCTGATTTTGAGAAGACCTTCGGAAGAAAATACGGTCTGATCGAGGAGTATAAGATTTCAGACCCTTCCCCGGAGAAGAGATCGCCAAGGCTATAGAGAACTGCAAAGCTGTTGCGGTCATGGACAAGAGCGAAGGATTTTCCGCATGCGGCGGACCTCTTTATGCAGAGACCGCAGGTGCATGCTTTAATATGAAAAAGAGACCTCTTATGGTGGATATTGTCTTCGGACTCGGCGGAAGAGACTTTACCGTCGAAGCCGCAAAGAGCGTTTATGACAGACTCGCCAAGATCGCAGAGACCGGAGAGACTGGCGACATCTACACCCACATGGGTCAGCGTGAGAGGTGATCAAAATGGCATATAATCTTAAAGAGGAAATGAATAAAGAAGAGCGCTTCAATTCCGGTCACAGACTCTGTGCGGGATGCGGAGCGGGCATTGTCTGCAGGGCAATGATGAGAGCGGTTGATGAGCAGGACAAGGCTGTTATCTGCAATGCAACAGGCTGCCTTGAGGTTTCATCCTTCCAGTATCCTTATACTGCATGGAATGATTCCTATATCCATACCGCATTTGAAAATGCTTCATCCACGGCATCGGGAGTATGCGCTGCCGTAGAGGTTATGAAGAGAAAGGGTAAGATTCCTGCTGACCGGAATTACAAGGTTCTTGTCATCGGCGGAGACGGAGGTACCTATGATATAGGCTTCCAGTCACTTTCCGGTGCACTTGAAAGAGGACATGATCTTACCTATTTCTGCTATGACAATAATGCATATATGAATACCGGAACCCAGAGATCGTCTGCAACTCCCAGGTTCGCTGCAGCGACCACCACACCTGCGGGCGCAGAATCGGTAGGCAAGAAGCAGGATCAGAAGGATCTTACACAGATCGTTGTCGCACATGGAGTACACTATGCTGCTCAGACAACTCTCTTCGGAAATATGAAGGATTTCCATGAGAAGGCACACCGCGCTATCTATACCCAGGGCCCCACATTTGTCAACGTTCTTACTCCCTGCCCCAGAGGCTGGAATTATCCTGCAGAGGATCTCATCGCGATCTGCAAGGCTGCGATAGATACCTGCGTATGGCCTGTATATGAGGTTGTAGACGGAGAATACAGACTTACCTATGAGCCTAAGAAGAAGCTTCCCGTAGAGGAGTTCATGAAGCTCCAGGGAAGATTTGCACACTGCTTCAAGAAGGGCAATGAATGGACGATAGAAGCTGCACAGCAGTACGTAGACAAGAAGTGGGAAGATCTTCTTGCTAAGTGCAAGTAATAAAGACCGACACCAGATCAGTTGTGTGGTAAAGAGATTAATATACACTGTGCTCTGTCGCATCCGCGGCAGGGCGCATAAGAATATAAACTGTTACGGAGGATCAATATGGCAAAACAACTTTTTACGAATGATCATATTCTTTCCTGGCTTCAGTATTTTTCAAGCAATACAGACATAGATCTTGAGCATGTCAAGATCCTGGACATAACCCGAACTTCACCGAGGCGGGAGACCAGGACATCTTCTACCGCATGTGGAGTGTGGGACTCGGAGAATGCGAGGTCATCTATAACGAAGGTTCCGAGCCTGTGGGTGCCATCAAGAGAAATCTTGTTGCCGACATGATCGACCGCGGCATCAATGCAAGTGCCGGGATGATCGTTCTCAATCCCAACGCGCGCAGCACCATCAAATTCGGAATGGATAACAAGAATTTTGCATCCGGTTCCGTAAGATATGTGGGAAGTGAGATCCGTTCCGTCATTCTCTCCAAGATGCAGATTGCAGAGAATAAGAACTTCTGCGTTATCTCGGGTGAGTCCATAGCTGTTGAGACAGCAATGATCTGCGGAGAGGGAGCTGTCATCGCTGTTGAATACAAGGAGAGCGACATCGACCATGTTGATGCGAAGACCATGAAGGATCTTCCCATTCCCGACACCACCATGCTGGTTGCCTCTGCAAGCATGGAGCAGGAGATAACGTATCTTAAGGAACTCAATCCGAATATGGAGTTCGTCATCTATACACTGGATTTCAGGGTAGCTGCCAATATGCGCGACATACTCGGAAGATTCGGAATGACGGATGTGAACATTATCCAGATCTCGGTTTCAAAGCTTGATTCCAAGAATGTATTCGAGACCCAGCCTTCACCCTGGATCATCACGGCAAGGGCAGAGTAAAAAACTTGTAATATTTTTCTGCGGTGATAAAATAAGATAGTTGTTTTATGCGTAAGAAGACGACCCGACTGGCCGGGAGTCGAACGCGCATCACGTAAAAGCGTGAGAATGGAGGATGCCATGAGCAGTATCTATATTCCGGAAGGTTATAAATCACACCTTAACCTTCACGACACACAGGTAGCCATCAAGACGGTTAAGGATTATTTTCAGGCAAGACTATCGGAGAGACTGAATCTCCAGAGAGTATCTGCGCCTTTATTTGTAACCCCTGAATCAGGTCTTAACGATAATCTCAATGGTGTCGAACATCCGGTTGAATTCACCATAGCATGTGAGAACGGACGCAAGGCTCAGGTCGTGCAGTCACTTGCAAAGTGGAAGAGATACGCTCTTGCCAAGTACGGCTTTGAGGTTGATGAAGGACTCTACACCGACATGAACGCCATCAGGGCCGATGAAGACCCCGACAACATCCACTCCGTATTTGTGGATCAGTGGGACTGGGAGAAGATCATCCTTAAGGCGGACAGAAACTTTACCACTCTCAAGGATACCGTGCTCGATGTCTATGTAGCTCTCAGAAAGACCGAGAAGTATATGGCCATCCAGTATGACTATATACAGGAGATCCTTCCCCACGATATATTCTTTATCACCACACAGGAGCTGGAGGATATGTATCCTGACAAGACTCCCAAGGAAAGAGAATATGCCATCACCAGGGAAAAGGGTGCTGTATGTCTCATGCAGATCGGCGATAAGCTTAAATCCGGCGAGGTTCATGATTTCAGGGCTCCCGATTATGATGACTGGGCTCTTAACTGTGACATCTTCGTGTACTATCCGGTGCTTGATATAGCTCTTGAGCTTTCCAGCATGGGTATCAGAGTCGATGAGGACTCCATGGTAAGCCAGCTTGAAAAGGCAGGCTGCCCCGAGAGAGCGGAGCTCCCCTTCCAGAAGGCTATCATTGAAGGAAGACTTCCCTACACCATTGGCGGAGGTATCGGACAGTCGAGAATATGCATGTTCTTCCTCAGAAAGGCGCATATCGGAGAGGTTCAATCCTCGATCTGGCCCGAGGAATGGGCTGCTGAAGCTGAGAAGAAGGGCGTAAAGCTCCTTTGATAATGACATAAATGGAGGCTGACAGTAATGTGTCAGCCTTTTTTGTTCAGAAAAATGACTTTTGGTGATATCCCTGTAAAAATCACATATTCAAAGAGGCGTACCCTGTCAATGAAATTCGATGTGACGGGGACGCTTGTGGTGAGTGCACCATTGCACCTGCCGGAGACTGAGATCCGTCAGTTCATGAATGAAAAGAGCCGCTGGATCAGGACCAATTATGTCCGCATTCAGGCAAGGCTTGAAAAGAGCATGGATCATAAAGTGGAAGAGGGCGGGAAGGTCCTGTATCTCGGAGAAGAGCTTAACGTTCATGTAGGCGGTCACGGAAGGGTAAAGAAGATCGGAAAGGATATTTTTTTCCCGGAAGGGTCGGATAATGAGTCATATGTTAGGTGGCTTAAGGCGAGGGCTAAGGAGTATCTTCCTCCGCGCCTTCAAAGCAGGGCATGGGAGATGGGGATCACCTACAGGGAACTCATGATAACCGGAGCAAGATCCAAATGGGGGTCCTGTTCGGAGACCGGTAAGATAACCCTGTCCTGGCATCTGTGCATGTGTCCGCCTGAGGCGATAGATTATGTGATCGTTCACGAGCTGTGCCACAGGCTTCACATGGATCATTCCCGTGAATTCTGGGCAGAAGTAGAAAGCAGGATGCCCGATTATAAGAAACACAAAAAGTGGCTGGATGATAACAGCTACCTGATGGATCTGGTATAAAAGGACAAAAAGCAGGCGCCATCCGATAACTTAATCGAATGGCGCCCCTAGTAGATGGGTTCCTCAATATCCATTGGCGGATACCTCCTGTATATATTAACCCGATTTGCGAATTTCCGGCTGTGCCTCTTTGTAAGCTTAGCTTCATTCTTCTTACGGCTCATTCATCCGAAAGCATATATTAAACGGTGCATTCTGCTCTCATAGGATGATCTACACTTCATGTGCCTATGCCGTGTTTTCACTTTCTTCCCTGAGACTGTATCCGGTTACGATCGGGTATTACGTCCGGTTTATCTCATCATATCTGTCTAGTACATTGGACTGCCCTCCGTGCTGGTTAATGGGTTGCTTCTTAGTTTCCCATTGGAGTGTACCTACCTTTCTAAAAGCCTTTAAAACTTGTCTGTTTTCGTTTGCTTTTGTTTTATGTGCTTATAATAATCTAATAATTCGTCCTTGTCAACACATTTTTCAAAAAATAAATAAAAATATTTAAAAGAATTTCGATAACGTTTAAGTAATTGTTTTAATATTCAGACAATTTAAAATCCTGAATGAGTGGATTTCAAGTCCGGTGACACTGAGCTGATGCGGTGCACTGATAATATTGGCCGGAGGTAAAGCGTTGGGATCCGCATGCTTTTCCGGCATCGGGAACGGCTTAAAAAGGTTCACTTTTCGGGCATTTTCTGTTATTCTATAAGTTGGGTTTAAAGGGTGTTTTTTCAGCCTGTTTTTGGTGTGCCTGTGAAAATACCCATGTTTTTTACAGAAAGGAATTGATTCGATGTATATTACATGTCTTGACCTTGAAGGTGTTCTTGTTCCGGAGATCTGGATCGCGTTTTCAGAGAAGACCGGGATCCCGGAGCTCAGGAGGACCACCAGGGATGAGCCTGATTACGATAAGCTTATGAAGTTCAGGATAGGAATACTGAAGGAGCACGGACTGGGGCTTAAGGAGATCCAGGAGACCATAGCAGGACTCGATCCCCTTCCCGGCGCTAAGGAGTTCCTTGATGAGCTTCGCTCAAGGACTCAGGTGCTCATTCTCAGCGACACCTTCGAGCAGTTCGCAGCGCCTCTGATGAAAAAGCTGGGAATGCCTACCATACTATGCAATACTCTCGAGGTTGCTGAAAACGGTGAGATCACCGGATATAAAATGAGATGTGACAAGTCCAAGCTCACAACCGTCAGGGCTCTTCAGTCCATCGGATATGAAACCATCGCAAGCGGCGATTCCTTCAATGATCTGGGAATGATAGAAGCCAGCAAGGCAGGTTTCCTGTTCAGGACTACCGAGCAGCTTAAGAAGGATTATCCCCAGTATCCCGCATTTGAGGAATATGATGAGCTTCTTAATGCCATCACTGAGGTGATGAAGTAAAACTGATTACCGCCGATGCTTTTTAGTATGTGGCGGATATAAACAGGCCGGCGGCAGAAAAATATTGAGGAACTATAAGCTGATAATCAGATATGACGGTACAAGGTACAAGGGATGGGAACACCAGCCCGGTACCGATATGACCATTCAGGGCAAGATGGAGCTGGCGGTGATCCGCATGCTGAATCCCTCGGGCAAGGCTTCTTTTCAGGAGGGGGCCGGGAATTCAGAGGTAAATGCCGGGAGATCGGAAGCAGATGTACGGAATGCGGAGGCAGATACCCGGAATTCAGAGACGTATGATGTCGGAGCAGCAGCTGCAAACGGTAAGGCATTAAAGAGTGCGGTTCAGGACTGTGCGGCAGGCAGGAACTGCCTCGGAAGCTTTGAAGGGGATATCCCTGAGATAATATCCGCCGGAAGGACGGATGGCGGGGTTCATGCCCTCGGAATGTGTGCCAACGTACATCTTGATACCGGTCTTAACTGTACTCAGATAAGAGATGGACTAAACCGCAATCTTCCGGATGACATATGTGTCACAAATGTGGAGATCGTCCCGGACAGATTTCATGCCAGATATAACGCCACCGGCAAGACATACAGATATACCTGCTATGCAGGGGAGTTAAAGCCGGTGTTCGACAGAAGGTACTGCTATGAACTTGGCAGCGTTCCGGATATCGGAGAAATGCGCAGGGCAGCGGGATATATCATCGGAGAGCATGATTTCACATCCTTTTGCGGAAATCCGAAGATGAAGAAATCCTGTGTAAGATGCGTGGACAGGATTGATATTGAATATTCCGATGAGAGACTGACCTTCACATATCACGGGACCGGTTTTTTACAGTATATGGTCCGTATTATGACAGGTACTTTGCTGGAAGTCGGGCTGGGAAAGCGAAGCAGTGATTCCGTTCCGGATATTCTTGAAGCACGCGACAGATCACAGGCGGGATTTACCGCTCCGGCAAGAGGTCTCAGTCTTGTCTCGGTTGATTACTGACAGGAGTTTTCTTCTAAGTGAACGATCTGTATATAAGAGCAGATATGAACAGCCTGGTATCCATGGGGCATGTTATGAGGTGTCTTTCCGTTGCGGATGCTGCGGCAGACCTTGGAGCAGGATGCATTTTTATAACAGCCGACGATCAGCCGCTGTCCCTTATCCGGGAAAGAGGATATGAATGTATAGTCCTTGGTACGAAATGGGATGATATGGATGGAGAGGTCGGAGAGCTTGAGAAGGTGATCCGCGATAAAGGTATAGGCAGACTGCTGATAGATTCTTATCAGGTGACGGAGAGCTACCTTCGCAGGGTGAACAGCCTGACCGATGTATTTTACCTTGATGATCTGAATTCCTTCGCCTATCCGGTACATGCTGTGATCGACTATGCCGTATATGCGGATGATGAGTATTATCCCGACAGGTTTCCGGGGACGAGGTATTATCTCGGATGCGGATATGCACCCTTAAGAAAGGCATTTACTGATCCTCATCCCAAGAAGATAAAACAAAAAGCGGATAACATCCTGATAATGTCCGGAGGATCGGACCCTTTCGGTATCATCGGAAAGATACTTGAAACAATTCCTCTTGATGAATATAGCGACATAAATGTCATATGCGGAAATTATAACCTGAAGGAAGCTGAACTGAGGGAAAGGTATAAGGATCATTCCGGGATTCACATTTTCCCTCATGTCGCAGATATATGGAATCTGTATGAACAGACGGATATTGCTGTATCTGCAGGCGGAAGCACTTTGTACGAGCTTTCCTCCATGGGAGTTCCCACCATTACATATTCCCTGGCAGACAATCAGATCCCAAATGTCACATACTTTGACAAATGCGGCCTGATGCCCTGCGCAGGTGATGCAAGAAGCGGAGATGTTCCGCAGGGAGTGTGCAGGCTTCTGGATAAGATGAAGGAATGGTCATTCAGGGCCGATGTGTCTGTAAGACTTCAGAAGCTTGTGGACGGAAAGGGAGCCGAAAGACTGGCATCTCTCATTCTTGAGGATTGACCGCTTAAGCCCGGTGCGGAGACGTTTTTCTGCAGATATGGAATAAACAGATAATAAATGCGTAAGATCATAAGTAAATTGAATAAGCTTCTTTCACCCGAACAGAAGAGGCATATGGCGCTTCTTACCGTTATGATGATAATCGGGGCGCTGCTTCAGACAGCGGGCGTCGGGATGCTCGTATCCGTTGTCAATATCGTCATCGATCCGGTGAAGAGCGCGGATTCGCAGATAGCAAGGATCTTCTATGACATCATAGGTAAGACATCCGAGGAAGGATACAGGATATTCCAGTATACGGTAATGGTATCCATGATCCTTGTGTTTGTTGTGAAGAATCTCTTCCTGTACATACAGCAGAAGGCAATGTATGCATTTGTCTACAGAAATCAGTTTTCAACATCGGAGCGCATGATGAGGAATTTCGTGCGCAGGGATTACGAGTATTACCTGAACGCCGATACCGCAGTGGTTCAGCGTTCAATAACCTCGGATGTGAACAACATGTACGCACTGATACTTGCAATACTCCAGCTTATCTCGGACGGCTTTGTATCACTCTGCGTGTGTGCGTTCTGCCTTGCACAGAGCGGACTTATGACCGTTATCCTTGCTGCGGTGCTCATACTTCTTCTCTTTATCATCAAGAAGGTGCTGAAGCCCGTCATGTATAAAGCGGGAAAGGATAACCAGGATTTTTACAGCGGACTGTTCAAGTGGATATCTCAGAGTGTTATGGGCATCAAGGAAGTTAAGATATTCGGACGCGAGCAGTATTTTGTCGACAGCTATAACAGATGCGGAAACGGATATGTGAATGCCGTTCAGAAGTACAGCCTCTACAACAGTATTCCCAAGCTCCTTATCGAGGCGGTATGTGTTTCGGTCATGATGATCTACATGATAGTGATGATAGCGCTGGGCAGAGGCTCCGAATCTCTCATAAGCGATTTTGCCACTCTTGCCGCTGCGGCTCTTGTACTTCTTCCAGCTGTTAACCGCATCAATAACCAGATCAATTCCATGTCGTATTTCGAGCCCTTCCTGATGAACGTCAGCGATAATCTTCAGGAGGATATTGATGACTCCAATACCGATATGACATTTGCATCCGATGTTCCCAAGCTTGAACTTAAGGAGAACATTTCCTTTGACGGCATCACCTATTCCTATCCCGGATCCGATGTGAAGATCCTTGATAAGGCTGATCTGACCATTCCTATCGGATCAAGCATAGGTATAGTGGGCACCACGGGAGCCGGAAAGAGTACTCTCGTTGACATCCTTCTCGGACTGCTTAAGCCGAGTGAGGGAGTCATAAGAGCGGACGGTGCGGATATAAGGGATAACTACAGAAGCTTCCTCAGGAACGTTGGATACATCCCCCAGATGATCTTCATGCTGGATGACACCATCAGGAATAATGTGGCATTCGGTGTTGCTCCCGAAGAGCAGGATGAAGGCAGGATATGGGAGGCTCTGAGGGAAGCTGCTCTTGATGATTTTGTAAGAAGCCTTCCCGACGGACTGGATACCAGCATCGGAGAAAGAGGCATACGCATATCCGGAGGACAGCGTCAGAGAATAGGCATAGCGAGAGCTCTTTACGAAGATCCCGAGGTGCTGATACTCGACGAAGCAACCTCTGCTCTCGATAACGAGACAGAGAGTCTTATCATGGAATCCATAGGGAGGTTCATGGGAAGAAAGACTCTCGTCATAATTGCTCACAGACTTCAGACCATCGAGAAATGTGACATGGTGTTCAGAGTAGGTGACGGCAGGATAACCAGGGAAAGATGACAAGCAAAGGCAAGGGAAAACTGATACCTGTGATCGCAGGCGTTATGATCAGCGCGGTTCTGATTGCAGTATCCTTTATCATCCTTAATGCAGGCACCGGGTACAGACAGGGGTATGATGTGGTCATATTCGGCGACAGCATCGTTGCCAATGAGCAGGATGAGACATCGGTAGCCTCCATGCTCTCGGCAAAGACGGGACTGAGCGTCGGTGATTTTTCCTTTGGCGGGACAATGATGGCCTACAATGCCGCAAACGGCTCCATAGGATCGTCCGGGAATTTCCTTTGCATGGCTGCCATATCCAGAGCACTGCTTGCGGATGATTTCTCGGTGCAGATAAATGCTCATGTATCGGACCCTGCCACGGAGTTTTTTCCGGAGAGGATAGAAGAGCTTACGCATCTTGATCTTAAGGAATCCGATATCGTGATCATCGAGCACTGCATTAACGATTATCATTGTGCGATACCTATAGGCGATGCGGATTCTGATTCCGAGTATACATATTGCGGAGCGCTGAGAATGTCCGTTGATCATATCAGAAGGATCAATCCGGATATCCGCATCATACTTGTATCACCTACAGAAAAGTGGATGCCCGACGGAGTTAATGCCAGTGATTATTCCTACGGCGGAGGCATACTCGATGAATATGTCGAGGCCCAGAGAATGATGGCAGAAGAGCTTGGCGTAGAGTACATAAGTATGTACGAACTGTATGAAAGGGAAGTCTCCTCCTTTGGAGACGAAGTGACTGATGAAGCCGTGACCGGCTTTAAATATACTGTTGATGGAACACATCCCAACTACTACGGAAGATATGTGATAAGCGATCTTCTTGCAGATTATCTTGGTGGAGCGATAACTTGCGATGACAGTGAATGATGCTTTGACAAAACTTGATAAGCGGATATCGAAAGGTGACAGGACGGCCTTTATCAGCGCATTTTTGATAGGACTTCTTGTCCATATGCCTGCCATGCTTATGGACGTTCCCAATCATGACGGCCTTGCGAGCATGCATTTTTCGCAGAACATGATCACCTCCGGAAGGTGGTTCCTTGCCGCTGTCTGTGCAGCCTCCTCCTTCTATACCGTTCCCTGGATCATCGGACTTATCGCGCTTTTTGAGCTTGGGATAACATCGGTTCTACTCAAAAGGATATTTGAGATAAAGTCAGGAATTACGATCGCTTTGGTCTCGGGTCTGTTAGTCAGCTTTCCTTCTCTTGCATCGACCTTTGCGTATGTGTTTACTCTTGACGGATACATGGCAGGGCTTCTTTTTGCGGTACTTGCCGTATATGCGGTGAAGAAGGGACATTTTATATCCGGTGGAATATCACTGGCATTCAGTATGGGTGTATATCAGGCATATCTTCCCTTTGCGATGCTGCTCTGCATCTGTCTAGTGTGGGATGTTATGATCCGCGGGGAAAAGGGCTGCATCAGGAAGTGCCTTGATTGTCTGTACATGGGCATCGCCGGTGCTGTACTCTATTATGTGATCCTTATGATCCTTCTGAAGATCGAGGGCAAAGTGCTGGATACATATCAGGGCATCGATTCACTCGGTGATTCGGGAATGTCACACAGGTTATCTGCCATCCCGTCAATGTATAAGGACTTTGTGAAGTTTACTTTTTCCAAGGGATTCCTTACCGGAAAAGCATGCGCGGCAGCAGGTCTTGTACTTGCCCTTGCAGCTGTGTTTTCTGCTACAGTGCTTGTCATTAAGAAGAAGCTCTATAAGAAGATATGGTTCTACTGGGTGGGGCTTCTTACCGTGATCCTTGTGCCGCTTTCAGCCAATATCGTTCTTATGATCACACCGGATGTCAATTATCATCTGATCATGAGATATCAGTGGATACTGTTCTGGATAGTGGCTGTGGTGATATGTGACAAGTGTGTCATTAATGAAAAGGGTACTGAAACCTGTGAAAACAGTGACGGATCAGGTGACGAAAAGCCGGAAGCTGTCAGTGTAAATTCAACGATCAGTGAAAATACACCGGTTACCGGAAATGCATCAGCCGGCCGCAGGGAAAGCATTATCTCATGGCTATGCGCCGTATCCGCGGCAGTGATCTTTATATCCTATGCTGTGACGGACAATATA
>CACWJQ010000023.1 GCA_902761225.1 uncultured Lachnospiraceae bacterium | reverse complement strand
CGAGATCAGAAGCGCAGTGCTTCTTATCCACGGAGAAAAGGCGCATTCGTGCTACTTCTCAAAGGATGCCTATGCTGATATGACAAAGGACAGCAAGTATGTGGATAACAAGGAACTCATGATCATTCCTGATGCCGTACACACAGATCTGTATGACGGCGGAGACAGGGATTATATCCCATTCGATAAAATCGAGAATTTCATGAATGAGCATCTTAAATAAAGGCGGATGAATGAAAAGACAACGGAAATCCGGGCAAAGCGAGGGTAACTGCGTTTAGTGCGTAGTTACCCGTTTTTTTGCCGGTAGATTATAGACAGAGACGTGATCGGATGTTATCATCTAGTGTTAGCTAATGCTAACTTAGGAGGAATAGATGCCAAAGGTGAAAAGATAGAAGCAATCATTTCTGCAGTGTTGGCATGGAAATCTATTAAATGGAGGTAGGCGTATGAAAGCTAAGAGTAAAAGGATTTTTTATTTTGGTTTTATCTCGCTTCTGTTATGCGGAGTGGGTGACTGGCTGATAGGATATGAACCGCAGGGTGGTCAGGAATTGATCTATGGGATAACAAGAACGACCATAGCGGATGTACCAACCTGGTTTTATATTTTGTCAATGTTATTCGGGATCCTTTCAGGATTTGGCTGCATGCTGTTCGCACCCGAAATGTTAAATGTACTCATACAAAAAGGTGTTCCTGAAGATTCTAAGATGTTTAAGACGATGAAATTCGCTTTGAAGTCTGCACCGCTTATGTTTGTATCTTTTCATGCAGTATGCTGTGTGGTGCTCCTCTTGATACAGGCAGCATTAAGAGCGGGTCTTGATATTTATTCCGCAAACGACATTTTCTTATTGCCTGTGGCAGCTTCCATGCTTCCGTTCCTGATCTGGTGTTATTTATGTGATATCCCTGCAACCGTTGCGTTTACTTACTTTGTCATAAAACGCAAACTGGACCTTCCACTGATCACAGTCGTCTGCAGTCCGATGGCAATGAGCATAGTATCCAAGATCATCGGAGGGGTGCTGATAGCTCTCGGAAGTAAATACGCGTTCCTGGTCGCATGCGGAGAATCGTGGGGATGGGCTTTTATGTGTCTTGCATTTTGCCTGGCTGTTTCTGAAAATAGAAAATGAGATATCAAAATGCTAAGACTGGTTTATAATGTAAATTGAGGGCTGTCATTTCAGAACATCGATGAGGAACTGCAGGCTCCTCACATTAAACGATATATGAGCAGAAAAAACATAAATAAAGGGAAAAATCTGGTTGATCAGATCAGATCAATGTTAGGAGGTGCGATATGCCTCTTGCTGTTTTTCGGAGGGATGGGGTTGAGTTATTTTATCCTGTCCATTGATGATAACTATAAAAAGGCTGTTTTTCTGATGATACATTCAGCCATTCATTTGATCCTTATGATCCTGGCGGTCATATTTACATTTATAGATCAAAAAAGAATGCTGGAAAAAGGCAGGTGTATATGGCATGCCGAGAACGGAACAATTATTATATGGAAATTTGCAGGCGGTATTCTTGTATTGGCTTTAGTTCTTGAGGCGCTTTTTTTGTTTATAAATATTGCAGCTGCAATGGATTTTTGGAGCAGAATATAGATTGCGTTAAGGATATACAATGTAAGGGGGAATTTCCGCTGAGTGATATATAAAATGTTCATGATGAGGAGTATAGGTTAAAATGCTCTACTCGATGGCTCCGGCTTCGGTTCTGATAATAAACTTAATATTAAACTGGGAATCCATCAGAAAATACGGATTCCGCGAAAAGAAGCAGGATGAGAAGAAGCGTGTTCCGGTGCGCTTTAATTGCTTTGTCCTTGCTGCGGCCTGCTATGTCCTGATAGATATGATCTGGGGGCTGTTATATGAGCATCGTGACATTCCGGAGCTCTTTCCGTTAATATACTCATTTACGGTTTTCTATTTCCTGTTCATGCTGTTTACCATGCTTACATGGACACGTTATATAGCCGCGTATCTTGACAAGAGAGGTTTTCGTACTGACCTGATGCTCTACGGCGTATGGGCCATGGTCGTGATAGGCATAATATGCCTGATGCTAAACCGGTTTTACCATTTCATGTTTTCATATAATGATGCGCATGAATATATCGGAGAGTCCGGAAGCAATATTTCTTTTATCCTGCAGATCGCATTCTATACCATTATCTCAGTACATATGCTGTATGTTGCCCACAAGAGTAACGGGAGTCAGAAAACCAGATACAAAGCAGTGGCAGCCACAAGCATTGTTCTCGGAGTGTCCCTTATTTTTCAGATCAGTTTTGCTTTTCTCCCTTCCTATGCCGTTGGACTTATGATAGGCATATGCCTTGTTCATTCTTTTGTGCAGTTTGGTGAGAAGAAAGAGAAGGAAATACATGATCACATCGCTTCCGCAATGGCAGAGGATTATGAAGCCATATTCTATATAGAAATAGGAACGGGTGAATTCCTTACGTTTGCAAGAAGCCGGAAGTATATGACATTAAATGCCGAGGCGCTAGGGAAGGACTTCTTTAAGGAGGCTCTTGACAGCATTGACGACTGTGTCTATCCGGACGACCGTGAATACGCCAAGGGCTTTTATGATAAGGAAACAATGCTGAAGAATATTGAGGGCAGACGTTCCTTCTCATTTAAATACAGGGTTATGGTTAATGAAGAACCGAGATACTTCCTGTTCACCGTGATGCGTGAAAGCAGCGGTCAGTATCTGATCTTCTATGAAAAAGACATACAGGATGAACTGAATGCCGAAAAAGTCCAGAAAGAGACTCAGAAAAAAACAGTCACCTTCGGCAGGATCGCAGAGAGCCTGGCTTCCAACTATGATGCTATCTACTATGTGGACATAGCTGATTCCGGCTATGTTGGGTATGAAGTGAATAATATTTATGGACAGCTGGAGATCAGTCAATCAGGCGATGACTTCTTTAGTGATTGCCTGGTCAATATTCCACAGGTTGTTCATAAGGATGATCGTGACATTGTAACCGGATTTGTGGATAAAGATAACATGATCGCTGCCCTTGAGAGCCGCAAGGATTACAGCACGATATACCGTATCATAGTGTCAGACAAGCCTCAATACACGAGAATGACTGTCCGTAAGACAAGTGACGGAACCCACTTTATAATCGGTGTTGAAAATGTTAATGATGAGGTTCTGAAGGAGAAGCAGCACCTTAAGGAACTTAGGAATGAGAAGGAACTGGCAAGACGTGATGAGCTTACCGGCGTTAAGAATAAGACCGCATATAAGGAAATGGAGGAGGCTGTACAGGGTAACATCGACAGCGGCATGGATTATCTGACATTTGCACTGGTTGTATGCGATGCCAATAATCTGAAGCAGATAAATGATACACAGGGACATTCCACAGGAGATGAGTATATCAAGGCTTCAGCGCGCCTTTTGTGCGATGTTTTTGTACACAGTCCGGTTTTCAGGGTCGGCGGTGATGAGTTTGTGGTATTCCTTCAGGGGAATGATTACTCCGCAAGGCATGATCTTATGGATAAACTGCGCAGCCGGGTCCTTGAGAACAAGAGACTTGGTGCAGGTGTGATCTTAGCTTCGGGGTTATCGGAATATAACCCTGATGTTGACAGATATGTATCGGATATTTTTGAACGCGCCGATAAAGAAATGTATGAAGATAAGAAAAAACTGAAATCCTGAAAAACGGAATTCGATACTTTCCATCAGCCTGCCACCGTATAAAGAGCTTTAAAGTACCCGTCATTATCCATAAGAGTCCGGAAATCTCCTCTTTCCTCTATGGTTCCATCCTTTATGACAAGTATTTCGTCATATCTGCGGAGGAGTGATTCCTCAAGTGAATGTGTTACCACTATTCTTGTCATGGATCCGAGTTCAAGGATCGCACTTGCAATATCGTGTGAAGTCTTGTTATCCAGAGATGATGTAGCCTCATCTGCAAGGAGTATTGAAGAATCCTTAAGGAGACATCTGGCTATGGAGATGCGCTGTTTCTCACCTCCGGAAAGACCCTTGCCGTTTTCTCCGCACATGTAGAGCTCACCCCGCTCGGTGATCAGATCTTCGAGGTGGGCTTTCTTCAGAACCTGCTCCACCTTATCTTTCGGAAAATCACGGAACATCGTTACATTATCCCTTATTGATGCGTTGAAGATAAAGACATTCTGCTGTATGACACTCATGATATCAAAGAGGGAATCAGCGGACACGGATCGCAGTTCTTTATCATCTACCTTGATGCTTCCTCCATATTCGTCACCTGCAGACATGAGCAGATTAAGAAAAGTGGATTTGCCGCTTCCGCTTCCGCCTACTATCGCATAGGATCTTCCCGGGAGAAATTCACAGTTGATATCGTGAAGGACATCTTTGTCACTCCCTTCATATCTGAAGGAGACATCCTTGAAAGATATGCCGCTGCCTATGGAACTTATGGGGACTTCATCCCCTTTGCTGTTGTTCCTGCAGAGGGATTCCGCAAGCTTATCGATAAGTCCCGATGCGGCTTTCCTGCCGGCAAGAAGCTTTGGCAGCTGGGATAAAGGATCTATGGTGAAGTTCATGAGATTAACGAACATGAGCACAGTTCCTGCTGTAAGTCCTCTTCCGTTCAGTGCCAGATAGGTTCCGAACAGGAATACTCCCACTTGAGCCATGCCGCCGGTAACCAGTCCCAGAGAGCCGGTGAGTCCGGCGATTCTGCGAAGGCAGTACTTGTTATTTTCAAGAAGCGTATCCTGTTCTTCGAATAAAGTCTCCACCTCTTTTTCGGCCTTGAAGCTTTTGATCACACGAAATCCTCCAAGGCAGTCGGTTATCGTGGATACGAATTCTGAATTGCTGTCTGAGACATCCTTCTGTGCCGCTGCCATTTTCTTTCCCATGATGGCAGATACTGCTGCGGGGACAGTCATTATCAGTAATGCAAACACAGTGAGCAGAGGGGAGTATATGAGCATTAAGACTATGGATCCGGTGAATGAAACTATCTTGGTTATTATTGGGAGAATGGCTGATACATAGCCTGTCTCAATTGCGGAAGCATCATTTGTAAGTGCAGAAAGATATGTCGATGTGTTCTCACTGCGAAATGCAGATATGCTTTTGGAAGCCAGGATTCCGAAGGACTTTTCCTTATACTGTCTCATGGCTTTTCTGATGAATGCCGGTTCTGAGATATAATTCAGTATTGAGAGGATAATGGTAAATGCAGCCGCTGCGATACTGATGAAGAGCATCTGCTCAAGCGTATGATCACTTTCTCCCGAGATAATATCGATGAGTTCCTTGATGATCCGGGATATGATGAGGCCGGTGGTGCCTGTGAGGATTGAAACGGTCAGAGCCAGAAAAAAAGCGCAATGATTCTTCCTGTGGAATTGGGATACCAATTCCGCACGTATTGTATTCTTATTCATTTTTTCTTACCTCATTTGTTTATGGATTCCCAGAGAGCTCTGAGTTCATCTGTACCGAGTTGTTTTATGGAGTTCGTGATCCCCTCAATACATGTTCTTCCGATGGTATCATAGGCCATACATGCATCATCGATGTCAATGAAGCGTTCGTTTCCGGTATTGTAATCAGGAGATGAATCAAATCTTAAAGCCTTCTCCCTTGCCTGCTTCAGATGATCTGCAGCCTTTCTTTTATGTCCTGTCTGAAGCTCAATATAGGAAAGACCGGTGAGATAGATACAGTCGATCCTGTCTAGATACATGGGAGCATTACTCTTTCGAAGATACTCATTTTCATTAAGTCCCATCATTACTATGTCTCTTGCATCCTTATATCTGCCGGTCTTTGCATAACATAATGCCTTGGCTGTGATCAGATTGATCCTGTTCCCCATATGACCGGTGAAAGCATATGACAGATAAACCTCTGCCTCATCATAATTGCCCATGCCCAGAAGAACCTGACCTATCTGTGTATTGTATATATATCCGGCGTTATGGGCTTTATAGAGCTCGAGACTTTTCCTGAATTCTCCGTTTATCTGGTAGATGCTT
The DNA here is from genome assembly GCA_902761225.1 of uncultured Lachnospiraceae bacterium. Lineage (GTDB taxonomy): Bacteria > Bacillota > Clostridia > Lachnospirales > Lachnospiraceae > AC2028. The sequence continues at coordinate 44,089 of CACWJQ010000023.1, read as the reverse complement.
GCAAGCTGTCCGTAAAGGAGGGTGGCATCGATGTTGGGATCGCTGTTCTGCGGAGCAAGTCTTATGGCCTGTTCATACAGTTCTATTGCTCTGTCCAGCAGCTTTTTGTCGGTTCCGTCAATGATACCGAAGGCTCTGTAAGCATTAGCACATTCACAGACTATCTTAAAATTATTGGGATACTTTTTAAGCGCTTTTTCTGCTTCAGTAAGGACTTGCGTATCCATTTTGTCAGTCAGTTTTCGAAGGCGTTTTGCCAGCACCTCGATCCTGTTATCCCTGACATCAAAGCCTACAAGAGTATCCAGAGATACATCAAAGAAATCTGCGATCTCCATCATGAGAGTAAGCTCGGGAGTGGAGAGCCCTGCTTCCCATTTGTGAACAGCGCCAACCGTCACCCCGAACACCTCGGCCAGCTGTTCCTGAGTGAGTCCCTTCTCCTTGCGAAGAGATCTGATATTTGAAGAAAGATTGCTTTTCATAATGCCCTGCTCCTATTCTGTCGGTATATGTATTACTGTCCTGATTGTATAGTATTGATTGTCTGATGTGAATACACCGCTGATACAATTAGGATATAAAATAATATACTAACAGTATAGGTAAATATCGCCGGAGCAACAATGTTAAAAGATCGGACAGGAGGCGGAAAACTGGCAGATAGCGTAGGAAATCGAAAGATTCCTGCCCTTTTTTGCCTGAAAGTGGTAAAATCCTATATATGTTTTCAGATTTCCGGGATCTTATCATCGGAATGAAAGGAGCCCTGATGGATAGAAATTCAGCAGTGGACAGTATTGATAACGGTGTAGGTAAATTTGCCGCAGAGGCCGGTATCAGAGTTGAAGATCTGACACCTCTTTTTGATGTGTCTGCTTATCCCGAGGAACAGCGCGGGATCATAAATGAGTGTAACCGGAGGATTGAGGAAGCAAATACCAAGTACAGGGTCGCAAAGTACAGGGAGGATATGTTCGCCAAGGGCTTGAGGGCGGGCATGTATTTCTGTACCTTTGACCGAGATGAGAATATGCTCAGCTTCGAATTCAACGATGAGACCAGGCAGATGCTTGGTTATAACGGACTGGATGATCTTCCCAATGAGTTTGACAGCTGGGTCAAGACACTCGTTCCTGAGGAGCGAGAGGCCATCGTTAAGCTGTTCTGGGATTCGGTCCGCATTCACCGTGAACTACCGGATATAACCCATGCCACCTACCGTATGCAGAGGAAGGACGGAAAGATCATATGGGTTACCGGTGCGGGAAGATTCATCAGGCGTCCCGATGACGGTTCGCTGGAGATATACATGGGCTGTTATCTTGATATTACCGCACAGCAGGAGCTGGAGGAATATCTGAGGATCATCGAAGCTATCGGCAAGGTATTCAATTTCTCCATGTTCATTGACGTAAACGATATGAGCTATCGTATGATCAGTACCAACGAGTATGTTGAGAAGGCTGAAAAAGATCCCGATGCATTCATATTCCTGAAAAACAATGTGGATGCCACGGTTGCCGAGAGCTTTCGCGAGGGTCTGCATAAGTGGCTGGATAAGGATGCGATAATCGCAGCTGTTGAGGAGCACGGATCATCGAGCCATGAGTTCTACAGTGAAAGCGCACACCGCTGGTTCAACGGAATCTTCATGGTGGGAGACCGTGACGAGAACGGAAAGCTTGCGCACATTGTCTATGGCTGCCAGGATACCACGGATGCCAAGCTGCATAATCTTGCCCAGCAGAAGAAGATCTCCGAATTCGAGGAGAAGGTCTATACCGATTCTCTTGCCGGGATCCGCAACAGGAAGTTCCTGGACGAGAAGCTTGTGTATGAGCCCTGTAAGGCAGTTGTCATGGGTGATATAGATCTGTTTAAGACGATAAATGATACTGCAGGACATCAGGGTGGCGATGTGGTGATCCAGAAAGTCGCTAAGATGCTGGAACAGTCCGTCCGTAAAAATGATGTTGTCCTTCGTTACGGCGGTGACGAATTCATGATGGTGTTTTTCGATATTACGAAAGAAGGGCTTGAGAACAAACTCTCATCCATTAAGTCGTCATTAAGTGAGATCCGCCTTGAGAGCTGTCCGGAGCTTCGCATAACCATGAGCTTCGGAGGAGCCTATGGAACGGAACTTGTTAATAACATGATAGGAAGCGCCGATAAGGCTCTTTATGAATCCAAGAAGGTAAGGAATACATTTACTGTGGTGGAGATATAGTATCCATGCATGTAATGAAATGGTCTGTATTTAAATAAGCTGAGGTAGTGACGGATGGGATTGTTCGAGCTGATCCTCCTTGCGGTGGGACTTGCCATGGATGCTTTTGCGGTATCCATATGCAAGGGCCTGGCATCGGGAAAGGCAACTACAAAAGAATATCTTGCATGTGGTTTATGGTTCGGATCCTTTCAGGCGATAATGCCGTTTATCGGATATCTGATAGGATCTAATTTTGAAAAATATATCAGCATGATAGCACCATGGATCGCATTCGGACTCCTGTCACTGATCGGCGGGAATATGATCAGGGAAGCCCTGTCACCGGAAGAGGAGATGTCGCCGGGCTTTGATGTTAAGACCATGTTCATGATGGCGGTTGCAACGAGTATCGATGCACTTGCGGTGGGCATAACATTTGTGGCTGTCCCGGTAAAGGTGCTGGATGCGGGAAATCTGCCCAATGTGATCCTTGCCGTGCTGGTTATCGGAGTCACCACTTTCGCCATATCGGCAGCAGGCGTTAAGATAGGCAGCATTTTCGGAGACCGCTATAAGTCCGGGTCCGAGATCATGGGCGGAACGATACTTATCTTCATAGGACTCCGCTCGCTTTTATCTCATCTGGACAGATCACAGACCCTGTCAGACAGTGAAACGGTATTCGGGATGCTCATCCCGCTTATAGGAACTCTTCTCGGCTCGGCTGTCATATATGCCCGTAAGGAACGGATCTCAGAGAATTTTCGTATGATACTGGTTGGATCAGGCTCCGGTATCATGGTCTCAATCGCTGTATGGGGAATGTTAAATCCTGCTATCGAAGGATTGCAGATGGCGAACGGGATCATTCCCGTGACCATATGCTTCTGCATGGGTGTTGTCATACAGATCCTTCTTGATAAGCTGGTCCCGCATACACATGTTTATTCCAGTATCACAGAGGGACCTGAAAGCGGACTTGGCACGGATATGAAGGTTATGCTTACGGAGGTGATCCATCATGTTCCGGAAGGAATAGCCATCGGTGCGATCTATGCCGCTCATTTCATGAAGACCGAGTGGATATCTTCATCGGTTGCGATTGTTCTGGCGGTGGCAATAGCACTTCAGAATATTCCGGAAGCGATCTGTGTGGCACTTCCCATAAGAGATCAGGGAACAAAAGCCGGCAAAGCATTTTTCATGGGAATAGTATCCGGCGTTCCGATACCTCTCTTGGGGATCATCACCGTTGTGGTTGCTGTACTGTTCCCGTATGCCCTTCCGTACATAATGTCAATCGCAGGCGGAGCACTGATCTTTACCACCATAGAGGAGATACCCCATATCGCATCCGGTAAGGATAATGACAAGGGTACACTTGCATTTGTAGCAGGTTTTGCCCTGGTAATGCTGATGATATTCCTGAAATTTTAGATCGGAAATTAGTCATTGTTAAGAAGGATATGTTCTTCGAAACCCGCCATGTGGGGCACATTCTGGATGGAGAAGACTGATCCGGTGTCCGGATGTTGTTTTTTGTGTCGCATAGCCGGCATATTTTTGGTATTATGTTTCTGCTTGCGTCTGATAAGGGAGGATGTTCCCTGTCAGAGATCATGGAATGAAAGAGAAAAATATGCTGAACCAGTTTTCAAGAACACAATTATTATATGGCCCGGAGGCTATGGAGAAGCTGGCTGCGTCACGCGTTGCCGTTTTCGGTATAGGAGGAGTCGGCGGTTATGTGGTCGAGGCTCTTGCAAGAAGCGGAGTCGGAGCTCTGGACCTTATAGATAATGACAGGGTCTGCCTTACGAATATCAACCGTCAGATCATCGCCACACATAAAACCGTCGGACAATACAAGGTGGATGTGGCGGAGGAAAGAGTGCACGATATAAATCCTGACTGTACGGTAAGGGCATACAGGACATTCTTCCTGCCTGAGACACAGGATCAGTTTGATTTTAGTGTTTATGATTATGTCGTTGATGCAATAGATACTGTCACGGGAAAGCTTGCGATCATCGAGAAGGCCAAGAAAGCTGACGTGCCTGTCATTTCCTCCATGGGAGCGGGCAATAAATTAAAGGCTTCAATGTTCGAGGTTTCGGATATCTATAAGACTTCAGTATGTCCGCTGGCAAAGGTCATGAGACGTGAGTGTAAGAAGAGGGGGATCGATTCCCTTAAGGTTGTGTATTCCAGGGAAGAACCAAGGAAGACTCCTGATGATATGAGCAGGCTTGAGCAGAACCCTGCCTGCGATCCGGATGACGACGGAAGGTCATCCCGACGCAGGAGTATCCCGGGTTCTGTTGCTTTTGTTCCATCTGTCGTGGGGCTGATAATAGCAGGTGAAGTTATAAATGACCTGACAGGTATATCCTATTCATATATTTACTGATATGCGCCGGCCTGTACATTCCACATTCCGGCGTATTTTCCGCCCTGCTCAAGGAGCTGAGCATGAGTGCCTTCTTCCACCACCTGTCCGTTTTCAAGCATGATTATCCTGTCTGCGATACGTGTGGTTGAAAGCCTGTGTGATATGAATATGACGGTCTTATCCTTAGTGGATGTCAGCATTGCGTGGTTCAGCTGGTATTCCGCTATGGGGTCGAGGGCACTTGAAGGCTCGTCAAGTATCATGAGACCGGCATTCTGGTAGAACACTCTCGATATGGCAAGCTTCTGTGATTCACCGCCGGACAGATCGATCCCGTCTTCTCTTGTTTCAGTGGTAAGGAAGCTGTCCGTTCCCTTTTCCATCTTATCGATCCGCCTGATGAGTCCGCTTTCCGTAAGTGCTTCTCTGACTCTTTCTTCCTCTCCGCCCCGGAGATTATCCATCACAACATTTTCCGAAACTGTTCCGGCGAAGATCTTGAAATCCTGGAATACCACACCGATGGAACGTCTGAACTTTTCAACATCATATTCTCTGATGTCCCTGCCGTTCATAACGATCCTGCCGCTCTTTGGATCATAGAGTCTCATAAGGAGCTTGACCAGGGTTGTCTTTCCCGCACCGTTATATCCCACAAGTGCGATCTTTTCTCCGGGCTTTATATCGATATTGATATTCCTGAGGAGCATATCCTCCGACTTTCCGTAGGAGAAGGACATATCCTCCACATGTACATCCTTGGCACTGCTTTCGGGAATCGCATTCTCGGAAGATGTGATAGCCGTCTCATATTCAAGGAAGTTCCTGATCTTCTGGACATAGAGGCTGGACTCGCATGCAAAGGGATATGTTTCGGTAAATACCCTGAGTCCTCTCTTCATCCTTCCGAAGGAGTTGTACAGTATGGCGACTGTTGAGAAGGAAAGAGCACCGAGTACAGTGGCTTTAAGTACGAGGTATGAGATGTATATAACATCGCAGAAGAAATCATTTCCGATATAGCCTGCAACGAAGCTCATGAGGAAGTGCTTCTTTCCGTTTTCCTTTTCAATCTTTACTATCTCTTCGTTAGCTTCATCAAATTCCCTGTACAGGATATCGCTGACTTCGGGATTCAGTCGCATCTCCTTTGCACTGTCGGGGAGATAGTAAACACGCTTTACGTATTCACGCTTTCTTTCGTAGGGATTCCTTGCCACTCTTATCTTGTAGGAAAGCTTGTTATATGCCTGCATGAAAAAGAAGGTAAGTAAAAATGACACTAATGCAAACAGTATCGAAACAGCATCCTTTTTCACGAAGTAGATCCCTGTGGTGATAAAGGTCGCAAGACCTCCGAACAGATTGGAAAGAAACTGGATGCACCTTTCTATCTGCTTGTCAACCTCTGCTATGGCAAGGACCATCTCATTGTAATATTCAGGATTGTCATAGCATTCAAGGTCAAGATCCTTCGCCTTATCATAAAGCATCAGCTTGATCTTTCTCTTTACCTTGGGCCCTTCCTTTTCCCTGACATAATCGCCAACCCATACGGTGAAGACCATTCCGATGGATATGCATATGAACAGCAGTATTATGACCGCCGCAACCTTTCTGAACGGATAGTGGAACTCGGCGGCTTCCAGCACATATCCGATACCCACAGTGTGCTCGAAGAAGATGGAGACCTGGTTTCTTACCGCATCAAGCACCGGGAAGATAACGAAGCTTGGTGAAGCGGCAAAGCACAGCTTTATCAGAAACAGGTTATTCGACAGTACCTGCTTAAAGGGCTGTTTGTTTTCATCCTTTTTGCTCATTCTGCCACCTCCTCTCCGTCTTCGATAGCAAGATAGTTATTGGCCTGGCGGCGGTACATCTTGGCATATTTTCCGCCAAGGCTCATAAGTTCTTCATGTGAGCCTTCTTCGATGATCCGTCCCTTTTCCAGCATGAACACCTTGTCGCAGTGCTTTACGCTGGAAAGTCTGTGGGAGATAAAGAGGAGAGTATGGTTGCTTCCCTCTTTTGCAATGTTATTGAACAGTTCATACTCCGCTATGGGATCGAGAGCGCTGGAGGGCTCGTCGAATATCTTGACGGGTGCGGGCTTGGCAAAGGTTCTCGAGACTGCAAGCTTCTGACTTTCTCCGCCTGAGAAAACCGCACCGTTTTCATCGAACTCTTTGGTCATGACTGTCCGGGTTCCCTTTTCCAATCTGACAACCCTGTCATAAACTCCGGATTTCCTGAGAGCATCCTCCACTATTCTTTCTTCGTCTTCATAGTGGCGTCCCATCAGTACGTTGTCCCTGATGGGCATTCCCATAATGGCAAAGTCCTGGAAGGTGGTTGCGAAGATCTCTCTGTAGGCGTGGAGATTATATTCCCTGATATCCCTTCCGTTCAGTCTGATAACTCCCTCAGTCGGATCGTAGAGTCTGAGAAGCAGTTTTATTATGGTGGTCTTGCCTGCTCCGTTATGTCCGACGAGTGCTGCGACTTCACCGTTTCTTATGGTGAAGGAGAGATTCCTGATGGTCTCTTCATCCGTGTAGGAGAAGGAGACATTATCGAATTCTAAGGATTCGAAGCTGTCAGGAACGTAACCGTCGTAATCTTCGGGGATCTTCTCTTTATAATCCAGAAATCCTCTGAGGTTATTTATGAATACTCCATCCTTCATGAAGTTGACGATGTCGTCAAAGAGTCCGATCAGTATCCAGGTCATGGATACCATCATGCTTGTCATTATGGTAAGGTCGGCAAGGGAGATGGACTGTGTGACCAGATTCCTGTATATGGCATAGAAGAGTACACCTTCGAATATCACTGAGAAGGTAAAGGTTATCTTCCAGAAGTTGACGAATGCATTTTTGAAAGCGTATTTTGAAGCGATATCCACATTCCTGTCAGTTGCATCCGTGTACTGTTTTTTCAGGAGATTGTAGACACCGAACAGTCGCATTTCCTTGGCGTAGTCGGGAAGGTACATTGCACGGCTGACATAGTTCATGACCTTATTGCCGCTTACCTGTTCCTTATAGCGGACGAACTCGAACCTGTTCTTGATGCTTCCGAATACGAAGTTGCCTATCAGCGGGCAGATGATAAAGATGACCGCAAATCTGTCGATGGAGAACATCAGACTGAATACAAAGCCGGTTGCTATGCTTCCGAAGATGATACCCCAGAATCTTCTCATGATGTCCGATATCTTCTGGTCCGCGCCGTCCATTGCCATGGTGTATCTGTTATAGAAGTCTGAATTCTCATAGCAGCTCAGCTCCACGTTTCTCGCTTTGTCGAAGAGCATATGGTAGAGCTTGCCATAAAGGCGTGTCAGTTCAACGGGAAGAGTGACATTTTCAAAATAGTGCTGATAGAGGTTCATGAGACCTACCGAAAGTCCGCATATACCGATGTAGGCAAGTATCTTCCTGTAGTCGTCACCTCTGTCCAGACTTCCCACGATATTCTTCATGAATACAGATGAGAAGAAGACCCATTGGAAATAGCCGAGTATCGCGATGAATATGATGTTGAAAAATATCTTCTTTGAAAAACTGATGCCGAGTTTCAGGGCATAAAAGGCATTGTCAAGCACTTCACGCAGGGAAAGCTTTTTCTCCTTTTTGCTCTCTTTCTTTTCTTCCATGACTTCCTCCTCATATAAAAAACCTCATCAAACCCGAAAGTCTGATGAGGTAAAAACAGATCATATACATATGCCGTATGAGACTATGTACCGCTTCTATCCTCATCAAAGACAATATAATAGCATCCATGGGTATAACACATGGTCTGGTGCTTATATTCTCTTGAAATAGAGTTTGTTAAAGTGATCATAGCCCTCACGCTTTTAGAAATAATTTAGTCGTAAGTATATAGGACGATATGTAATGTGTCAATGTTTTTATGGTTTAACCCTTCACCGCACCTGCTGTAAGGCCGGAGTATATCTGCTTCTGGCATGTTATGAACACGATGAATGCCGGCAGCAGAGCGATGATGACTCCTGCGCAGATCAGGTTGTATTTACTGCCGAGAGGCCCCACAAATGTGTATAACGAGGTTGCCACGGTGCAGTAATTCTTCTTATCCTGCAGATAAAGGCTTGCGGCATAGTATTCGTTGTAGGTGCCGACACCCTTGAGGATACAGCTTGTGACGATTGCGGGTTTCATGAGGGGAAGGAGGATACGGTAGAAGATCGTAAAGTATCCTGCTCCGTCCACGATCGCCGATTCATCCAGGGATACGGGAATGTTCTCGATAAACTGTATATATATGTATATCGATATTACATCCGTTCCGCACATCATGATGATATATCCGGGAAGCGAGTTGATGAAACCCAGTTTATACATGATCTCGTAAACAGCTATCTGCATTGCCACGCCCGGGAGGAGTGAGGCGAAGAGAAAGAGATTCCTTATGATCTTATTTCCGGGAAATGCAAATCTGCTGAGAACATATGCAAGCTGCGTGCCAAGGAGCGCCGACAGAAGCAGAACAAATACAAGTATTATCACTGAGTTCATGAAGGCTCTGCCCATATTTGCTTTCATGAATGCCTGTCTGAAGTTCTCAAGGTTCAGCCAGCTTTCCGGCAGGGTCATCACATTGGTATTCTGATATTCCGTATCTGTCTTAAATGCCGTGATGACACATGATACTACGGGAAGTGCTGCCGCCACCGAGAAGAAGATCAGTGAGAAATACTTAAGTATCGTAAGCGGAAGCATTTTTACATTTTTGACTTTGGAATTCATTGTCCTGATGCCTCCTGTTTCTTTCTCTGGTGCTGAATGTATCTTGCCAGCTTCTTCTCACGCTTTTTTGCGGCATTTATATCCTCATCTTCGCCGGATCTGAATACATACTTAAAGAATATCTTCTGCAGTCCTGTAGCTATAAGTATGATGGCGAGGAGGACTATGGCCATTGCGGATGCAAGACCTACCTTCTGTTGCGTGTGCGCTATCTCATGCATTATGACAAAATATGTTCCTGTTCCGTTGGCACCGCTCGTGATCACGTAAGGGGGTTCAAACGCGCTGAGGGATCCGGTGATCGACAGTATGACATTCAGGGTGATTATCGTTTTTATACTGGGAACGATAATATATCGAAACTGTTGAAAGCGATTGGCCCCATCCAGCATTGCTGCTTCGTAGAGGTCACTGTCTACGGACATTATCGCTCCAATGAACAGGATCATATTCTGACCGAAGTATCTCCAAACACTGGTGCCCACAAGGGACCAGTTGTTGATGCTCTGGTCCTTCAGCCAGTAGGGAAGATTTTCAAGCTCGAATCCCAGTGACTGAAGGACAGTGTCAAAAACAAAGCCTCTTGTATAGAAGAATTTGAAGATAAAACCTACGGCGATTCCGTTGATCAGGTAGGGGAAGAACATGACTCCCTTGAAAAATGCACCGCACTTTACCTTAAAGCTGAGTACTGTTGCAAGGTATAGCGCAAGCGCCAGCTGAACAAGCGAACCCACCATATAATACAGAGAGAGTTTCAGTGCCTTGAAGCAGTCATCTCTTTGGAAGACCTTGAGATAGTTCTTGAGACCCACGAACTTCCGGGCACCTGTGTATTTCATTTCATAGAAGCTGTATCCGAACATCTTCCCGAAGGGGAGATATGTGAATACAAACAGAAGTACAAGGGGGATGGTCATGAATGTGATGATTACGAGAACTCTTTGCCCATCCCGCGATCTTAACCACTCCCTGATATTTGTTTTTTTCTTCATCGGAATAACCTTCTTTTATCAATAGAGGACATTTATTCCCAGTTCGCTCTGAGCATTCTGCCATCTGCTGTTCCAGTCAGCCATGATGTCGTCAAAGCTCTTGGAGCCGGTTGCGCCTGCTTCCACGATCTCCTGAACCTTGGCATTTCCTCCTGCATTGATGGAAAGCTCGGACTCAGCGTTCATCTGGTTGAGGTAATCCTCTTCGCCTGCAAGGGCATCGAGATCCGACATGACCTCACATCCGTTAAATGCTGCGTACATATCGGGATTAGCGCCACCCTTTACGACGGTATATCCGCCTTCGTTGTAGCACCAGTTAGATCTTTCAACCATCCACTTTACGAAGATGAGAGCAGCTATCTTGTTGTCATCAGAAGCCTTTGCGTTGATGCAATAGTTGTAGTCGCCGCCTGCAGCAACATACTGGGTTCCGTTTACGGTGATGGGGAAAGGCATATATCCAACGTTCTCGGGAGTATCGCCTGCTTCCTGCATCTGAGCGTATGCCCATGAGCCGAGTACCATTGTTCCGATCTCGCCTCTGTTAAGCATTCCCTTGCAGCCTTCCCAGTCTGTTGTGGTGTAGTCATCCTCGATAAGTCCCTGGGCACATGCATCATAGAGGATCTTATATACATTGTATGCGCCGGATCCGTCGCCGGGATCTGAGAAGGGCTCTGCGGTATGTACGAGCTTCTGGTTCATGTATGCGTCATCACCGTTTGATACGACTCCGACGTAAGCGTCCCATGCACCCATGGTCCATCCTGCTGCGTAGTTGGTGTAAAGAGGGATGGCGTCAGTCTTTTCACTAATGAGCTTAAGTGCTGCGATGAACTCTGATGCGGTTCTGGGAAGCTGGGTGATACCTGCATCTGCGAATACCTTCTTGTTGTAGAGAACACCCTGTGCGTTAGCCATGTAGGGGATTCCGTAGCACTGTCCGTCGTATGACCATGAGCTTACGAAGTTCAGTTCCTTGGAAAGGTTATCCAGCGAATCCAGAGGCATGAAGTATGTGGCGAGATCACTCTTATCAACAGCGGGTATGAACATGATGTCACCCCAGTCTCCGGTGTTGAGACGGAGAAGTGAATCCTCGGCGTAGTCGGTAACTGCCTCGGTTGTTACGGTGATGTTCGGGAATTCCTTGTTGAACTCTGCGATCATTGAGGCCATTGTTCCGTCCTCTTCACGGTCTGTCTTGTGGTGGACGAACTTGATAGAGGCGGTAAAGTCTGAATACTCATCCAGGTTCAGTGTGGTGTAGCTGAGAGTTCCGGATTCCGTGACGGGTGCAGTGGAGACTGTGCTCCCTGAAGAGCCCGAGCTTCCGGTGCCGGTTCCCGATCCGCTTCCTCCGCAGCCGGCCAGAGACAGTACCATGGCAGATGCCAGAACATAAGATAATAGTTTCTTTTTCATAAATACCCTCCTTAACATTTTGTCATTATTTTAGGCGTTTTTAAGTATATTTAGCCTATTCACTGACTAAAATTAATTTTATTTACCACTATTTGTAAAGTCAATATTAAGTAACAAAAATTAAAAAATTTCGGATTTTTAGATAAATAAATAAACTAAAAATTAGCAGAGATACCCTATAAGGGTTGAGAAAGGTCTTCTGAACAACAAAAAAAGATCCGGAACCTGTCCGGATCTTCTGGGGTATGCATATACTTTCTTATCGTTCTATGTTTTTGACGGTCTTTCCGGGGATCATCCTTCCCTCTACGACGGAAGGTGCCTGTACGAACATGTCCCCGTCCATTTTTTTCAGGAGCTTCTTGACCGCAAGCTTGGCCATTGCCTTGAAATCCACGGCATATGTGCTGAGTTCTATATGATCCTTGTTGGAGAAGGCGTAATTGTCAAAGCCGACTACAGAGATATCCTCAGGTACCCTGTACCCCTTTTCCTCGAGAAGATCAATGAGCTCAAGTGCCACCACGTCACAGTTGCATGCAAAGGCTGTAGGCATGTCCTTGGGAAGCTTAAGCTTATAGCCTGTTCTGCTCCCGGTGCCCGGATAACGGTCATCGATGACATAGTCCTTACGAAGATCGATATCATGTTCGAGAAGGGCCTTGCAGTATCCCATGTATCTGTCGGTTATGCTGTTGGTGGCACGGACCGTTCCGACATAAGCGATCTTCCTGTGACCGTTCCTGCACAGGTAGTCGGTCATATAATACATGCCGAAGAAGCTGTCGGATACTATGGATTCGCATCTTGCTTCGGGCTCGTAAAAATCGAGATATACAACGGGGATATCATTCTGCCTTGCCATCATATCCAGATAAGCCCTGTTCATGATGCCTATAATGATGATGCCGTTTATCTTGTCGGATTCTATGAGCTTGGGAACGTTGCATTCCTCTTCATCAGTGCTGCTTACAACTTCAAGCATGGTAAAGCTGTTTTTGGAGAGAGCATATATAGCGGCCTCCTGATACATTGACCAGTAGAAAGACTGTGTCTGATCGAAATATCTCTCTGCCACAAGGATTCCGATGTTGTAGGATTTTGCATCGCGGGAGAGCTTTGAAGAGGACGGGGATACGTATCCCAGTTCCGCCGCCAGTTCCTTGATCTTGCGGCGCATCTCCTCGCTCACGCCTTTTTGATTGGAAAGAGCCTTAGATACCGTGACCTTACTTACACCGAGCTTTTCTGCGATATCAGAGAGCTTTACCGATTTTGCCATTTCTCCTCCGTAAAACCGATCTGTCGTAAATGATCAGGCTAACTGCAATTACAGTAATAAGTATATGTAAAATTAAAATTTAGTCAAACATTAGTCTGTCCTTCATGTTACTATACTATGGAAATGAGTTCACTTAAGAAGAGAATAAAATACGCGGTCATCTTCCTTGTCTTTCTGTTGACAGAGATAGCAATAGGCGCATGGGGAAGAGGTTTCATCAGAGGGTTTGTTGGTGATGTGCTTGTCATACCAACTATCTATTTTCTGCTAAGGATCATCTTCGTCAGGGACAGGATCTTCACGGCATATGTATTGCCGATACTGGTCTATTTTCTGGGGATACATGCCGAAGTGCTCCAGGCATTGGACCTGGTCGGAAGGCTGGGAATCCCCAGGGATTCAGTGCTGGCTATAGCCATAGGCGGGGTATGCGATACGAAGGATATACTCGCTTATCTCCTGGGGCTGTATCTTATCGGGCTCATGCTTATTGCAGACAGAAGAGATGTAAAGGGTGAAAAGGGATGGTATCCCCTTGCAGTCTTCGTGCACTGGACCTGGGGCTATGCCGCTACAATGCTGGGCTTCATCGTGTATCTGGTCAATTTCGGATGTCCGCACAGCTATTACCGCGGCGTCGTAAGGACGGTATGGAACAGTGATTCCGGTCTGTCTCTCGGTATGTTTATCTTCACTCCCCGCGGGCCTGCTGCGGGTGATGACACTCCGGAAGCTCTGTCTCGGAGAGATTACTGTAATGAGATCACAGTCCATGAGTACGGGCATACATTCCAGGCGCTGCTCCTTGGTCCGCTCTATCTGATAGTGATAGGGATTCCTTCTCTTGCATGGGGAATCCTCCCGTGCTTTAATGAATTCCGTAAACGGAAAAATAAAGATTATACATGGCTCTTTTGTGAAAGCTGGGCTTCCCGGTGGGGAGAGAAGGTCACGGGAGAGAAGGCATATAAATAACTGTAAGTTAACGGAGGAAATGTAATGTACAGACCGAAGATCGCACCCAGAGGATGGAACAGCTGGGACTGCTACGGAGCAGCCGTAACAGAAAAGGAAGTCAGACAGAATGCGGAGTTCATGGCGAAGCATCTGAAGCAGTACGGATGGGAATATATCGTTGTGGATATACAGTGGTATGAGCCCGGCGCAACAAGCCACGAATACAGACCCTTTGCGGATCTGTGCATGGATGAGTACGGAAGACTTATCCCTGCACCTAACAGATTCCCTTCTGCTGAAGGAGGCAAAGGCTTTGCACCTCTTGCAGAGTATGTGCATTCACTGGGACTTAAGTTCGGTATCCACATAATGAGAGGAATTCCCCGTCAGGCGGTCCATAAGGATCTTCCCGTACTCGGAACGGATATAACCGCACGTAGTGCGGCAAGGTCCAACAGCATATGCTACTGGAATCCCGATATGTACGGCGTGACTCCTGATGAAAACGGTAAGGCATATTATGATTCGATATTTAAGCTCTATGCTGAATGGGGCGTGGATTTCATAAAGTGTGATGATATCTGCAGGGAGCTTCCTCGTGAAGAGAAGGAGATGGTGATCCTCTCCAGGGCGCTGAATGACTGCGGAAGAGAGATGGTGCTCTCACTTTCACCCGGACCTGCCCTCCTTGAAAAGGCTGAGCTTTATAAGCAGGTTGCGAATATGTGGCGTATCACCGATGATTTCTGGGATGACTGGAAACTGCTGTATGCAATGTTCGAGCGCGCTGAAAAGTGGAGCATTCATGCGGGAGCCGGACACTTCCCTGATGCGGATATGCTTCCCATCGGTCCCATAAAGCAGGATTATGACAAAAACAACAGGACCAGATTTACCGAAGATGAGCAGATCACCATGATGACTCTCTGGGGTATAATGCGTTCGCCGCTGATGATAGGCGGTGAGATGACGGGCTTTGATGATTTTACAATGAAGCTTATCACGAACGAGGCGGTTATGAGAATGCATGCCAATTCCAGAAATGCACGCCAGATCTTCAGGAGAGAGACAGACGGTAAGGAATACATACTGTGGACTGCGGATGACAGTGATGGCGGAAAGTACATGGCAGTATTCAATGCATCGGATGAGGACGGGGAGTTCGGATTCGATATGGAAGAGCTGGAAGGCTTTTCTGCAGGGTCCGATGCCAGGGAACTGTGGAGCGGAGAAAGTGTCAGGATAGGAGATACCTTCACTGCCACGCTTCCTGCGCATGGTGCCAAGGTATTCTATATCGCATAATATTAAGGTGCCTGTCAGCAGTGACAGGCACTCTTTTTTTTCCGGGACCGGCGAGTTCTAAATCCCTTCGGACTTCCGGGGGACTCCGATCTCATCCGAAGGGTATGATATTGAGAATATTGACATTTTATATTGGATAAAATATAATGTGAGCAAATATAAAAAGATCACGTTCTCTGCTTCGAATAATATGGATCCCGGTCATATAGAGGATATGCTTTCATGGCAAGGATAATTAATCTTATCATAGTGATACTGGAGATAATAGCGTTCACGAAGGCAATCAGAAAAAGAAGCCTTAAGGAACTTGCTGTATACTATACCCAGATCTCCAACCTGTTTGCTTTCATATCATCACTTATGCTGGTGATACTGGGGCAGCTTTATTTCGTCCGCGTACTCAGATTTCTGTCTGTCAGTATGCTGGCCATGACTTTCTTTGTCACGGTGTTCATACTGGTCCCCACATCCGGAAGGGTGAGGGAACTGCTTTTTTCCGGAAGCTGTATATATCATCATCTGCTGGTTCCGGTACTTGCGTTCCTCTCATACCGGTTTGCGGAGGATAAAGTATCCCTTGCCTGGATATGGCTTCCTGTTACGGTGACTCTTATATACGGTCTCCTTATGCTGTATCTTAATGCTAAGGATAAAGCCGATGGTCCTTACCCGTTCTTCCGCATTAAGGATAACGGAGTGAAGCTGACTGTCATATGGATGGCGGCTCTGATAGCTGTGTCGGGAGTGCTGTCTGCGGGAGTCGGATACAGAAGGGGTAGGCAGACAGAAGTTAAGTATATATTTGTACATGGTCTTGCAGGCTGGGGAAGCTACGATACCATTAACGAATTTTTTCCATACTGGGGTCTGTCCGGAGGAAGCATTATCAGGTATCTGAATGACCGCGGATATGAAAGCTATGCTGCATCCGTCGATCCTACCGGAAGTGCCTGGGACAGGGCATGTGAACTGTATGCCCAGCTTGCGGGTACCAGAGTGGATTACGGCGTTGCCCACAGTCAGGCAGCAGGTCACGAGAGATTCGGGGAAGACTATACGGGCAGAGCTCTTATCGAGGATTTCGATCATTCACAGATAGCGCTCATCGGACATTCTTTTGGCGGAGCTACCATAAGAGTATTCTCTGAAGTGCTGGTAAACGGAAGCGAGGAGGAAAGAGCGGCTACGGATGCATCGGATCTGTCTCCCTTTTTCAGAGGAGGGAACGGTGAAAGACTTGTGGCGGTGGTAACACTTGCGGCACCCACCAATGGAACCACGGCATATGATCTGTATGAGGATCAGGGCTTCGATCCTGCGTCAATAGATATACCGGAGGAATACGAGAAGAACAGTAACGCGGTATCAAGCGGAACAAAGCCTGTATTGGACGGAAGAGAAAGCTGGGATTACGCATCCTTTGATATGCATATAGATAATGCCCTGGCACTTAACGGTAAGATCTCAACCTTTGATGATGTGTATTATTTTGCATATCCCTGTTCTTCCATGATGACAGATGAAAGCGGAAGGCTGACTCCGGATCCTGCCATAACCGAGAATATGTTCATGAAGGGTGCCATCTATATGAGCAGATACACCGGTTCCACACGGGGCGGATATGTACTGGATGAGTCATGGCAGGCTAATGACGGACTTGTAAATACTATCTCTGCAGGTGCTCCATTTGGTGCGCCGCAGGAAGCATATTATGAGGGAATGGGTCTTCTTCCCGGGAGATGGTATGTAATGCCTGTATATCATGGTGATCACATGTCACTTCAGGGAGGATTTACCAGGAGGACGAATGTTAAGCCCTTTTATATGGAGCTTGTAAAAATGATCGCAGATATTTCTGAACAATAATGATGGATTGCACAGTATGAACTGTGCGGAACGGAGGAAAAACAATGGCAACACTTATAGCTTATTTCAGTGCGGAAGGAACCACGGCAAAGGTGGCGAAGGAGTTCGCAGTAAAGACCGGAGCGGATGTATTTGAGATAGTACCCGTGACTCCCTATACGAAATCAGACATCAATTATCTGAACCCGCTTTCAAGATGCAATAAGGAGCAGATCGGCGGCAGGGATGTACCTGTTGCAGGCAGGATTGAGGATTTCGATAAGTATGATACCGTATATATCGGCTTCCCCATCTGGTACGGACAGGCACCAAGAGTTATCCATACCTTTGCGAAGGATTATGACTGGAGCGGTAAGACAGTACATGCATTTGCAACATCAGGCGGAAGCGGCATAGGAAAGACTGCGGAGAAGCTCTCACCTTCACTTAAGGGAGCGGCATCCCTTGATGCCAGGCTTGTAAAGAGTGCAGAGGAAATCTGAAAGAACAGATATGGACAGAGAATTTGATATTCAGGAATATATGACAAAGGGTGTCGAGAGGGTTGTGTCAGATGCCCTGAAGGCAACCCTTAAGAATCCCAAAGAGAGCGCTTTTATGCTTGGGTTTTCTGCTGCAAGTGCCGCAGCTTCGATGAAGCGTAAAAAGGCTGAGAAAAACGGTGAGCACATCCCTCCCTTCCTTATAGCAAGCATAACCAGTAAGTGTAATCTGCACTGCGCAGGGTGCTATTCAAGATGCAATCATGCAACGGTGGATACCGCACCTGTAAGTCAGCTGAGCGATGAAGAGTGGCTTAGGATATTCGATGAGGCTGATGATCTCGGAATCAGCTTTATACTGCTTGCAGGCGGTGAACCGATGCTCAGAAGGGATGTCATAGAGGCTGCAGGCAGGAAGAAGAACATCCTGTTTCCCATCTTTACAAACGGAACATATATCGATGATAAATACTTCGAACTGTTTGACAGGTCCCGTAACCTTATTCCGATTATGAGCATCGAGGGAAAGAGAGAGGTTACGGATGCAAGAAGAGGAGCGGGGATTTACGACAGGCTCATATCCAACATGGATGAGCTGAAGGCCCGCGGACTGATCTTCGGAGCATCCGTCACGGTGACCACTGAGAACATACATGAAGTGACATCGGAGGAATTCCTGAATGAGCTGGCGGACAGAGGCTGTAAGGCAGTGATCTTCGTGGAGTTCGTTCCTGTTACTGATGACAGCACGCACCTTGCTCCCGGAGATGAAGAGAGGGAATATCTTAATAAGGAGATCGCCCGCCTCAGAGATGAGAGGCCTGAGATGGTATATATCTCATTTCCCGGTGATGAGAAGGGTTCGGGAGGATGTGTTGCGGCAGGAAGGGGCTTCTTCCACATCAATTCCCACGGGGGAGCAGAGCCATGTCCATTCTCACCATATTCTGACGTTAATGTCAGTAATACCTCCCTTCGTGATGCCATCAGATCGCCTCTTTTTATGGCGCTTCAGAGCGGTGATATCCTTATGGATGACCATGACGGAGGATGTGTTCTTTATGAGAAGAGAGATCTTGTGGAGAAGCTGATGAGGGAAAAGCCCGGAGCATGATGAACGAAAGAACCGTCCCTGTGTTGACCCTTGAAAATATCCCGGTTTTTGAGTAGATTGTATTCTGTGGGTTTTATGAGAAACCTTCGGATTTACATTGATCATTCAGAATTGTGACGGGTTATGAAGGAAATATCTATTGAACAATTTATGCAGCTTCCCCGGGAGAGCTATCAGCTGATAGATATAAGGGATGAGGGACTGAGGGAATATGGTATGATGCATGATGCCATCGCCCTTGACCCGGAGAGTGATCCTGAGGGGGCGGCTGTCAGGATATCTGAGATACCTGCGGACAGGAAGCTGATCTTCTACTGTGAGATCGGACGCAGGACCGGTGAACTTGATGAGACATTTTTTGCCGGAGGCCGTGAATGCTATAGCCTTGAGGGAGGATATACAGGATATGTCAGGTTCCGTGCCGCGGATGAGAGCGACAGGGAAGAAAGGCAGCACAGGGCAGAGGAAAGCATAAGGAAGAAATTCCATAAGCAGCTCTTTACTCCATTTGCAAAGGCATGTAAGACCTATAAGCTCATCGAAGAGGGCGACAGGATCGCGGTATGCATCTCCGGCGGCAAAGACTCCATGCTCATGGCCAAGCTGTTCCAGGAGATCCAAAGGCACAGGCAGTGCAATTTCGAGCTGACCTTCCTTGTGATGGACCCGGGTTACAATAAGGATAACAGGGCGCTGATCGAGAGCAATGCGAAGACCCTTGGGATTCCCGTAACCATATTTGAAAGTGATATCTTCGATGCGGTTGATACAATAGAGAAGAATCCATGCTATCTGTGTGCAAGGATGAGGCGCGGATATCTGTACAGCAGGGCACAGGCTCTGGGCTGCAACAAGATAGCTCTCGGACATCATTATGATGACGTTATAGAGACGATCCTCATGGGGATGCTTCACGGAGCACAGATCCAGACCATGATGCCGAAACTCCACAGTACCAATTTCGAGGGGATGGAGCTGATAAGGCCGCTCTATCTTGTCAGGGAAAGTGATATCTGTGCATGGCGTGACTATAATGAACTGCATTTCCTGCAGTGTGCATGTCATTTTACGGAGACCTGTACCACCTGTCATGAAGACGGGACCACATCATCGAAGCGCCTTGAGACCAAGAAGCTCATCGCTTCGCTTAAGAAAGACAATCCGTATATCGAGTCCAATATTTTCAAGAGTGTTGAAAATGTGAATCTCGATACACTGATAGCATATAAGAAGGATGGTGTCAGACATCATTTCCTTGATGAATACTGAAGGTATATACTTTCAATAGATTAAGCTGAGGGGGCTGAAAATGAAAGTTTTTGAATCTGTCTTGCGTATGATAATGCGTCCGCTGATGGCGTTGCTGGTCATGGCTGCTGCGATCATCATCTATTCCGGCGGTGCAGGCCATGTCAGGGCTGCTGTTGTGATAGATGAAAGTACCTTCCCCGATCCCGTGTTCAGGGCGGTGATCTCGGGACCTGACTATGACCGTGACTTAAACGGTATCATTGATGATGCGGAGATCGCACTTACCATCAATATCTACTGCGAGGGCATGGGCATCACATCGATACAGGGTGTCGAGTATTTCACGGCTCTGCAGGGACTCTGGTGTAAGGATAATTATATTTCCTACATGGACCTGAGTAACAATAAGGACCTTCACGGTGTATGGTGCTCGGGCAATCTCTTTACTTCACTGGACTTTTCCGCCAATCCCGAGCTTGAATGGGTATATTGCTATGACTGCAATCTCTCATATCTGAATGTGTCGAACAATCCCAAAATGGCTTTCATCGAGTGCAATACCAATCCTCTTCCCGCACTTGATGTATCACATAACCCCCTATTGGAGCATCTGACCTGCGGATCATGTCTGCTCACTTCCCTTGATCTTAGCAATAATCCCAACCTTTCCCATCTGGACGCCTTCAGGAACCGCCTTACATATCTTGATGTGTCGGGCTGCCCGAAGATGAAGAGACTGGACATCTGGGATAATCCGGGACTGGGAAGCATTGATGTGAGCCATAATCCCGGGCTTCAGTATTACAACTGTGCCAATAATGATGTATATACCATCAATGTAAGCAATAATCCTGAACTTCAGAAGCTGATATGCAGCTACAACCATATCACTTCTCTGGATGTGACCCACAATCCCAAGCTTTTCTATCTCGACTGTGCATGCAACCTGATAGGAGCTCTCGATCTGTCGGGCAATCCTTCACTTCACTTTCTGCAGGCATTTACCAACAGCTTCACCTCACTTGATATAGGAGCGAATCCGCTGCTTGTTAAGACATATAACGAGGGTGTAAAGCAGAGCGAATATGACGTATGTGTCGGTCATTCCTGGACCCTTGATTACGGCGGTGATACCTCCACAGGCGGAGATAATCTGTACTTTCTCTGCTTCGATGATGCTGTGACCCTGAGTGCGGGTAACTCTTCGGCATCCGCATCTGCCCAGACGGCAACCTCAGCCCAGACTGCAAGCGGAGATCAGATATCAAGGGAAGCTGCTGCCTGGATCCTCTACTCCATAGCGGGAAGTCCGGCTGTGAGCGGATCTTCCAGATTCAGTGATGTTGCCCATGGTGCATGGTATGAGAATGCTCTCATCTGGGGTGAGAAGAATTCCATATGCCTGGGATATCCCGATGTATCATCGGATACCTTCGGAGTGGGAAGAGTTCTCACAAGACAGGATATGGCACTTATGCTCATGAGATATTCCGAAGTAATGGATTATAAGAGAGCGATAGACTTCGGAAGATCCGATGATTTCAAGGATTATTATGATATTGACCAGTATGCATGGGAAGCGATCACATGGGCGATCACATGGAACCTTATGGACGGAAAGGGAACACCGGGGGCTCCGAAATCAGAACTTCTGATAGATCCTCACGGAAGCGTTACCTATACAGAGTTCCAGGATATGTTCAACCGGATGATGGAAGTAAACGGCCTTTCACGCAGAGCTTCATTTCCCGTTCCCGATGTGACAGCTGTGTCGGTACAGGCTCAGGATGCTTCAGCGGGTGCGGAGGTTTCCGGAGTAACGGATGCATCAGATGCATCAGATGTATCGGATGGTTCGAACACTGCAGCTTCAGATAACGGAAATAATGCAAATGTAGCAGCGGATGCAGCAAGCAGCAATTCAGATGGTGCGGCATCGGCTGTGGCGGATACAGCTTCGGAAGGTGCATCGGCAGATGCCGGAACTGCCTCTGCAGACGGTGCATCACCGGATAATGCAGGCGGCGCCGGATCGGTGCAGGCCGGCAAGGATAAGTCTGTGTTCCCTTATATTCTGATAATGATCATCCTTTGCATAGCCGTAGGCTTTTGTGTATGGTTTTTTACAAAGAAAAAGTATGAGAAGAAGGATGACGACTTAAAATACGCTTACGATCCCGAAAAGGAAAAGCCCATCATCAGGGCTTCTATCTGTAACGGAGAACAGGTCGCGGGATTTAAGAATAAAGAGACCGGTGAATTCCACGAGGTTATGATGATAAAGGATCAGGGCGAGCTGAATGAGTTCATGAAGACATACGGTCTTGATCATGTGGATAAAGAATACTGAGTGATCGAAACCTGCAGTGAATATGATCGCATGATGAAATGCGGTTTCTGTGAAGATGTGAATGTGGTGACTTATGAGCAATATCGGCTGCGTTATATTTGATATGGATGGCGTCATCTTTGATTCCGAAAGAGCCTGTCTGGGTACATGGTCTGAGATAGCAGCGGAATATGGTATGCCTGACATTCATGACGTTTTCTACAGGTGCATAGGGACTAATAAGGCCCAGACAAGACAGATAGTTGAAGATGCCTACGCAGGAATATACGGGGAGGGGATCTCGGATAAGCTTCTTGCGGAAAGCAGCAGGCTTTTCCACGAAAAGTATGATGGTGGCAGGCTGCCGGTCAAAAGCGGCGTGAAGGAAATACTGGAGTACCTGAAGGGTGAAGGAATAAGATGCGCTGTGGCATCATCCACGAGAAAAGCAGCTGCCCAGGCAGAACTCGGGGATGCGGGATTTGCCGGATACTTTGAGGAGATAATAGGCGGAGATGCCGTGAAGATATCAAAGCCTGACCCTGAGATATATCTTCTTGCCTGTGCCGCGATGAATGCGGATCCTTCCGTAACCTTTGCCATAGAAGACTCCTACAATGGTATCAGATCCGCATATGCTGCGGGAATGAAGCCGATAATGGTGCCTGACATGATACCAGCTGACGATGAGATGAAGAATAAGTCGGTTGTGGTATGCGATGATCTGACGGAAGTGATGTATTATTTTAAACGGCTGCTGAGGCAGTGACCTCATGCCCCCGGGAAGGACACTTAAAACCGTGACCTGCCCGGGGGTATTTTTATGTCCGGAAAGAGTAAAGATATCAGGAAAAATATTTTATCAAATATATTGACAATACATATTTGATAAAATATAATGTGAACAGATATAAAGAATGGCAAAGCACAAAAACACCAACACACATAACACATAACACGTAACTTAACAACACACCATAAACCAACAGGAATATCAGGAGGAAAAAATGGGATTCTATGATCTTAGCGTAACAGCTGCAAACGGCGAAGAGATATCCATGAAGAATTTTGAAGGAAAAGTGGTCCTTGTTGTCAATACCGCAACAGGCTGTGGATTCACCCCTCACTACAAGGATATTGAGGCAATGTATGAGAAGTTCCATGATCAGGGCTTCGAAGTCGTCGATGTTCCCTGCAACCAGTTTGCCGGACAGACTCCCGGAACCGATGAGGAGATCCACGAGTTCTGTTCCCTTAAGTACAACACTCAGTTCCCTCAGATGAAGAAGTCCGACGTGAACGGAGAAAATGCGATCCCTCTTTTCAAGTATCTCAAGGAGCAGAAGGGCTTTGAAGGCTTCGGAAAGGGACCTGCAGCATTTGCCATGAGCGCAATGCTTTCCAAGATCGACAGGGATTACAAGAATAATCCCGAGATCAAATGGAACTTCACCAAGTTCGTCATCGACAGAAGCGGCAATGTAGTGGCAAGATTTGAGCCCACCGAAAAGATGGAAAAGGTGGAAAAATGTGTTGCAGAACTGATATAGTATATAGGCTATAATGATCAAATGGTTAACGCATGAATAATGAGATCATATGCGTGACCGGAAAAGAGGCACCCTAATGTCACAAGAGTATCAGCAGCTCCTTCTTAAAAACCAGATATGCTTCCCGCTTTATGCCTGCAGCCGTAAGATCGTGGCGGCATATACACCCTACCTCAAGCCCCTGGGCCTTACATATACGCAGTATATCGTATTTATGGTCCTGTGGGAGGAGGAGACCGTCAATGTGGGTCAGCTCTTACCAAAAAAGGCAGGGACCTTAAGGAAAAGTGTAAGGATATCCCCTTTGAACTGGCTAAGGAAGGAACGGCTCTGAGCGATAAGGAGGCAGCCCAGTTGTATAAGTTGCTCTATAAGTTCCTTGAAGGATGACCTTTTGCAGCCGGATAATATGGGATTTTCAAAGCCCTCCCTGTAGCGGGAGGGCTTTGTTATGTTAACCGGTGACATGCCATCATTTTTATACAGCATTTTCTCGAAGAAATCCAGAGAAAAGAGTATAATATATAAATCGGGTTCTTCGTTTTTTTGCGAAGCGGAGATATAAGAAATAGGTACCTGGATATGTTTAAGCACTTAAAGACTGATCTGTCTCTTCGGAAAATTCATATTATGCTTGTGGCAACAATGATACTGTGGTCGGGGACTCTGCTCATAGCCTCATTCCGCCTGACCAATACGTATATGCGGCTTGCCGGTGCGGCAGAAGAGCGTTCGGAGCTTGAAAAAGCGGCACATGAACTGATGGATGCATCGGACTATCTTACCGAAAGAGTGCAGCGCTTTACCATAAGCGGGGATATGCGCTTTCTCGATCAGTATTTTACGGAAGCGTTTGAATCAAACAGACGTGAGGAAGCCATAGCCATAATGGATGTGGACGAGAATACGGAAGCAGCCCTTGAACAGCTTAAGGAGGCTATGGGACATTCCGTTAACCTTATGGAACAGGAGTATTATGCCATGCGCCTTGTGATAGAGGCAAAGGGCTATACAGAATATCCCGAAATACTGGACACCGTGGTCCTGAGTGAAGAGGATATGGCACTTTCTCCGGATGATAAGATAAGACGGGCAACGGAGCTGGTCCTTAATGATGATTATTATGATCAGAAGGACAATATACGTAAGGATATGCAGGAAAGCCTTGAAGAGGTAGACATCCTGATGACAAAAGTAAAGCAACAGGAGCTTAAGATACTCCGCCGCGAACTTTATTTCGTACGTATAGTTCTGATCATCCAGGTCCTGTCGATCTTTATAATGGAGAGGCTCACTTCACACCTCGGGATACATCCCATACTTAAGGCTGTGGACAAGATCAGGGATGACAGCCCGATACCCGAAGTCGGAGCCAATGAGTTCAAATACCTGGCACAGGCCTATAATAAGATGTATGCAAGGTACAGATCCAGTCTCGAGCACCTGAACTATAAGGCATCCCACGATGAACTGACCGGCGCATACAACCGCGCAGGGTATGAACTTCTGTTATCCAGCGTGGATCTTGAGTCGACCTACATGATGCTCATGGATGTAGATGATTTTAAGAGTGTTAACGATAACTACGGTCACGATGTGGGTGACAAGGTGCTTATCAGGCTGGTTGAAGTTCTCAAAAGTGTATTCCGTGACGATGACTGTATCTGTCGTATCGGCGGAGATGAATTCGTGGTCTTCATGGTCCATTCTTCGGGAATACAGCAGAATCTGATTGAATCCAAGATCGAACAGATCAGGAAGGGACTTGCAGATGCCGGGGACGGACTGCCTTCGGTTTCTGTCAGTATCGGTATCGTCAACGGAAAGAGCGTAAACGGCGCAGAGAATCTTTTTGAAAAGACGGATGCGGCGATGTATGAGTCAAAGCGCAAGGGTAAGAATACCTACACATTCTATACATGATGAGGTAATATGCCATGGAATATGAACTTCCGACGAAATACGAACAGTTTCTGGTGGATAACAGAGCCAATGTAAATAAGTACCTCAACATAGTGCTGTGGTTCTTCGTGGCAACGGGACCCGCCATAGCTGCGGGAGTGCATGCCGGAGTGTTCAAGGATATCAGATACAGCACATGTGTCGGAATATCCGTCGTGGTCATCCTTCTTTCGGGGATCCATCTTCTGATGCTTAAAACCATCCCGAAATCCACCTGGACCTGTCTTTTTGCCCTTACAGCGCTGGATGTGCTCATCGTGTATATGGCATGCTCCCATGTGAGCATCTATCTGACATGGTTTCTTGTTCCCCTTCTCAGTATTCTTTTCTGTGACAGGTCAATTTATTTCTATGCAATGATCCTGAATTATATCCTTATGGTTTCCGCAACATGGGCGATATCTCCCTATGAGGCTGCATTGCAGTCGGAATATGACAGCAGCGTTGCTTTTTTTGCCGACAGGATAGGCGGATTTACCATTGAGAGTCTTATCATGTTCGCTTCGGGATATATCATCGGAAAGCTGACCACCAGGTATTTCAAGAAGCTGTTTTCACAGTATCAGGTTATCAGTGAGCAGGAAAAGAGCGTGACGGAGAAAATGAAGCTGCTGGATTCCATGGCTGAGATTTACGATAACGTTAATCTGATCGACTTTGTGAACAATACCGAAATGTCTCTCCGTGATGTGGAACAGAAAAAGCATGGTATAGACATGAGTGCCCAGACACATACTCTCATGGCACAGCAGATCAGTAATCAGGTCATGCCGGATCAGGTTGATGCCTTTATGACCTTTACCAATATCAAGACCATCAGATCCAGACTTTCACATAAGAAACTGATAAGTGCCGACTTTATCGACGTGGTATCGGGATGGTTCAGAGCACAGTATATAACCGTTGATTCCACTCTTGACGGGATTCCCAATGTGGTGATCTATACCAAGCGAAATGTGGATGACGAAAAGAGACGCGAGGAGAATCTCATCAGGATCTCCATGACGGATGAGATGACAAGGCTGTATAACCGCAGATGCTATGATGAGGATCTGAAGGAGATCGCAAAGAACGGGCTTTCAGAGGATTTTGTAATATTTTCAGTAGATGTCAACGGTCTGAAAAAAGTCAACGATACAAAGGGTCACGCAGCAGGCGATGAGCTTATAAAGGGTGCGGCTGACTGTCTTGCTCTTTCCGTAGGTAATCAGGGCAAGGTCTACCGTACAGGCGGAGATGAATTCATGGCGATAGTTCATACCCTGAATCCCGAGGGACTTCGCGGGGGTATCAGCGGAAAAGCCGGAGAGTGGCATGGTGTATATTCCGACGAGATCTCCCTCTCCATAGGATACGCTGTTCATAAGGATAAGCCCGAAGCATCACTTGAGGAGCTGGAGCGTATCGCAGACGAAGATATGTACTCTGAGAAGGCAAAGTACTATAAGGAAAAAGGCATTGACAGAAGAAGGTGACCTGAAAGCGGTGAAATATGCAGCCAAGACCAGATGAATTCAGTATCTTAAATCCGGGTTCGAGGGAGTTCGTCCCTCTTGAATCCGTGCCTTTCTATCAGGATCTGAATCTTGATCAGGTGATAGATAAGATGGCAGTCAGATGGGGTAAGGATATGAAGAAATATTACCGCTATCTGCCGTCGTCATCCGATGAAGTCACATACCGCCGCAATATCTACGGAGATATCAGAAAAGAAGAAGTATATAAGTCACTTATAAAATTTACCGAGGATCTGGACGTAGTCGCAAAGCTGCGTCTGGAAAAAGAAAAAGCGCGTATTCCCCTGCAGAAGTGCGTATGGCACATCAGGGAGATAGGCGCTTATTGTTCTGCATATGAAGCTCTCGGAAAGGCACTTGAAAGCGCGGGTCTTTCCTCGGAAGGAATGCTGGAATTCCTCCGCATACTTAAGGAGATCCTTGAAAGCGGCGGATACAGACAGCTCAGGGAGCGTATAGATAAGATCATGGCACAGATAAGGCAGATGCGCTTTATCATCACCTACGACAAGGATCGTATCAGCGTTGAACCGGGTACACTCGAAGGGGAGGGCGCATATGAAGAGATGCTTCATGAGAAGATCGGCAAGGAGATACGCCATCTTCAGAATCCCTTCATAGCAGATCCCACACTGACAGAACTTGAGAATTCCTGCCTTGAGATCCTTGAGAAAAAACAGCCGAAGTTTTTCGCAGAGATCAAGGCAGCATCAGATCAGAGCGAGGGATATGAAAGGCCGGTGCTGAGACGCTTTGAGAGGGAGATAATATTCTATCTGTCGTTCTGCACCCTGCAGCAGGATATGGAAAGTGCAGGATATATCTTCTCCACACCGTCTTCCCTTCCGGAAAAGAGAATGGAGGCAAAGGGGCTCTATGACCTTGCTCTTGCGCTTAACTGCATGTCATCCGGCGAAGAGATCGTCTCCAATGATTTCGACTATGAGGAAGGGGAAAGATTCTTTGTACTTACAGGTCCTAACCAGGGAGGAAAGACCACCTTCGCAAGAAGCCTGGGGCAGCTTGTTTATCTGTCACTGATGGGACTTGACGTGCCTGCAGAGTCCGCAAATGTTCCTTTCTTCCCGGCGCTTCAGACACATTTTTCCGTTGAGGAAAGCGTGGAGACCGGAAGAGGCAAGCTCAAGGAGGAACTGGTAAGGCTTGCTCCCATGATGGCAGACCATCAGAAGGGAACATTTGTCATTATCAACGAACTCTTTACCACAGCGGCCAGCTATGATGCGGAGATCATGGGCAGGAATGTGCTTAAGCATTTCATAGAGCTCGGCTGCATGGGTATCTATGTAACGCATCTCAGGGAACTTACCAAAGCGTGTGATGGAGTGGTAAGCTTAAGAGCCCTGCTTGGGGATGATAATATACCTTCATTTAAGATCGTAAGGGGCGAAGCGGATGATGCTGCATGCGCAGAATCGGTCGTCAATAAATACAGGCTGACATATGCATCGTTGAAGGAGCGCCTATGAAAGTATGTCTGTTATACTCAGACCGTGAAAGGTCCAATGAAGAAACCTATTACGATACGGCCAGCATCATCAAGGATCTGGGATTAAAGAGCCTGTTTCTGGCTGCGGCGAAAAGACTTGTCTACGAGAACGGAAGCGTTAAGAGCGTGGAGAAGGAAAATCAGTATCTGATCGAAACTCTCAGGGCGGTGATGATGACGCCCCTACATACCGCAGATGAGATCAGGTTCAGGCAGGATGTAATAAAGGACTGTATCCTGCATGAAGATATGATCCGGGATATGTATAACATCAGCAGTGAACTGATCCGTAAGTGGAATGAGCTTGGCAGAGGCGGCCGCGAGAAGATGAAGCAGAGCAATCAGGCCATGAGGCTCACCTCAGACATAAGAGTGCTGCATCTTTTTGCCGATGCCCTTGGCAGTATCAAGAAGCTCCTTGCTACTCAGGAGGAAGAGCTGAAGTCAGAGGGACTGACCGCATTTCGTGATGAACTGTTTAAGTCTTTTTCGGATGAAAAGGAAGAATTCCTGAAAAGCGTTCTTGCGGATATTTCCTTCTATACGGACGGTACGGATGACGAGGACGAGGGGCGCAACAGGGTCGTAAGACCGAGGATCGTTATGGAATGCGGACTTGAAGACGGACTTAAGTTCAGTTCCCTGAAGCTTGAAGAGGTATCCTCCCGGGGTGAGAAATTCTATAAACCGGGAAGTGCTAAGTACAGGATACGTGAGTTCGTCAATTCCCGTGTGCCGGATTCCTTTTCCACCGTAAACGATCCCAGAACCCAGGAACAGTCACAGATGCTGGAATACGGGATAGTCAATTACCTCGTCATGGAACTGAAAAACATGATGGAGGAATTCCAGTCCTTCTTCGACAGACTGAGATCCCAGGCGGCTTTCTATCTGGCGGCTGTCCAGCTTAAGGCCCAGATGGAACGGCTCGGCGGCGGATGGTGCTTTCCGGAGGTGTGTGACAGAAGAGATCTTAAGTTCACTCAGCTTAGAGAGCTGGTCATGGGAATAGAGAGGCATGTTGATGTCATAGGCAATACATGCACCATAGAAAAAAAGGATCTGCTCATCGTTACAGGAGCCAATCAGGGAGGAAAATCCACGTTCCTTCGAAGCATAGGCATCGCACAGGTGATGATGCAGTGCGGGCTGATGGTCATGGCAGATTATTACTCTGCAGGCATATTCCCCAATATATTCGTCCACTTTACCCGCAGGGAGGACAGTGAGATGAACAGCGGAAGGCTTGACGAGGAACTGAGCCGTATGAACGGTATCATAGAGCACATCGGGGATGGTTCCCTTCTGCTTTTGAACGAATCATTTGCCACTACCACAGAGAAGGAAGGCTCGGTGATCGCTTACGATATCATCACTGCACTGATCGAGGCGGGGGTAAGGGTGCTTACCGTTACCCATCTGCTTTCCTTTGCAAGACGTGTACACGAGGAATCGAAGAATGATCCGGATTCTGTCGTGGAGTTTTTATCTGCGGAGAGAAAAGAAGATGGCAGACGTACATTCCGTATGATACGTCACGAGCCCGAACTTACAAGCTTCGGACTGGATCTGTACAGAGAGATCGTAGGGGAGATAGATACGGCAGGATAACAGGATATGCTCAGATTTACCGATGATATGACTCCGTTTGATATGACGGAGAAGCCCTCAAAGCAATATTTCTTCCTTATGCCGCTGATATGGACTGCGGCATATCTTGATACCAGGAAGTTCGGATTAAAGACCGACCGTTCCGGGATGAAGGGAGTAAAGCCTCCCTATCTTGTGATCGCCACACATCAGGGACCTGCGGACTACTCCGCCGCACCCCTTGCAATGTTTCCGCACCGTGCAATGTTTGTGTCCGACATGGAGGGATTCGAATGGTATGGAAAGTGGCTGTACAGAGGCCTTGGATGCATCGGAAAGAGACGGTTTGTTTCTGACATCAGTGTCGTTCGTAACATGAAGTATGCACTTTCAAAGGGGCAGGCTGTCTGGGTGTATCCCGAATCCCGCCATTCCAATGTGGGAACAACCGCATACATTCCGAAGAATCTTGGAAAGCTGTGTAAGATGATGGATGTGCCGGTGGTGCTGTATACCCTGTACGGATCCTACCTTGCCAATCCTTTCTGGGACGAGCTTCATACAAGAAGAGTCCCCATGGAAGCGAAGATGATGCTGCTGTTTTCCACAGATGATGTAAGAAGCAAGGCTGCAGGGGAGATCCAGAAAGCGATAGAAGACGGACTTAAGTATGATGAGTATGAATACCAGACTTCTCGCGGCATAAGGATCACCGAAAGTTTTCGGGCTCAGGGTCTGCATATGCCCTTGTACAGATGCATAGGATGCGGTGAGCGTTACAGGATGACAAGTCATGGAGATACCCTTGAGTGCAGTGCATGCGGTCGCAGGTTTCTGCTGCGGGAAGACGGGATGCTGGAGCTGAAGTCTGAGGGGAAAACATTCAGGATACCGGACTGGTATGAGTGGGAACGCAGTCAGGAGATTGAAGAGTGCAGGGTAGGTGCCGGATACGTTAAGAGATTTTCGGTAAAGGTTGAAGCGCTTCCGAGCGAGAAGGGTTTTGTGGATCTGGGCGAGGGAGAACTGGTGATGGATGAGAAAGAGTTTACCCTTGATCTGCCGGGGTACCGGACTCTGCATTTTCCTCACAAGATAAGAGAATCCGTGCAGACTGAGTACGATTACCGCGGCGTGAAAGGCAAAGGTGTGGTTCTGTCTGACAGGGACTGCTGTTATTACGTGTACTGTAACGCGGATGATTTCAATCCGACGGAGCTGCAGTTTATCGGAGAGTGGCTTTATCAGGAGTCAGATAAATAGTATGATCTTAAAGTCAGTTAATTACATATAAGGGGGTAAATATGGCTAAGGTATATGTGTACACAGGAAAAGTAAGTGAGGAGGACTATCCTGCAGGACTTGCACAGAGCGTGCATTTTGCAAGCGAAGCGGAAGAAAACGGAAAACAGCCCTGGAACAGGGACTACGGTATTCTGTTTGCGTCAGGCATCATAACGGATAAGAATACCATCTGTCCCATGGGAGTAAAGGATCCGAAGATCTTCATGACAGGAGACGGAGAGATCTGTATCTGTGCCCGGAGAGTCCTTGAAAACGGAGAGGATGACGAACTGACTTCAGGGAAAATGGTTCTCTGGAAGACGAGAGATCTTATTGAATTTACTGAAGAAGAGATAGCAGGATGCGAGGAGATCGCGAAGTTGTCCTCCGGAATCTCAAAGCCTGATGCGGCATCCATTTTACTGGATGCACTAGGGATAAACGGGGATAAGTCCGGAAGTGAAGGCGCGGGTGATGAACATGCAGACAAGGCAGGCTGTGAACTGTCTGACAGTATCGAGGTGAGTGATGATATTGTCTCTGCAGCGCTTAACTACTGGTCTAAGATCACCTGTATCGGTGTCACTGTTCCGACGGAGATCACCGTATCTTCCGCAGATGATATCGCTAATGTAAGGGCACTTATTTCTTACAGTGACGGTTCATCCCGTGAAAAGAAGGTCACATGGGATACATCTGACATCACAGGCCCCGGAGAATACGAGATTACCGGACATATCACCCAGCAGAGGTTTAAGTTCCCTCTTGCAGACGGCTATGGTGATCCGGTCATTTTCAGATGGGATGATAAATGGTATTACATCTCAACCAACGATAATCTTGATGATGTGGGATTCTATGTAAGAGAATCGGATACCGTACAGGGACTGTTCGAGGATGGTGTTGAGGCTCACTGTATTCTCGACTTCGATCCTTCGAGGAATCTTGAGAAGACGTTCTGGGCTCCCGAATTCCATGTGATAGGCGGAGAACTCTATATACTCTTTGCCGTCAGCGGTCATCAGTGGGGACCCCAGTGCCATATGATGAAGTTCAAAAAGGGAGGACATATCACCGATCCTGCAAGCTGGGAGGATCCCATCCGTGTTGTCAGAAAGGATGGAAGTCCTCTTACAGGTGAGGGCATAACCCTTGATATGACATACATCAGGAATAATAAGGGCTCCTATGTCATCTGGTCATATCGTAAGGACATCATGACTCCGCTCGATACAGGTTCCATGCTCTATGTGGCATCGATAGATGAAAGTGAACCCTGGAAGCTTACGAGTGATCCGGTGCTTCTTACAAGGCCTCTGTATGGCTGGGAGAATGTATCCGGTACCATCAACAATGAAGGACCTTACGGTTTTGTTAAGGATGGGACGGTTTATATTACCTATTCCGGAGGCTCGGCCAATGCCTATACATATGTTCTCGGGCTTCTCACCGCAAGTGCCGATGCGGATCTGACACAGCTGTCATCATGGAAAAAGAGTATCACTCCTGTTCTCACTTTCCGTTCAGTTGAAGGTGAGTATGGTCCCGGCCACAACTCGTTCTATATGAACGAAGAGGGCGAGATGATGATCGCATATCATGGAGAGACAGAATTAAAGAGCCGTCTCCGCTGCGACGGTATCCGCCGTGTTCACTTCCGTGCAGACGGAAGTCCCTATTTCCAGATGGCTGCAGCAGATGACGTTCCCGATATGGACGTCAGGATGAAAGTGCGTATGAGCTGATATATTTGACTATCACCCCTGCAAAAAGGAGGCATTATGGATTTCAAGGATCAAAACAGCACATTCAGACTGTCAAACGGTGTGGAGATCCCATGCATAGGGTTCGGAATGTGGCAGACTCCCAGTGATGAGGTTGGAGTTGCATCCGTCCTCAGTGCACTTGAAGCCGGATACCGTCACATCGATACGGCCCAGGCATACAGAAACGAGCAGTGTGTGGGCGAAGCTTTTCGAAGATCCGGCGTCAAAAGGGAAGATGTGTTCATCACTACCAAGATATGGAATGACGCTCACAGCTACGATCTTGTAATGAGCTCATTTGAAGAGTCTCTTAAAAAGCTCGATACATCATATGTGGATCTGCTCCTTATCCACTGGCCCAATCCCCAGGCGCTCAGAGACCGCTGGCAGGCTGCTAACGCAGAGACCTGGAAGGCGATGGAAGAGCTGTACAGGGCAGGCAGGGTACGTGCCATAGGTATCAGCAATTTCAGAAAGCATCATATAGATGCACTGCTTGAAACAGCGGAGATACCTCCCATGGTCAACCAGATCAAGCACTGCCCCGGTGTTATACAGACTGAGGTTGAGGAATACAGCAGGTCAAAGGGAATGCTCCTTGAAGCATACAGTCCTCTCGGAACGGGAAGGATGCTGGAATCCGAAGAGATGAAGGCTCTTTCCGAAAAGTATGACCGCAGCATCGCACAGATCTGCATAAGGTGGGGACTGCAGAGAGGATACCTCCCTCTTCCCAAGTCCATAACACCTTCAAGGATCGAAGAAAATCTCCGGGTATTCGATTTTGAGATAGATGAGGATGATATGAATTACATCGCGGGAATTGACGCGGGTGTCAGAAATGCCAGCAATCCCGATGCTGTTCCGTTCTGATCCTAAAGCGGATACCCTGATGAAATATTATGTATTGTGGAGGGAGACTAAATGGCACAGAATGCTAAGATCACGGTTCATCCGTCTTATGAGATCGGTGAGATCTCTGACAGACTTTTTTCTGCATTTCTCGAACCCATAGGAACCATAGTAAACGGGACAATGTATAATCCGAAGCACCCCGCCGCCGACGATCAGGGCTTCAGGACCGACTTTATTGATGCTCTTAAGGCTTCGGGACTTCCGGCCGTGAGACTTCCCGGAGGTAACTTCTGTTCCGCATGGGAGTGGAAGAGATCCATAGGTCCAAGGGAAAACAGGCAGATCGCACTTGATCCTGCATGGCATCAGTACATAACCAATGAAGTGGGACATGACGAATATCTTCAGTGGGCCGAGAAGGTTGGGACTGAGCCACTCTATACAGTGAACATGGGAACGGGCACCATTCAGGATGCCATGGATCTTGTGGAATACACCAATCATCCCGGCGGGTCATACTGGTCTGAGCTTAGGAAAAAGAACGGCCATGAAGATCCCTACAATGTGAAGATGTGGTATCTGGGAAATGAGATGGACGGACCATGGCAGCTGGGTGCGTGGGATAAGAATCCGGAGGGCTACGGCCATAAGGTTCTGGAGACATCCAAAGCGGTCAAGTGGATAGACGAGACTATAGAAACAGCGGTGTGCGGTTCCTCGGCTCCCTTCATGGAAGGCTTCCCCGCATGGGATGAAGCTGTACTGGACAAGTGCTACGA
The DNA here is from genome assembly GCA_902761225.1 of uncultured Lachnospiraceae bacterium. Taxonomy (GTDB): domain Bacteria; phylum Bacillota; class Clostridia; order Lachnospirales; family Lachnospiraceae; genus AC2028. The sequence goes on along the minus strand of CACWJQ010000023.1, from coordinate 8,882 downwards.
CGTGGTTGACTATGTATCCGTACATCACTATCACAGCGCACCTCCCGGAGACATAAGAGCTCTTCTCGGGGGATCTCTGTACTATGAAGACTTCATCAACACCGAAGTATCAATGATCGATTATGTGGCATCCAAGCACAGATCACCGAAGAAGGTAATGCTGTCCTTCGATGAGTTCGGCTGCATGGTCAGACCTCTTCAGGAGCTCCATCCCGGATACGGACGCTATAACATGGCAAGGAACCACTACAGGTTCGATCCAAACAGAAAGTATGTCCTTCACGATCCCGATAAGATGCCTGAATTCCGCTTCCCCGGAGGAGATATGCTCCATGCTCTTGCGAATTCCTCCGTGCAGCTTGCACTCCTCAGACATGCCGACCGTGTCAAGATAGGATGCGCTACATCGGGCCTGGGTATCATTGCTTCATCAGATCATGATCATGTCTGGAAGTCAGCATCTCACTTTGCATATATGCAGCTTCTTCAGTATGCAAAGGGAACCTCGATGGATACTAAGGTTGAGAGTGAGACCTACGATATGCCCGGATATGCCATCGAGGATACATCACAATACACAGGCAAAGAGGGTGTTAACTTCATTGACTCGGCGAGCGCATGGGACAAGGATAATAAGAGACTTACAGTCTTTGCGATAAACAGGAGCGAGGAGAATGAGTACCCTCTTACCATAGAGATTAAAGGCTTTGAAGGATATAAGCCGGTGATGGCAACCTACATGACGGCTGAGAACCTTGAGGTCAGCAACTCATATGGCAACGAATTCATAAAGCCTGAGGAGATCGCCGGTTCTTCATTTGAAAACGGTGAATTCAAGGCAGGCATCAGGCCCCTTTCATGGAATGTATACGTATTTGAAGCATGATGCGATAAGGAGGATCATGATATGGCACTCATACAGGTCAATTATCTCTCGAAGTCATTGTTCAGAACGGTTCCTGTCAATGTGATACTGCCTTCAGACAAGATCGACTATATGACAGGCGAATATCTGAAAAGCAATGATCTTAAGTTCAAGACGCTTTACCTTCTTCACGGGCTTCTGGGCAACTATACCGACTGGGTTTCGGGAACACGCATACAGAGATGGGCTGAAGAGAGAAACCTTGCTGTGGTGATGCCCTCAGGTGATAATTCTTTTTACTTCGACGGAAGAATGCCGATGGATGATTATGAGACCTTCATAGGCAGGGAACTTCCGGAGGTAATGAGGAGGATGTTCCCCCTTTCGGAAAAGAGAGAGGACAACTTCATCGCCGGCCTTTCAATGGGCGGATACGGCGCCTTCAGAAACGGCATCGTTTATTCGGATACATTCAGCCATGTGGCGGAATTTTCCGGTGCACTTCATCTCTTTGAGAAGAAGGAAGAAGACAAGGGATTGAAGGAGTTCGACAAGAAGCTTTTTGAAGATGTTGAAGCTGCTGGAAAGACCGATCTTAATCCGAAGGTTGCCTATGAAGAGATGATCGCATCCGGAAGACCTGTTCCCAGATTCTATATGTCATGCGGGACCAGGGATCCTCTGTATAAGGCAAATGCAGAAATGAGAGATTTTCTGAAGAGTAAGGGAGCGGATGTTACCTGGGATGAGGAAGACCGTGCCCACGACTGGGATTTCTGGGATTCACAGATCCTCAAATGTCTTGAATGGCTTCCCCTTGGAGAAGCTGATTCCGGTCTTGGCAGCGGAAATGTAAAGGTGAACGAATGAACATCAGAAGAGCTGAGAATAAGGATACGGGAAGACTGACAGAGCTGCTCAGGGATGTGCTTGAGGTACATGCAGCCATCAGACCGGATATATTTGTTACAGGCACCACCAAATACTCTGTGTCTGACCTTGAAGAGATCATAGGAGATGATTCAAGGCCTGTATATGTGGCGACTGATGATGCTGACAGGGTTATCGGATATTGCTTCTGCCAGATTCAGGAGCAGCCGAAGGATGCCTGCCTGGTTCCGTTTACAACCCTGTATATAGATGATCTGTGCGTGGACCCTGAAGTCAGGGGGAGCGGTGTTTCAAAGGCACTTTTTGAGCATGCAAAGGCAGAGGCTGTAAGGCTTGGCTGCTATCACGTGACCCTCAATGTATGGACGGGTAATGAACGGGCAGAACGCTTTTATGAAAAGATGGGGATGAAGCCGCTTAAGACGTACATGGAAGTTGTCCTGTGATGATGATGCCCGGGAGCGGTTTCACTTTTTTTGACGTCTTATCATGCAAAAATGATCCATATGCAACAAAATAACGGATGATATCAATGATTATGCAGGAAAATATGCAGAATCAGGCCTATAAAGCATAACCAACGTTATTATTTTACAGACTGAACCGCCTGACTTTGCAGGAGATGGTGTACGCTGTCTGTATACATACAGGGCAGCCACAGACAGGAGAAGAAAATGCATTTTCAGTATTGCCCCTATTGCGGGAACAAAACAGCAGACAGGGAACTTGGCGATGAGGGAATGGTACCCTATTGTGAGAAGTGTGATATTCCCCTTTTCGATATGTTCAGTACCAGCATCATCACAGCCGTGGTGAATGAATACGGGGAGGTGGCGCTCCTCCGTCAGGATTATGTATCCACCGTTAACCATGTATGTGTTGCGGGATACATCAAGGTTGGAGAGTCTGCGGAGGAAACAGTGATAAGGGAAGTGAAGGAAGAACTGGGACTGGACGCAGAGAAGATCGAGTTCATCCGCAGTTACCCTTACGACAAAAAGCAGATGCTGATGCTCGGATATAAGACCAATGTTAAAAAGAAGGACTTTGCTTTATCCGGTGAGGTGGATTCGGCGGAGTGGGTTAAGCTGTCTGATGCGCCGGCGCTTCTCCGCGAAGGCGGTATTGCGTGGCAGCTGGTTAAGGAAATAAATGATCTTGCAGGGGCGTGAGATGGATAAGTTACAGAATACTCATTATGATGCGTTTATCAGTTACAGGCACAGTCCGCTGGACAGCTTTGTGGCGGAATCCCTTCATAAAAAGCTTGAGAGCTTCAGGCTTCCCAAATCGGTACTTAAGAAGGTAAAAAATGGAAAGACCCGCATTGAGAGGGTTTTTCGCGATGTTGATGAACTTCCTTTATCGGACGATCTGTCCGATCCCATCAGCAATGCACTTGCCAATTCGGATTTTCTTATTACTATCTGCACTCCCAGATATCCTCTTTCGAGATGGTGCCTTAAGGAGATAGAAGTATTTCTTCAGACACATCCGAGAGATCATATCCTGGTGGTACTGGCTGATGCCGAGCCTGCAGATTCGTTCCCTGAGATACTGACATATGAAATGGTGGAGCTGAAGGATGAGAACGGGATACCGCATCTTGTCCGTAAGGAGATAGAACCCCTTGCAGCAGATACCAGAGGAGGTAACAGAAAAGAGATCCTCAAGGCTATGGACATCGCTGTGATAAAGCTTGCTGCGGCAATCTTCGGGCTTAATTATGATGACTTAAGACAGAGGCATCGTGAAAGAGCCATGCGCAGGATGATATCGATATTCAGTGTCATCCTGGCCGCCGTGCTGATATTTGCGGCGGTCGTCACCGGCATGCTCATGAAGATAAGCAGACAGAATAGCATCATCACTTCACAGATAGATGTAATATCATCCCAGTATACAGAGCTTCAGGATAAATATGCATATGAAGTCGCACAGTCATCCATGAAGCTGCTGAATGCGGGCAGAAAGGCAGATGCGGCAAGGGCTCTGAGGAGCGTGCTTCCGGATGATGGATCCGAAGGATATAACGCTGCAGCCTTAAGAAGCCTGTATAAGACCATGGATCTGTTCAATGTTGACGGTTCATATGCTCCGACCTATGCATATGAAACCGATTCCGAAGTGTACAGCTTCGCAGTGACAGACAGTAAGAGATATATTCTCATCAATGATCTGCTGTCCCTGAAACTGTATGATGCCACGACAGGTAAGCTGATCAGGGAATTCGTAGAGGAGGGCAGTGCACAGGACGGATATCTTGAAGGTGTCTTCTGCGGAAATGAAGGCATTGTCTATTTAAGTGACACATCTGTCATGTACTATTCCATAGCTGATGACGAAGAGACGGAGATAAGAGGTTACAATGAAGGCTGTACACTCTTTTCATTTCCGGGCAGTGATACGGTGATCGTATATACGGACGGAGAGTTTATCGGCGTGCGGGACGGAAAGTCCGTGTATAAGTTCAGCGTAACAGGCATGTTCCCCAGAGCATCGGGAGATTTCTTCGTTACGGAAATGGTGTCGGACCGGGATCAGTTCGCATGCAGTATCACTGATCTTGAAGAGAGCTACATGTTCATCGGTGAACTTTCTACGGGAAATGTCTTCGGCCTGTTTTCCATGGGAAGCGATCTTAATGTGCAGCTTGCCATATATAATAATATGCTGTTTTATACATCGCAGGATGACTCCGGAAGTGAACAGGGTTATGCCGGCAGAAGACTTCTTGCGATGAGAATGAACGATACGAAGTATGCATGGACCGCGGATGCAGGTGACACCTACATTGAAGATATGTGGGCAACGGAGGAATATCTGTACATATATGAATCATTCGGCATCAGAGTGCTGGATATACGGACAGGAAGAGATGTGGCATTTCATCAGTCGGAAACGGATATGACCAAAGGCTTTGTGAAGGATGATGCCCTGATATGCCTTGGTCTGGACGGAAAAGTATACCGGTGCGACGGAGGGGATCTCTATGAGATAACGGATCAGCTGTTTAAGGAAATGCCGGATCAGAGGATTGCAGACATCTGGATGTTCGATAACAGATTCTTCTGTCTGTTCGAAAGAGCTTCCTATGTTACGAGATACGCATCTGAAGAGATACCGGAGTTCGATGAGTACGAAGATGACATAGATGTCATTTATCTCTGGGGAGAAGATGCAACGGAAGAACTGATGGAGGATGAGGATTTTGACAGTCTCCTTCTTGATTACGGATGGTATTCGGAGGACGAGGAATATATAGTTGCCTATTTCTCAAATCATGTGCTTAAGATACTTGATGCGGACACTTACGAGAGTATTAAGGAGTACAGCGATTTTGATGAGTATATCTTCTCCATGAGAAAGTCCGATGTTACCGGTACTTATATACTGACTTCCATGGAACACTCATATATACTGGACGAAAACTATGACATTATATGTGAAATGGGACCTGTGGCAGGAGAAGAGGATGATGATCTTATAGTTACTACCCCGTGGGGAAAGTCATACCTTGTTCCGTGGGTTGATTACGGTGAACTGATGGATATTACCGATAAGTATCTGAAGTCTGTATAGAGTGGTTCTGTTCAGAATCCTCCGTCTGATATATAATATAAGACTGTGGGGTGACTGATGCCCTCAGAGGGGGATTGCAATATGTCTGTTATAACGGATTATTTAGCGAATCTGCTATATGTTTTTACTCCGTTGTTTTTCGCTTTTATAACAAAGAAGCTGTTCCTTGGCGATAAGTGGAAGCTTAAGGCTTTTCTTTCTGTTCTCTTATCGCCCACAATAGCCAATTCCATCACCTATGCGGTGTATCTTAAGTTCTTCAGGGATTTTTCCATTTATGACAGAGATTCCATAATCTCTTTTTCGCTGTTTTTCACAACTGTGCAGGTTGTCCTGTATATCATATGTGCCTATCTGTATATAAAGCTGGTCAGGCCTAAGAACAGATCGATAGCGATCTTTACCTATGTCTGTTCCATAATGCTGGTTCCCAGCTTCCTTCTGATGGCAGTTTCATCATATCCAATGGCAGTCTTCGGAATATATCTGGCACTGTCTGTTGCTTTTTACTTTATGACCGTAAGGCCCCTTTCGGAGATTGCAAGAGAGGAAAGGCAGACGGACATAAGGATCTTCCTGGTGCTCCCGATACTGGTCTTTCTCTTTTCCATGACAATGCTCGTCCTGTACATGTACTATGACGGACTTTCGGACAGTTCCCTGTTTGCCATTACCAAAATGGCATCGACTCTCAATACCCTGTCCCCCGTATACAGATACTTTGAGACGATAGCACTCAATGAGTCGCAGTATCTGTCTGCTGTGATCATTACCATATTCATAGCCAACACCTTCATCCTCTCCATTCTGATGATCGCATTCTATCTGATCACCAAGAATATCAAGTACATGAACGATGCCATAACTGCCAACGAACAGATCAAGACCCTGACTGTTGAAGTCATGGAGTCCCTGGCTCATACTATCGATGCCAAGGATGAATATACAAGGGGTCACTCTACGAGAGTTGCGAAATATTCAAGAATGATCGCAGAGAAAATGGGATTGTCCGCTAAAGAGCAGGAGAATGTATATTACTCGGGACTGCTGCATGATATAGGCAAGATAGCCGTACCGGATGAGATAATCAAAGGCGAGGGTGATCTGTCCAATGCGGAGTACTCCATGGTTATGACCCATCCGAGTGTCGGAGCTGAGATACTGAGTGAGATAAAGAGTCTTCCCGACATGGCAGTTGGTGCCAGATATCATCACGAAAGATATGACGGGAAGGGATATCCTGAAGGGCTTGCAGGTGAAAAGATACCTCTTCTTGCAAGGATAATAGCGGTGGCCGACAGCTATGATGCCATGACTTCAAACAGAAGCTACAGAAGCTATCTTCCGCAGAATGAAGCAAGAGAAGAGATCGCAAGAAACAGGGGCACACAGTTTGACCCGGAGATCGCGGATATAATGTTACAGATCATAGATGAGGATAAGGAATACCGGTTCCACGAGTGATCGGCGTTAAGGATCATCTCCATACGAACCATACGAAGAGATATCCGCCGAGAACTGCGGTGAGAGTGAAGGGAATGCCAATCCTTGCAAAATCCCAGAAGCTTACTTCGTGTCCTTCCCTTCTGAGCATTCCGACACCGGCTATGTTGCAGCTTGCACCGACGGGGGTGATATTTCCGCCGAGGGTTGCTCCGGTGAGAAGTCCGAAGTACAGAAGATAAGGCTCGACTCCCAGTGCGGCTGTAACTCCCTGAAGAACGGGGAGGAGCGTTGCAACGTAGGGAATGTTATCTATAAATGCTGAGATCAGCACAGAACCCCATACGATGATGGAATAAAGCAGGAAGAGATTGTTGCCTCCTGCTTTTACTATTAAAGCGGCAAGATCGTCAACAACACCCTGATGGGTTATTCCGCCTATGACCATGAACAGTCCGGTAAGAAGGAGGACCGTATCATAGTCAACATTCTTCATGACTCTCTTAACTCTCTCTTTATCATGATCCTTGAAGTATTCCCAGACCATTCCGATAAGGCTGCATACAAGACAGATGATACCGTTGGTAAGCTCGGGCTTATTGGGAATGAAGGAAGCAGCCATAAGGAGGATGATATGAGCCAGCATCATGATGGTAGGAACGTAATCCGTAACCTTGGTGACTTCGGTTGAGGTAACGGGCTGCTTGTCCTTTCTGAAGAGGACCATCATGATAGGTACGGTGAGAAGGGCTCCTATCTCGACTGCGAAGAAAATGCTGAGCTTTCCGTTCATCCAGAAGAAGTCCATGAAGTCCATCCCCGCATATGCGCCCAGCATGATGGAGGTGGTATCGCCCACGAGCGTTGCCGCACCCTGAAGGTTTGATGAAACGGCGATACAGATGATCATGGGAACGGGATTGATCTTGAGCTTTTTACAGATGGCGAGTCCAACGGGAGCTACCATGAGAAGTGTTGCCACATTGTCGATGAACGCGGAGATAAGTCCTGAGAAAAGTGACATGAGGATGGTTACCCAGAGTACATTGGGGGCGATCTTCAGAAGCTTGTCCGCGATGAGATTGGGCATCTTGGAGTCGATGAAATAGTCAACGAGAAGCAATGTTCCGAATATCATAAGGAGAACATTCCAGTCCACCGCTGAGATAACCTCACCAAGGGGCAGGATGCCCGAAACTATGTAAACTGCCGCCACGCAGAGAGCGATGATGGCTCTTTTTTTCGGGAACACGATAAGACCGACATACATTGCTACGAAGAGTACTATTGCGAATATTTTCATGTTTTTTCCCTATGTTAAAGACAAATAAAAAAGACCCTTACTGCACAAATAGCAGTAAAAGTCTCGCTACTGATGATCAGTGATCTCTGCGCTGACCAAACAACACGCCCGGGGACAATCCCGTACTGACGGACCATGTTACACACCCTGCGGCGTGCTAACTACTCCCTTTTACCAACGTCAAAGATAGCAAAATCGAAGAAAAAAGTCAATTGAGCACAAATGGTCAAGTAAAAAGCGGAAATAGTCAAGTCTTCTATATCATTTGGGGAGCTTTCTTTGGTATAATCGAAACAGCGCGTGGCCGAAGGGGGAACCGGGTCACTAAATGAATATCCGGAGGAAAAAATATGTTAAAACCACTCAGTAAATCAGACGTCAAGGTAACAGGAGGAGTCTTCAGGGACAGGATGAACGTTGATAAGCGTTATCTCCTTGAACTCGATTCTCAGTGTCTTCTTCAGAATTTCTATATAGAAGCGGGGATCATCATGCCTGGTCTTCAGATGGTCCCGGATCCTGCAAAGGCAAACCTGCACTGGGGCTGGGAAACTCCCGTATGTCAGCTCAGAGGGCACTTCCTCGGTCACTGGCTTTCTGCCGCTGCAGCGTTTGTTGCAACAGACGGGGATAACGATCTTAAGGTGAAGCTGGACTTTATCGTTTCCGAGCTGGCAAGATGTCAGGAGCTTAACGGAGGCGAGTGGGTAGGTTCCATCCCCGAGAAATATATGAACAGGCTGGCAAGACCCGAGTATATCTGGTCTCCCCAGTACACCATGCATAAGACTGTCATGG
>CACWJQ010000022.1:48353-55309 GCA_902761225.1 uncultured Lachnospiraceae bacterium | reverse complement strand
CGTTTTCATGATAAAAATCGTGTCTTTATCGTGTCTTTTTTTGTAGAGTCTCTTCCAAAGTGTTGATTTTATCAGGTTTCCGAAAACCATAATTGGTTCGAATCCTGTCACCCCGAGCCTTTATTAAGCCTTGAAACGTAGTATTCATCAGCGTTTCAAGATTTATTCTTTTTTTGAAACAGGTTGCTGCAGAAATACAAGAGAAACCATTTGATCAAAAACTGCAACAAGTTGTTGCAGAAATTCCATTTCCCGTTGGGTTCAGTTTTGTTCCTTGGGGGCATCATTGTTTGATAATAACAAAGTGTAGTTCTATAAGCAGATATGAAACAACTTGATTCCAAAGACAAAATAATAGTTTTTCTACGGTTGCTGATAATCGTGATTCCTGTTGTTGTATTAGGAATCATTATATTTATAAAGATTCAACCATATTCAGTCAGAGAAGAATATGAAATGATCTGGCAGATAGATCTTCCGGATTCGTTATCTCTTGTAGAAGATCATAAAGAAACATCTTTTGATGGATATGATCGACGCTTTACGATATTTGAGATTACAAAAAATGAAGAGATTAATCTTAAATTGTTTAAGTATAAAAATGAATATGATGATATATGTGAAGACATATTAAATTATTATAGTTATGAGATTTCAACATATCCTGACCTGAGTGTTGAAATGTATGTAAGTAAAGTTGAAAAGAAGAACAAGGATCTGATCATATTATTTGATCCGTCATCCAAGAGGCTGTATTGTTTTGTGAAGCCATATTGAAAGCAATAACACGTGATATTACTTTGCCTTCACATGATTCTCTGTGTTTTAGAGGTATAACTCACTTTATGTACTGTTATTCCATAGCGATTACAGTACTTTACTCACTTTATGTCCTGTTATTCTCTAACGATTGACTCCATGCTGAAGTCGGAAAGGAGACCAGCTATTATGGATCTTATAAAAGTAGGCAGATTTTTGCAGAGTCTTCGTAAAGAGAAAGGTCTCACACAGGAACAACTTGCTGAAATGTTCGGTGTAGCCCAAAGAACTGTTTCGCGTTGGGAGACAGGCAATAATATGCCGGATATCGATGTTCTGATAGAACTTTCTGACTTTTATAAAATTGACCTTCGTGAGATTCTAAATGGAGAAAGGAAAAGTGAGAAGGTGAACGATGAACTGAAGGAAACCGTGCTTCAGGTTGCAGACTACAATAGTATAAATGAAAAGAACTTGATCAGGCGGATTATCATTATTACCTTTGCGGGATGCATCGCATGGGGTTTATCTTTGATTACTGTTCTGAAATTTGTGAATAATGTCACGGGTGGTATCATTGTATTGATATGCTCACTTATTTCACTCTTTTTGTATGCACTTATAATGCTCAGCATTAAGATCAACAGAACAAAGACCGGTTATCTGAATTGCTTGAGTGGTGCCTTTGCCGCAACTACAATTAGCAATGTCATTTTGCTGATAGTCTTTTTCCGAGATGGATCATACTTCAATTACGGACTGATTGGTGTTTATTATGTTATCTGTATCTGCCTCTTTACCTTTTTGGCAACAGGATTTATTGTCACGTGTATAAATAGTGCGAAAAAAAGAAGTTAAACAGATTTGTATTTACAATGTTTTTATGTGATGCTTTGTAAGAGGTAATGATATGAGAAAAATATACCGAGGCATGTCTGTTCTGATAACGCTTTTTATGCTTACTACTTCGGGATGCGGACGTAATGTATCAGATTCTGAAGAAGGTATTAGAGTTGCTCTTTCTACAGAGAATATCGATTCAGATGAAAAATATTTAAACTACCTTCAAGAGTGTATTGCTGAAGTGATCGTTCATAGTACCGGATGTTCATCTGCTTATTCCGATATTGAGATGGCAGAGGATGGGACTATAGCAAAGATTGAGATTCATTCCGGTGAATATGCTTTTTCTGACACGGAAAAAGATTCTATAGTTCAGTATATAGAAAAGCTTGATGGGAACCAGAATGTTGAGATTGTATTCCACGACGAAGCACAGGAACTTTCCTCAAATGACGATTCATTAAAAAATTCATGGTATGAAACCCGTTATTATCCCATCTATATCATGGTATGAAACCCGTTATTATCCCATCTATATGGGCGGTCCTGAATGGGGAAAGCATGGTATGGAAGAAACATTTGATGTGAATAATCCGCCACTTGATCTTCTTTTTTCGATGCCGTCCGATGAACTTGCAACTTTATTGTTCGAAAGTCCGTATCTGACCCAGATGCTGACATACTTCGGAGAAGAAGGCCATATTGACTATTCGACGATGTTTGGCTTTTTGGAATTGCACTCCGACATATTCTATGAACTGCTCAGACGAGAAGACGGGATGATCGATATCCAGTGGTTTGAGGATGAAAACTATGATTCCTTGGATAAAAAATGGCTTGCGGAAGTATTTGGATCACAGTTCATTCGTTCTTATTCTGTGATCTTCACAAAGGAAGAAACTGATCTGGCAAAGCAGATCATCTCCGAGAAAAATAATGTATATTTGAATACTGAAAAAGCAAATCAAGAATACTTTAATGTATCAGATATAGAATATCATGACGGAAACAGGGCCGGTGATGTTGGGGTCATGTATATGACTCAAGATCAGATTTCCGAAAGAGAGAATAGTTTTAAAATCACATGATAATTGGAAGGATCTTACTTTAGCGGATGCACGTAAACCTTTTGTATTTACAGGTGCATAAGGCATCAAATACTTCCGGGTAGATAGTCGGATGAATGAAAAATCCAAGGAACAGGGAATAGATTGGTACGAGGTATGGCCTGATTTAGATGGGATAGAGGTTGTTCCGAATAATGAATAAAGATAAGAAGTCTATTATTAAAAAAATAATATTTGGTATTATCTTAGATCGAATCATGCTTGTTCTGTTAGGGATCGTTGGCTCGATAGGGCTGTTTATTGCAGCGCTGTATTTTTTTAATCCATTTCGTGGACCGAAAGAGGTTAATCCTGATGATCCTCTTACTGAGATTGTTTACGAAAAATATGGTGATCAGTTTAAGTACATTGGAAGTAATAAATATGACAATGGTGTCGTTAACTATAGTTATGAGGTTAAAGGAAATGAAACAGGGGACTTAAAGGGAATTGTTGATCTGTTCAATCAAAATATAATTGATTCACGGGATAAGATCATGGTTTCATTCTGGATAGACTATGGATATGCCATGGATTCACCTTTTTCAATAAGAAACTATTCAACAGATAATCTGTCAGATCCAGACTATGATGGATTATATGTCTTGAGGATCAGTTTTGGTAAATCAATAATAGACACTGGGGTATGGAGAGATTTTAATACTTACACTGTATTCGATGGGATCAGAAGAATTGATACAGATTATGGAACGCAGATATGTGCCCGGGAAGAGGGGATAAACTGGAGAGAAATATGGCCAGAACTTGAAAATATCATAGTGGATAATTATACGATCTGGGATGATTACAATCGTAGAGTTCATGGTGTTAGCTGCATGACTTTTGATATTACTCACGGAGATAGTGAAAATATATATATTAAACCGGAAATGAGTAGTAATGGTTGTAGTTTAAAGGAAATCAGACTAATTGATGCTGATGATAAAACAGTATTATGGTGTGATGATATAAAACCTCAAAATAATGTAACGCAGATGTATTATATATATGAGGAAGATGGGGTATATAGCTTCTTGAAAATAAAAAGCACGGATACAGTAAATACATATCGTAAATGCTTCAAACTTTTTTATTTAAATGGTGAAGGTGATGAGATTGTGATCGATCAAATGAGCATATTTGGTGTCAAAGGTAATGCTATTGATGAAAAGAAGTTAGAAGAATATGAGAAGAAACTATATGAGTATTTAGATTATTCTACATTTCTAATTGGATCTGACTATGGTGAAGTTAAATATAGAGATCCTGATATATCATTTGAAATATATTTTGGCCTTTAGTGCTACCAAAAGAAAAATGAAACAGTCATAATTGGATGGAGCAGGACAATATATGAAAAAACACAGTAAACTTACATTTGCATCGATGTTGACAGCTGCAGGTGCGATGATATGTCTTACCAATTGTGTAAATACACCCGCAACTGGTGAATATGGCCCTCCAGGCATGTATGAGCATACTAACGGGGATGAATCACAGGAATTTTCCGAGGTTCGATTTGTAGAAGAAAAAACCGATGAAGAAGAGTCTTTTTACAGGGTTGAAGCAGATCTTCCGGCTACAGATTTTTCTGTTATATCGGAATCTCTTTCTGACATGATCGAACAGGAATGGAACAGATGGGATAATATGACCTCTGAACAGCGCATGCTTTCAAGCAGTATCCCTGGTATGATATCTTTTGACTGTGCAACCTGGACTGAATGTGAAGAGACAATCGGGCTGACGATATATAATCCTATTGAAGGAGTTGACTGGCTCGATAAGGTCGGATACTTTGGAATGGATGTTCCTGAAATATCTCATGTTCAGGTAACTGCAAATGCCTCTTCGCAGATAAATGGCCGTGATCTTAATGATATAACTATCACATCCGGTTATAATAGCGATGGAATTCGAATTACATTAATGGCAGTGGTTTCATCAAGGGATGATATATACGCTATAGGCAGTACATACAGTGGAACTGCAAAGTATGATCACAAAACTGTTTTTTCGGAATCAGGTATACCTGTGCTAGTAGTGATTACTGACGGACAGAATAATCTTGGTTATTACAATGGAAATTATTATGATCCTACAGCCTACTGGGTAAGAGACAATGTCTTCTATACACTGCGTGTGATAGGAGATAAATCAGAGGAAAAAGAGATTCAGGAATTATTTGATAAAATTATATCGGAAATCTGATAAAGAAACCTATTTCTTGATTATAGAAAGTTGCCTGTGGCTATATGATGTCACGGGCAACTTTTTTTGTGTATATATCATATGTGATCTTCGTATCGGGTTTTCAAAATTTCAGAATTTATTTCAGGATTAATACTTTCAAATTAGCATAACTTTGTGATATATCACAGGCTTAATGTTCTTCTTGCATAATTATCGGTGAACCGATAATATATTGATAAGGAGTTAAGAATATGAATTTTGAAAAGGAATTGAAAAAACGAAATATAAGCATCCGAACCTGCTCCATCGAGAGCGGTATTCCCTATGCGACTCTGTATCCTATCATAAAGGAACAGATAGATATTGAAACATGTACATACAGTACTGTGGCCAGACTTGCGAGCTATCTTGGGTATCGTCCCGATGAGATCGTATATAAGAAAGAGGATTTTCAGACTTTCAGAAACAATCTGCATCACAAGATCAAAAACGGCGAAATGGAAGTGATCCTTGAGATCATAGAAAACGATGAGATATCAGCATATGCCAGACATGAAGATTACCTGAAAGCATTATATCTGCTGGCAACAGCGGATTATCTCAGCAAGAAGAACAGCATTCCACTTTGCGACAAATATGATGAACTTCGTCACACCAAGCTTCAGAAGCCATATTACGTCGGTGATTCTGTATTGTTCAATCATGATAAGAAAAATTGCATCGATGAATTCGTAAAGTACAATATTTATGAGGGCGACCTTTTTGATGCGGTCTGAAAAGAAAATCACAAGAGCCAATGCTCCGATAAACTCCAAAAACATCGGTGAGGTAACTGCCAAGTTACGTGAAAGACTTGGAGGCGTGTAATTAAAGTGCAGGGTTACTCCCACATTTATATGGATGACAAATTATAAAAACAAAGCATAGAACCCCTTTGGCATATGCACCAAAGGGGTTCCTATCGAACTATAAACTTATTGATCCGGTCTTTTACTTCCAATTGTGATGGATCATCAAAAACTCTTTTGAGCGTCTTTCAGTAGGATCATTCTCTTTGATTTATATTCGCTATCTGTTATTCTTCCAGCTTCTAATTCTCTGTTTAATTCTTTCAATTGATTTTTTAATGCTGTGTATTTTTCATATTCCTTTATTTTCCCAATATTGGATAATAAAGCTGCTAATAATATAGGCTGGGTGCAAAGAGTTCTTATGGATATAAATGCTATTAATATCAACACTAACGAAATAAGAACACTTACAGTAATACTTAAGACTAATACATGTTTAGTGTTTCGCGTCAAAGACCAAACCAGCATAATTGTCCAAGCAGTCAATTGAATTATATCCAAAATCACGGTGTTTGCTAACGTGATCATTCCATTTTGAAAAAATATATTATTACCCGACAAGTCAACTATTATACTAAACAAGAATGAAACCAAAATAATTATATAAGCGATATTTATAATAATTGACTTTTTCAGAAAAAGACCAACCAAGAATACTGCAACTCCCAAAGACAATATAATAAATACACTTGAAAATAATTTGTTTTGTTTAAATGCCCCTATAATAGCTAAAACTGAAATGACCATCGTAATCACAGCCATAATAGCCGACGTGATCAATGTAATTGTTTTTATTGTTTTACATTTTGCACTGTCATTTTTAATAATGCCTGCCGTTAGAAAAGGTGCGCCCACTGCCACGATTATGAAAATATAGCCTAATAAAATCATATATTTTTCTCCTTCTTCATTTCGTCATACTCTTCCTGGGTGATAACTCCATCTGAAAGCAATTTATCCGCAATGCCTTTATGGGTTTTTATCTGACTGCCTGGTTTTCCCATACTATGCGCTATATAGGACGTATTGTTTATTAAATCTGCAAACCCCCAAATCATAATGAATGTAAAAAACAGAATGACACTACTCAATATGATTGTTAATATCATTATCCACGGGACGAATCTTAAAAGAACAATGCTGTAAACGATCATTCCTATAAAACTAATGATATGGACTATTGAAGAAAAAATTTTAATCAACT
>CACWJQ010000022.1:33368-48338 GCA_902761225.1 uncultured Lachnospiraceae bacterium | reverse complement strand
CCTTCAGATTAGATAAATAATCGATTTTGCTGTTTGAAATAGTGTACTTTTTCAAACGGCACTTTCAATCGAAACCGAGATAATAACGGACTATGTTTATATTGTGAAATCCTCGCTGTAGTGCTACTCTTTATAGTAGGGCCAGTTAAAAGCGCAAATCCGAAAAAGTACACTTTTTCGGATTTTTTTCATTTCACGGACATATTCTCTTTGTGCCGGCGTGCCTTGTCATAAAAGGTCGATCTGGCCATCCCGCATCTCTTAGCTGCATCCTTTAGGGTTATCTTCCCGGCTGACCACTCCGTATATACGCCGGCAAACTCATCGGGAACCGGCATCGGACGTCTTCCAAATCTCACCCCTCTTGCTCTGGCTGCCGCTATTCCTTCAGCCTGCCTACGGCGGATATTGTCACGCTCATTTTCCGCAACATAGGACAATACCGTCAGAACTATGTCCGACAGAAATGTTCCCATCAGGTCCTTACCGATCCTTGTATCCAAAACAGGCATATCGATCACGGCGATATCAGCTTTCTTTACCTTGGTTATTATTCTCCACTGCTCCATAACATCCCTGTAATCTCTGCCGAGCCTGTCTATACTCTTCACAAAGATGAGGTCATCCGGCTTGAGCCTTCGAAGCAGCGTTTTGTATTCCGGTCTGTTGAAGTCTTTCCCGGAAGATTTATCCGTATAAATATTGCATCCTGGTACATTCATTTCCTGCATAGCAATAATCTGTCTGATCTCATTCTGATCTTTTGTAGACACTCTGACATATCCGTACACGTTTCCCATTATTCCCTCCCGAATCATTGATAAGGCCACTCTTATGTAACAAAAAGGCAGCATAACACATAGATATATCTATCCCATCTGATAATCAGGTGGAGCGTCTTCATCGAAAAAAAAAAAGAAGCATATTCCAATGTTGATGTATAATACTCACGAGAAGTTGCATGATTCGGATGTTTGATTAAAGATACATATAATGACCGTACAAGACCTAATGCGGATATACCATATATACATCTAAGGAGAGACGTTCATGAGAAATGAATTGAATATAGAAAGCGACAACCTGGTTTCTGGAAAGCAATTTGTTCATAAAACTTTTGAAGAAAGGCTGTCAGAGTATAACGGTGAAATAACAGTTTGTGATTTTGATTGGGGCGAGTCTATAGGAAGAGAGATTTTGTGAAAAATACGTACAGGTATCTTACAGAGAATGAAAAAGAGTATATTTTGAACTACTGTCACGATAAGGAGAATCTTCCTTCTGTGTACAGGAGGCCTGTTCCGTACTTCCTGATAGCCATTGCAACTGGCGTGTTCTTCGGATATGTACTTGGAACGGTGTTTGAGGACGATTATTATTTTGGGATATATTTCAGCTCTTATGCCCAGGGAGCTTTAATAGGGATATTCATGTTTCTCGTCGCCATGTGTATGATCTTCGGGATCAAAACAGGAATCCTTAAGGGATTTAAGAATATACCCAAAATGATCGATCAGCTGGAAGCTGAGGAAGTAACCTATTCAGGAAGCAGTATGAAGCTTTCAGGAAAATATTCATATATCTGGCTTCATATGAATGAAGGAGATTATAAACTAAATGACCTTCACATATGCGAGCACATGAAAAAAGGGGCAAAGTTTATCATCCTTCAGATGAAAGGTCAAAAATGGGTTTTTAGAGCAAGGCAATAGATGCAGTAAAAAATACGGTCAAAAAAGTCACCTATTTACATGAACTCAAAACTGTGTTATTGTACTACGCAAGTAGTACAATATTTTTTTATGGAGTTATTGGAGGAGGTGGTTAAATGGCCTGGAATCTGGACTCTGACAAGCCGATCTTCATACAGATCGTAGAGAAGATCGAATCGGATATCGTATCGGGAAAATACGCTCCAGGAGATAAGCTTCCTGCCGTTAGGGAACTGGCTGTTGAAGCGGCCGTGAATCCCAATACCATGCAGAAGGCTTTCGGTGAACTGGAGAATCTGGGACTTGTTCATACGCAGCGCACAAGCGGAAGATTTGTTACCGAAGACAGGAAACTGATCGATAAGACGAGGAAGGAACTTGCAAAGAAAACTGCTGCGGAATTTCTGACAAGGATGGAGGAATTGGGAATAGACAGAGAGGAAGCCATCAGGCTTTTGTGAGGAGGTAAAATGAGCACATTACTTGAATGCAAGGATCTTACATATACTTACGGTAAAAAGAAAGCCCTTAACAAAGTAAGCCTGAACCTGGAATCCGGGAAGATAGTGGGAATGTTCGGCCCCAACGGAAGCGGCAAGACCACATTTATCAAGCTTGTCACCGGAATGCTCTGTGATGTAGATAAATGCATCAGGATCTGCGGTGAAGAGGTTGGTGAGAAAACAAAGGCTGTATTGTCTTATTCTCCCGACAGAGTCCCTTTCAGGAAGGAAAGCAGGATAAGCGATCTCCTCGATATGTACGAACTTATGTATGATGACTTCGATAAAAAGACCGCGGCAGAAAAACTTCAAGAACTGAAGCTGGATGTTACCGATTATGTGGGGAAGCTTTCAAAGGGAAATGCAGAGAAGCTTCTGATAGTTCTCACCATGTCCAGAAAAGCAAAACTTTTTGTTTTGGATGAACCGTTTAACGGTGTCGATCCTGTGGCCAGGGAGAATATCATCAGGATCATGCTGGGTTGTGTTCCGGAAGACTCATCACTTCTGATCTCGACACATCAGATAGGAGATGTAGAGCAGATACTTGATGAGGCTGTCTTTATAAAAGAGGGGAAGATCCTTTTCCACAGATCCGTTGACGAGATCCGCAGCGAGACCGGAAAATCCCTTGCGGATGCGTATATGGAGGAATTCAGATGAACAGAAGATTATATAAGCTGGAAAATAAAGATATCAGAAAGATGATGCTCTTCATAACGGGTTTTGTCGCCATATATTCCGCTATTTCCGTAATCTGCTCCGCAATATCAAACGGTGCATCTACAGACAGGGCATTCATCATGAAAACCGTACTTACGATCATCAACGCATTATTTATAGTATGTGCCGCAATTATGATGGTAAAAAGATATTACAACATTCTTTTTACCGATGAAGGACTTGTAAGCTTTTCGTTTCCCGTAAAGAATCATGTTCATCTTCAGACGAATCTGAAATGTGCATTTATGTGGACCGGAATTATGATCGTCATATTTTTTGTGGGGCTTGGTATTTCCGATGCTGTGACCGCAAGAAGAGATGAACGCTGGGGAGTCGGAAATGTTTACGGCGATCTGATTGAAACCTACGAAATGAACAGTCTTTCTGCCCCCGGTCTTAAAACTGTTATGACCATTATCATTCTCATCATTGCCTTTGCCGTTATCGCCCTTAATATCGTATCTGCGGGAAATACAGCATCCTTCAAAAGAAAGGCGTCATATTTCTGACCGGGATTGTCATGTACTATATTCATGTCCTTATCGTGGATCTGTTTAACAGGATAGAGATTATGTGCGGAGAAAGATTTTTTATGACAGGTAAAGGCTATGACATCTTTGGACCGGACACGGTTTTTGTGACTGTTGTCGACTGGCCGCTGGTGAACATACTGTTCTACGGTGTCACAGCGGTGATAATGTACAGGATCTCCAGAAATATTCTGGATAAAAAATTGGATATTTAACAGGAGCGGGCCCAGGGTGATCCCTGAGGCCCGTTTTAATTTGGTGGAGAGGGAGGTGAACGAAAGAACCGTCCCCTTGTTCACTTAAGATATGGTAGTATAGAGTGGTGGGTAAAACAGGCATTATGTACAGACAGAATATGGAGGTATAGTGACCATGGAACAGAACCAGATCCATAACGGCCCTCTTAAGGAAAGGATCTTCAATACTGCTATCTCAATCCTGCTCGAGCAGAAGCTCATCACTCCTGAGGATTTCGGGAGCCTTGGTGCTACAGCAGGCTATATGTTTACTACAGAAGAGGGACAGCTTGAGGCGCTTGTGCGTCTGGATTTTTCCGGTGACAGGACTTATTATTTTGCGGCTCAGAATGCCAAGTTCATGATGGTGAACATCAATGCCGAGATGTTCGAACAGACGGTGAATTACATGAAGAACAATCATCCCTGTCTGTTGAGCAATGAACTGCCTGAGACGGCTTTGCAGAAGGCACGCCGTGAGAAGAATAACCAGAGGCTCGCGGATCTTGGGATCGCTGTTCCGACGAGGCTTATGACGCGCTGGGAGGATTCTGCCGTAAGTCTCAGGAATGTTGATAATATCTGCAGGAGAGCACTTACAAGCTTTTTCGTTATCCAGATAGCATGTGATATCGGCAACGGCAATTACGAAGAAGGACGGGATTATTTTGTTCCGCTGCTGGAGAAATTCGGTCTGATGAGCTGTCTGAATTCCAAGGAAAGGCTTATTGTTGATGGTACATATTCCATGCAGGATGCGATTGATCTTGACTGGGCATATGAAGCGTACTGGTCGCTTTTATGGTGCCTTGGACTTATAGACGATGTGAGCGATGCCGTGAACGTATGTGACTGTCAGAAGGCGATAGATCTGGTGTCCGGTCTTGGAAGTGTCGATGACCTTGTCTGGAAATGCAGGATGAGATCTATTGAGGAGATACTTGATATGCTGGATCTTTACTACAGATACAATTGGGCCGTCAATGATGCCAAGGTTCACCCGGAGAGCATGACAGGTTCATTAAATCCCTCCATAGTTATCGAGAGAAGAAGAGGCCTTGAATGGGTCGTATCCGGTATCGATGACTGGTATGACATATCAATGCCGGCGTAAATAATGAGCAGTGGCATGGAATGTTTTTCCGGGAACAGGATCGTATTTACGTGAAAAATATCAGGATAGTTCTTTCAATACTTCTAATATCTGTCATCATTCTGGGAATCACGCTGTATGCGGTTTCCGGTGTTTTTGCCGGTGAATCTTCTGCTGACAGCGCTTCCCCGGATGTAAGCTCGGAAGCGCCTGCTGAGGAGACTCCTGAGCCTGCTTTACAGGAAACTGAAGAGCCGCCTCATTTCCTGTTTCTTAATGACAGGAAATACAAAACCGGGACCGGATTGTCACTTTACGATCTTGTATATGCCGAGGATTCGGAGGGTGATGATATCACAGGCAGGATCGTTATCGTAAGTGATGGAGGCTTTGATCCGGATACGGAAGGGGCGTATGAAGTCACCTACAGCGTTTCGGATGATCACGGGAATACTGCAGAGCAGACTATAACTGTTTCCGTGGGTGACTATGAACATAATGATTATGGATTCTTTATCGACGGACCTGTGATGGATTTTCTGATAGCTCATGGCTATTTTGTCTGTGATGTCCTGGATGAGGAGCTTGCCGGGGATTTCGATGCACTCTCAAGGCTCACAAGTCACACCTCCTTCGGTGCGGCATATGACGAGGGTGCCTGCAGCTGCTTTCTGTATAAGGTGACATCGGGTTATCTGTATTTCTTCACCAATAAGCACTGTCCCGTTGACAGCTCGGATACATTATGTATCTACGACTGCTATGACAATATGACGGAGATCCTCAAGGAGGATATCAGATATCTGAAGTTCCACCCCGAGCATGATGCTGTTGAGAACGGATATCTTCAGTGGGACCAGCAGATGTTCGCAGTTCCCATATCGTATTTTGACATTGATGAGCTTCTCTGCTTCAGGCAGGTCCACATCTCGCCTGAGGCTTTTGATGCTCTTGAGCCCGGTGATATGTTCCTGATGAACACACAGTCCTGGAGAAGATGCCAGAAGGATATCGTCATGGAAAACACCGTGCTGTTTACGGATTGCTTTGAAAATACCGCATATCATTACGATGAGGAGAACAGCATACCTGCTTTGTCACATATGGTTGTGGGTGAACTGAAGAATGCAGTCGGAAGCTGCAGCGGCTCACCCTGCTTTGACAGATACGGCAATTTCCTTGGATTTATCTGGGGAACAACATATGCAAACGGCCCCGAACAGGTGTATCTTGACCAGTTTGTACCGCTTCCGTATTTCCTTGAATTTACAGATACAATATATTTCCGGTAAACGGCTGCTTTGCTCCTGACCATGAAAAAACTGATGCATGAGGCAATGTTATGATCATTAGAAATGTAAAAAAGGAAGACGCCGCAAGACTGCTTGAGATCTATTCATATTATGTTGAAAATACGGCGATAACCTTTGAAATAGATGTTCCGACACTTGAGGAGTTCACTGACAGGATATTCCATATCAGCGCCAAGTACCCCTATCTGGTGCTCGAAGAAGACGGGCGTATCATGGGTTATTCATATGCGGGAGCATTCCACGAAAGAGCCGCATATTCAAGATCTGCAGAGGTTACCATATATCTGGATAAAGACGCCCATGGAAAGGAATACGGGAGGGCTCTTTATGAGGAACTGGAAAGGCGCCTGAAGGATATGGGGATCATCAACCTGTATGCATGCATAGGAGATCCCGTAGAAGAGGATGAGACCCTTACCAGAAACAGTGAGCATTTCCATGAACATATGGGATATACCAAAGTGGGCACATTCCATAAATGCGGACATAAGTTCGGCAGATGGTACAACATGATATGGATGGAGAAGATCATAGGTCCGCATAACTGACATATCACGGGACTTTAACACCCGTAAAGAGAAGGGTTAAGAAGGTTTATGAAATTACTGCTGAAACTGAGTAAAGAAGCCATAAGGTACAGAGGCTTATATGCCATCGCGATATTGTCCACACTTATACTGACTGTTATAAACCTTGCCGCACCCAAGGTTTTATCGGCTATGACAGGTATCGTCAGCGAAGGAGTTGATGATGCCGGGATGAAGAGGGTATGGAATCTTACGCTTATACTCGTGGTGCTGTATCTGGCAAGAGTAGCCTTTCGGTTCCTTAACAATTACCTTGCCCACAAGGCGGCGTGGTACCTCGTCGGTGACCTGAGAACCCGTACCTATGATAAGCTTGAAAGAATGCACATCGGATACTTCCATGACAAGCAGACCGGTGATCTGATGAGCCGCATAGTCAACGATACAAGGGATTTTGAACTTCTCTATGCGCATATGATCCCCGAGACCATAACCAATATCGTGACATTCCTGGGAGTTCTCATTGTTCTTCTTACCATCAATCCCAAGCTTGCGCTGATCACCTGCGCACCGATCCCGCTTATCTTTTTATCAGGGATCATTTTTTCCAAAAAGGTAAGACCATTTTTCAAGGCATCCCAGGCCAAAATGGGTGAGCTCAGCGGAAAGCTTCAGGACAATCTGTCGGGTCTTCAGGAGATACAGTCCTTCGGCAGGGAAGAGTATGAGACCGGTCAGGTTAACGAGAAGAATTTCGAGCATATCAGAGCCATGCTGAAGGCCCTTAAGATAAGCGCCATATTTCACCCGACGGTGGAGTTCATCTCGTCCATTGGAACAATACTTGTGGTTGCGTTCGGAGGATATCTTGCGTGGAAGGAAGGGCTTAAGGTTGAGGATGTGGTTGCGTTTCTTCTGTACCTGGGGCTTTTCTATGCACCCATAACGGGGCTTGCCAATCTTCTTGAAAATATGCAGCAGTCCATGGCAGGAGCAGAGCGTGTCATGACTGTTCTGGATGCTCCCTGTGAGATCACAGACAGGGAAGATGCCGTGGAGCTAAAGGATGTGAAGGGCAGCATAGAATTCGACCATGTCAGCTTTTCATATGAGACCGGAGGAGTCATCCTGGATGATATCTCCTTTAAGTGCGAACCCGGTAAGATGCTTGCGCTTGTGGGACCCACGGGCGTCGGCAAGACCACCATGACCAAGCTCATATCCAGATTCTATGAACCTACATCCGGTAAAATACTGGTGGACGGACATGATATAAATGATGTCACCATAGAAAGCCTCCGTCAGAATATATCTCCGGTGCTGCAGGATACATTTCTCTTCAACGGAACCATTGCGGAAAATATCGGATATGCGGTTCCCGAAGCGGGCATCGATGAGATAATGGAAGCAGCGAAGGCCGCCAATATCCACAAGGACATAATGAACATGCCTGACGGATATCAGACCCTTGTGGGTGAAAGAGGATTAAGGCTCTCCGGAGGTCAGAAACAGAGAGTTGCGATATCACGTGCGATACTAAGAAGGTCTCCGATAATAGTACTTGATGAAGCTACTGCATCGGTGGATGTCGAGACGGAGAAGCAGATCCAGGAGGCTATCAACAATATCTCAGGTAAAAAAACCATAATAGCCATCGCACACAGATTGTCCACAATAAGAAATGCGGATAAAATACTGGTTATCGAGAACGGACATATCATCGAAAGCGGAACGCATGATGAACTTACAGCACTTGGCGGAACATATGCCAGAATGAACAGCATTCAGGGATAGGACAGGTACAGGAACGGAGAAAATAAGAATGGCTTTTAAAAAGATTGCTTTGACCAGAGACAGTTTTTGCATGGGTGACGATGCTCTTGCTCCCAACAAGAGGACATATGAATGGGCAGAGGGTGACAAGATCTGCTTTTTCTCAATCCTTGAGGATTATATAGGCTGTAATCTTCCCGGATATTACTGGCGCGGATTTGCAGGTGGAAAGTGGATAGCGGATGTCAATCTCCACCGGGAGGATCTTTCCGTATCCAAAGAGATCACAATTGCCGAAAACTGGGAGGAGCTTCTTACCAAGAGCCGTTCTGTATATTTTATACATACGGAATACAAGAACAAGGATTCTCTGCCTTATACATTAAAGGACGGCTACAGTTCATTTGAGGAAACTGAGGAGATCCCCGAATACAATGTAAGATAGATACTGATGTACATCAGTGAATAGAGGGAGGACATAATGAAAAACTACGAAAGACGTGTGCCTGAAGAATACTACCTTGAGATACCCTGCGGAGGAAGGCTTGAGGAGATTACTTACGATTCCGTGATCTACTGCGGAGACAGATCACCTGTTAAAAAGCGTGCGCTTGTTTACCTTCCGGCAGGATATGATGATAAGAGCATTGAAGCATATAAGGTTTTGTATCTGATGCACGGAGGCGGCGGAAGCGAGGAAGAGTTTATCTACGGTCAGGACAGAAAGCTGTCCCTTCTTCACATAATAGATCATATGATCGCAGCGGGAGAGCTGGAACCTCTCATCATCGTCACTCCCAGTTTTTACTACAGTGCAGAGCAGAGTACCACTCACGATATTAAGGAAGCCGGAACCCTGACGAAGTTCTATCACAATGAATTCAGGAATGAACTTGTTCCCCTTATCGATTCCCGCTATCGTACCATTGCAGACCGCGAGCACAGAGCCTTTGGCGGATTCTCCATGGGCGGAGAGACAACCTGGGAGATCATGCTCAACTGTCTGGATCTTGTCAAGCACTTCATGCCACTCAGCGGAGATTGCTGGATCGTGGAGGAAAAGGGCGGTGCGACCTTCCCGGAAAAGACATCCGAACTCATGAGAAAGTACATCGCTGACAGGGGTTATTCGGATCTGTCCTACAATGTATTTGCATTTACCGGGGATAAGGATATCGCATTCCCCGCGCTTGATGCACAGATAAAGGCTATGATCGCGGACGGATGGAACACCGGGGAAGATCGCAGCATAAGATACGGAACCTGGGCAGAAGGCACCCACTGTTATCAGTATATATACGAATATATCTACAATATTCTTCCTGATGTATTCTGAGTTTTGAGACAGGATCTATGCGTTTTAATACAGTATCCATGTTTTTTCAGACAGGCTCTGACGAACATATTGTGAAAAAAGGGAGGCTCCGGCATTGATACACCGGAACCTCCCTTTTAAAGGTGGTAGCTGTTTGTGCGTTTAATCCATCTTATCAAGAAGCTCTACGATGTAGATGAACTGTGCCTTGTAGTCATCGGTCATGACTGCGGGATCTGCAGAGAGTCTTTCAATGATATCGTCATAATCGGATGTTCCTGCATATTCCGAACCTCTGTAGAGCATTCCCACCTGTGCCACGCCTGCAGCCCATGAAGTGTCATAATCCATCTTGTCTGTCAGCATGTCCGTGGTCACGGGATATGTACGAAGCTCGCTGGTATTGCCGTCAGGCTCCTTGTATCTGATGTTGAGAACGCAGTACTCGTCTGCACCTGTGATGAATGATTCTTCATCATTTCCGTATCTTGATTCAACTGAAGGGACATCGAAATCAGAACCAACCGGTACTATCTCGTAGAGGATAGTTACGGTCTGACCGGATCCTACTTCTCCGCCGTCCTTGGAATCGTCCGAGAAATCCTCGGCAGCTATCTGACGGTTCTCATATCCAATGATCCTGTATCCTGCTACGGTCTCGGGATTGAACTCAACCTGAAACTTGGTATCCTTGGCTACGGTATAAAGTGTTGACCAGATCTCGTTCTTAAGAGCCTTCTCAGCTTCTGCGGTGCAGTCAATGTAGAAATAGTTGCCATTGCCGTGATCTGCAAGAGCTTCCATCTTGTCGTCCTTGTAATTGCCGGTTCCAAATCCCAGACAGGAGAGGAATACTCCTGTTTCTTTCTTCTCTTCGATGAGATCGATAAGTCCTGATTCCGAAGATGTACCGAGATTGAAGTCACCGTCCGTGCAGAGGATGACACGATTGTTACCGCCTTCTATAAAGTACTTCTGAGCGATCTCATATGCCTTGATGATGCCGCCCTCGCCGTTTGTTCCGCCGCCTGCTTCCAGGTCATCTATTGCTTTTTTGATCTCCCTGTGCATATCACCGGTAAGACCTTCTGCAAGAACACAGGCACTTCCCGCATATGTCACTATGGATACCGTATCATTCTCGGTAAGGCTCTCCTGAAGAGTCTTTAATGCTTTCTGTGCAAGAGGAAGTCCGTTGTTCCAGAACATTGATCCCGACGTATCAACAAGGAATACTATATTGGAACCACCGGAGATATCCACCTTCTCGGCTCTCACTCCGACTCTGTAGAGGAGTGTGTCCTCGTTCCAGGGGCAGGGAACTATGGTCTGTGATACTGAGAATTTCTCTCCGTTTGCGGCTTCAGGATATGAGTATTCAAAATAGTTGATCATCTCCTCAATCCTGACCGCGGACGGATCGAGTCCGCCATATGGATATACTTCGTCATTCAGTTCATACTGTTCGTATACTGTACGTCTGAAATTGGAATAGGTAGCAGTATCAACGTCTGCTCCGAAGGTTGAGAAACGGTTGGAACCGGTGCTTATAAATCCGGATTCGTCAATGTGATTGTATCCTTCGGTATTCCAGGGCTGATCCATGTCTATGGTGATGGATGGTGTGATGCCCACGGATGATACCGAAGCTTCAACGTCCGCTGCTGCCTCATACATGACCATTCCGCCGTTATAGCTGTTGAGGCTGTTATTTGATCCGAACAGATTAAAAATGTGATCATTCGAATCTTCCAGCCCGTCGTAGTCTCTTCCGATATCCTTTATCCTGTCCCTGATCTCTTCTTCACTGTACTGGACTACGGGTTCATCTTCATCATCCACCGGCACATCGGCAGTGACCCCGCATGCCGAAAGCATGAGCATTCCTGCGATCACAAGGCTGATATAGGGCCTTAATCCCTTTCCTAAGCGTATCTTCTTCATAGTCATTATCCTCCGCATCTTATGGTACAATTCATGTCTCCGGATGTGCCGGCTTTGTACCCCTCTGCCTTATATGACGGCAGTTGTCAGAAAAAGGTCACATCACATAAAATATTTTTAAAGTTCGCCCGAATAAAATAAAACCCCTTGTTTTTGTGTTTTGCACTTTGTTTGCACTTGTTTTACTATAATATTAACCGTTGAGTAAATAGATTTCCTGAAAAAGAACTGAAACTGCAAGAGTAAGCAATATCAGGGTAAGCAATATTAGGATAAGCATAAGATAACGATGCCGGGGAATCATCAATGAAGCCTATAAATATCTATGCGCTTACAAGATTAAATGATACCGCTCTTATGTCAAAGGTCGAAAGGCAGATGTCGGGACGCGGACATTATATTAAGATCCGCGAGTGGGAGACGGAGGGGCTGAGGCTTTTTTCGGAAAGACTCAGGCCCGTTTGTCGTGATGCCTGTTCTCTTACCTTCTTTTATTCCTACACCATGCAGAAGCTTGGAAAGGAATTCGATCTGATACGTATTGCCGATGACCAGATTGTTAACATTGAACTTAAGAGCGGAAATGTCTCCGGAGATGCCATACGGAATCAGCTCATTCAGAACAGATATTATCTGTCGACCCTGGGCAAACCCGTTTATTACTATACCTACATAAGCGGGCAGGACAGGCTTGTGAGGCTTTCCAACAGCGGAAGACTGGTGAATTCTACATTTGAGGAACTGGGACTGCTGCTTGACAGTCAGGATGGGATATACGAGGGAAATATCGAGGAGTTGTTTAAAGAGGACAAGTATCTTATATCCCCGATCACTGATCCCGGCAAATTCCTCAGACAGGAATACTTCCTTACTTCCCAGCAAAGGGATATCAAGAAGCAGATACTAAAGAATATCTCCGAAGGGCAAATGCTTCAGGGATTTACCGGCATTCCCGGCACGGGCAAGACGATCCTCTTATACGACATTGCAATGCAGCTTTCACACAGAAATGCTGTATGTCTGTTTCATTTCGGTTCCCACAGAAAGGAACTGGAGCAGCTCAATGAAAGACTTAAGAGGATTGACTTTTACTACTGTGACAGAAATAAGATCCCGGAAATAACCAGAAATTACGCTGCCATATTCATTGATGAAGGTCATGGAATGGGGGAAGAGGCATTTGAAGCGATCCGCAGATACAGCGCGCTGTGGAATGCGCCTGTCATTATCTCCTATGACAACATGGATTGTGTCTCCGAAGCCGAGCGCATCGGCATAGGCGCACCTGTGATAGAGACATCGGAGGGCTTTGCCGGCTTTAAGCTGACCAATAGGATCAGATTAAACAGCGAGCTTTCTACATTCCTCAGGATGCTTTTTTCCGCATCCAAAACATACCGGAGAGAATACCCGAATGTGAACGTCTCCTATGGCAATGACCTTTCGGAGGCAATGAATCTCATCAGGTATTATGAAAAGGAAGGCTATATGTTCATCTGGGACAAGAGTATAGATACCGGGACTGACATGACGGATGCCTTCCCCGGAGAATCACTTACCCGGATCGAATCCGGTGCGGTTACGGGCAAGGAATTCGATAAGGTAGTGATGCTCCTGGATGATTCATTTTACTATGATGAAAAGAGGTTCCTGCGCAATGCCGAATCCGCTTCCGGGAAGGAGAGCGCAAGGATCATGAACCTGTTCCACGGTCTCAGCCGTGCCAGGCATAGGATCGCGCTTGTCATCGTGAACAATATGCCCCTTATGGACAGGGTTTATGAGATCCTTCAGACAGATAGAAATTCTTAAGTACATCAGGCATATCCATTTCTTCACTTCTGACAGAGATGGATATGCTATTATATTATATGCGGGCCGGAAATGATTTATAACCGCGGGACAATATTAGGAAAGAGAATCTTACAGGATGAAGATCATCAATCTGATTGAAAATACCGAAGGCGCTGCAGGGTGCATAAGTGCCCATGGATTGTCCTTCTACGCAGAAACTGAAAAGCACAGGCTTCTCTGTGACCTGGGACCGTCAGAGGATACATTGAAGAATGCGGCACTTCTCGGGATAGACCTGAGGGCTGTAGATACCGTGATACTGAGTCATGGGCATTACGATCACTCCGGAGGGATCATTCCATTTGCAGAACTTAACCATACCGCTCTTATCTATATGCAGAAAAGTGCGGCAGACGGCTATTATGCAGATGACGGGGAAACTGCGGACAGCGGAGCTGCAGACAGATACAGGTATATCGGCATAGACAGGGAGATCACGAAGCTTCCGCAGGTAAGATTCACAGACGGAGATTTTGTGATAGATGATGAACTCTCTCTGTTTGTAATGGACAGGTGCGGCAGGCTTCCCTTTACCAATGTCCGTCTTAAGAGGCTTGAAAATGGCGCATACGTGCAGGATGATTTCAGACATGAACAGTTTCTTGTAATAAGAGAAAAGGGCAGGACAGTGCTGATGTCAGGATGTGCACATAACGGCATTCTGAACATAGTAGGTGAATATAACAGAAAATACGGTTCGGATCCTGATGTGGTGATAAGCGGATTTCATCTTATGAAGAAGACGGATTATAAGGATTACCAGATAAGGGAGATAAAAGATACTGCGGAGGAACTGGCCCGGCATGATACGCTGTTTTATACATGTCACTGTACCGGCATTCCCGCGTATGAGATCATGAAGGAAATAATGGGTGATAAGTTAAGATATGTACACTCAGGAGACGAGATCTGAAGAGAGCCTGACACCGGTCATAATCGTCGGGCTCAGGACAACAGAAAGAGAAGACGAATTCGATCATGCGATGAAGGAGCTGGTATCGCTCTGCGAAGCGTGTGAGCTTGAGGTCATCGTATCAATGACACAGACCCTTGAGCATCCGGACAATGCCACATGGATAGGTTCGGGAAAGGCAGAGGAGCTTGCATATGAGGCGAAGGTGAACGATGCGGAGTGCATAGTCTGTCTTGGCAATCTTTCGCCTGCCCAGATGAAGAATCTTCAGAAGGTCACAGGTGTCCCGGTCTGGGACAGGACCAATCTGATACTGGAGATCTTCTCAAGAAGGGCCCGCACCAGGGAAGCAAGGCTTCAGGTGGAATCGGCATATCTGCAGTACATGCTCCCCAGACTTACCGGAATGTGGCAGCATCTGGGACGTCAGAGCGGAGGCGGTGGAAGCCGTGCCAATAAGGGCGAAGGTGAGAAGCAGATAGAGCTGGACAGACGTCAGATCTCACACCGTATCACCGAACTGAAGAAGGAACT
>CACWJQ010000022.1:0-33316 GCA_902761225.1 uncultured Lachnospiraceae bacterium | reverse complement strand
AGGATGTCTTCCGAAAGAGCGGAGGATAAGAAGGTGTTCGAGAAGGATATGCTCTTTGCAACCCTTGATACCTCTACCAGAAAGATCGCGCTTCCCGGAAGAAAGCCCTTCCTTCTGTCGGATACCGTAGGCTTTATCGAGAACATTCCCCATGATCTTATCAAGGCCTTCCGGTCCACCCTTTCGGAACTGAAATATGCGGATGTGCTGCTCATAGTGATGGATTCCTCAGACCCTAACCACAAGTCGCACCTGAAGATAACTGAGGATACATTGAGAGAGCTGGGAACAGAGGGCATCCCCAGGATATATGTATATAACAAGGCAGATCTCAGAGATCCGGATATGACTGTAAAGAGCGTTCCCGGCAGCGGCTCTGTCTATATCTCGGCAAAGAACGGATACGGGATAGAGGAGCTTCTGGATATGCTGGAGGATATCTTCAGAGCTCATGACAGAAGAGTGGAGGTAACCGTTCCCTATACCTCGGGAGATCTGCTTAACCGCATCCACAACGAAGGAAATGTTCTGTCAGAAAGCTATGAAGAGGACGGAGTTCACGTAAGTGCCGATTGTCCCGAAGCACTTGCTGATCTTCTTGAAAAAAACGATCTGAAGGTATCATCTTCCATGCCTGAAGATACAGAAGACGTGAATATTTAAGACATGAACGCACAGGAAATGATCACGGAAG
Source organism: uncultured Lachnospiraceae bacterium (assembly GCA_902761225.1). Lineage (GTDB taxonomy): Bacteria > Bacillota > Clostridia > Lachnospirales > Lachnospiraceae > AC2028. The sequence continues at coordinate 32,622 of CACWJQ010000022.1, read as the reverse complement.
ACCGACAATAAGACGATACAGGAGACAGATGAAATGTCTGAGGCTAATACAGTAAGGTCAGGTCTCATCACATATCCCCACGGCTTCTCCACAAGATCGGGAGGAGTAAGCACCGGGGTTTATTCCTCACTTAATCTGGGGATGAACAGGGGAGATGATGAAGCAAATGTTAAAGAGAATTACCGCAGATTCCTGAAAAGCTGCGGCATTGATACGGAAGAGTTCGTATGCGGCGAACAGGTTCACGGAAGCAATGTGATGACAGTCGGTAAGGAGCATGCAAGGAAGCCTTACGGATATGATCAGCTCTATAAAGCTGACGGTTATGTCACTGCGGATCCCGGCGTTCCTCTTGTGATATTTACCGCAGACTGCATACCGCTTCTGATGGCGGATGAGAAGGCGGGGGTAGTGGCTGCCGTGCACAGCGGATGGCGCGGAACGGTACAGGATATAGAGAAGAATGCGGTAAGTGCAATGATAAGTCTCGGAGCATCCTGTGAGAACATAAAAGCGTGCATCGGACCTGCTATCGGAAGGTGCTGTTTTGAAGTTGGTGAAGAGGTCATTGACAGTTTCAGGGAGCTTCTTGGTACAGATCCCGCGGATCTGTATGACAGGAAGGATAACGGAAAGTTCATGCTTGATCTTAAATCCGTTCTGAAGAGGTGCCTTGTAAGATCCGGGTTATCGGAAGATAATATCGATATCATCCCCGACTGTACCATGTGCCTGCACGATAAGTACTGGTCACACCGGTATACCGGCGGAGTCCGCGGAAGTCTTGCTTCCGTCATCATGAAACCGTGATATATGTAAAAATCCCCTGCCGAGGCAGGGGATTTTTGAGAAGAAAAGAAAAATTATCTTGTTATCCTGAATTCATAGAACTCGCCGGGATTTAAGATCACTTCACCGACCATTTCATTATATCTGTCAAGGTCATATCTGAATGACAGCTTCTGAAGCTCGATCTCTCTTTCTCCGTCCGGCGACCAGGGAGCAAAATACTGTGTGAGCTTCGCATCTTCTCCGTGGATATGGATCTTCGCGTGAATGGGATGAGCCTGCCCCGTAACATGAGCGTAGAGGATCATGACATCATTGTCATAATGGAATACCGATACATTCGGTGCGGATACATATATACCCATGTAATTGAACACCGGCTTTATCGCATCCATTGCCCATTCAGGTATCCTTGCAAGGTCTGAAGGATTCTCGGGTATGTTGATAAGATACATCCTTCCCTTTCCGTAAGTATCCTTGAGGAAGAGGGTGGTATGATATTCGCCGACGCCGCCGTTTAACAGTGACCATGACATGTTGTTGGAGTGCTGAATGTCGGCGAATTCAACAACAGGCATATTCTCGAGATATCCTGCGGGATCGTCAGTCTTATAATATCTGGTGACACTGAGCTTTCTTCCTGTAAGATATGCGCTGCTTATGTCATTCCATTCATCTTCAGGTGCTCCGGCAAGGAATCCGGGTGTCACGTAGGCCGTTCCTCCCTCCATAAGGAAGTTCTTAAGCCTGTTCATTATCTCTTTATCATACAGAGAACTCTGGGTAAGGAGAACGGTTCCCTTCTCGGGGAAGATGGGAGTGGGGCTCAGTGCGAAGCCCTGCATTCCCAGGAAATCCTCCAGATGATTCTCACCTTCGGAAGTATAGGGGATATAGGCCGGTATACCTACGGGATTGCCGGCTTTGCTGAGCATCCTGTCTATTCTTGTAAGCTGGAGCCCGAGAGGGGTTACAAGCTTGTTCTCATACAGATCCGTCCACTGGAAGAGAGTTATCTCTTCAGGCTTTGCAAATGCGGAGAGATATCCCTGTTCGAGATAATCATCGATGGGCCAGCACTGATATGTATCGAACCAGGTTCCCTGATTCTTGCCGTCCGATGCGGCATCCATCCATCTGACAAGACTGTAGCTTAAGTATGTGGGAAGGTGCTGATCCTGGTATGCACTTGCCCTGGTCTCTGTTCCGGTATAGACTTTGTCGAATATATCCTTCTGTACATCGGGTCTGTATCCTGTAGCGTGATATGACTCGCGCCAGTTGGGATACTTTATGATCATCTTAATGTTCGGATTGATCTTCCTTGCAGGACCGACGATCAGGTTCTCCGATACGTCCTTCATGAGTTCTTTTCTGTACTGAACCCAGGATCTCTGGCCCTTAGCCCTGATGCAGTCCTCGCATGAGCAGTTGGTAAAATAGAAATCATCAAGAATGATCTCATCAAAAAGCTCTGCACAGTATTCGGATACCTTCTTCACATAATCCCTCATCTCGGGATTGGAGTAGCAGAAGGTTCCAAAGAGCCTCTGACGCTTTTTATCCTCGTCACTTAGATTGGGAACCACCGTGGTAAGACCTCCGGATACCTCCACGCCCTTTGACCTGAAGAACTCCGAGATCTGCCTTATCTTGTCCTTCTCAACCCATACTCCGCCTCTGTAGGGCTCGAGATAGACCTTATCGATACCGACATATTTTTCGATAAAGTCATACTGCTTTTCAAGCGTCTCCATATCCATTTTATCGAGAATGGAAGCTACGCAGAATACGGTGAGCTTGAAATTATCATAATGTGCCATGTACTTTGGTTCCTCCGTTTCTGTGAACTAAGATGCTGTTTCTGTCAGACCTTTTCTTGTCACCTGCAAGAAGAGGGGTAAGCGAACGGTGGAATGCATATGCGTTAACAAGAAATGCACCTACCCATGCGCTAATCTCTGCATATGCCGTAGCCCTGAATCCGATCCTGCCCATCAGTGTTGAGATGACTGCGATCCTCAGGATCATCTCAAGTATACCTGAGAGCATGGGGAGCATGGGTTTTCCCATTCCCTGGACTCCGCTTCTTACCACAAAGAGAACATTGACGAATATCATCATTAATCCGCATCTCGGCATGAAGAGGCATGCAAGTCTGATCTGTTCACTTCCTGTAAGGAGTATTCCAGCAAGCTGTGCGGGGAAGAAGACCATAGCCGAACCGAGGAGCAGATATGATATCACTGATATTGTAACACAGACCCTGAGTCCTTCCTGTATCCTTTTGTATTCCCCGGCTCCGTAATTCTGGCTGGTATATGCAGACATTGCATTGCCGGCTGTGGATGCGGGATTGAAGAAGAGGTTCAGGAATCTGCTGCATGCTGCGTATGCTGCAGTGTAGACTACGCCATAGCTGTTTACGAAGAACTGTACAACCATGCAGCCTATGGCTGTTATGGAATTCATGAAGGCCATGGGAAGTCCGTTCTTAAGGAGGTCAAGGTATTCTTTTTTCTCGTTGATGAAGTGTTCCTTTTTAAGCTTTACAACATCGATCTTCCTGAGTCTGTTCAGACAGATGAGACCTGAGACCACCTGTGCGATTATGGTGGCGTAAGCCACACCTTCAACACCCATTCCTATATTGAAGATGAAGACGGCGTTGAGAGTGATGTTCATTATCGAAGAGACAATGATCGCTTTGAGGGGAGTCTTGCTGTCACCGAGTGCTCTGAGTACGGCGCCGGAGAGATTGTAGATTATATTGGTGGACAGGCCTCCGAATACGATGGTTCCGTACTTCAGGCTGTCTGCCATTATGATGCTGTCGGTCTTCATGAGAACCAGGGCCTTGGGAAGATACAGAACACTGAGCACGGACAAAACGGCGGAGATGACGGCACCCAGTTCTATAACTGCGGCAAGTCTGTGCCTTAATCCTTCGATGTTCCTCGCACCGTAACTTTGGGCTATCATGACACCGAATCCGTTGGCTATACCGAAGGAGAATCCGACCACGAGGAAAAACAGGGATCCCATGTTACCTACTGCAGCAAGGGCATTATCTCCCAGACCCTTTCCGACGATCCATGAATCGGCAAAGTTATAGAACTGCTGAAGCATGCTGGTCATAAGCAGAGGCCAGTAGAATGAGAGTATAAGGCTTGCCGGATTGCCCTTTGTAAAATCTATTTCACGACTTTTCATTTGTTCCTTTCCGCATATACCAGGGTGCGATCATCCATGTATTATTTCCATTTTTCTTTGGATTATACTAATCCGTATCACAGGGGTTTAAAATGATAAATTTGTTGAGTTTTGACCGATTTTTGCTATCATAAATATATGGAAAAAGAACCTAAAGAGACAATTATATTCAACACACCCTCGGCCATAATCGTCAATTACGAGGAGAGTCCCGAGACCTATCCGCTGCACTGGCATAACGCCGCAGAGTTTACCGTGGCCCTCAAGGACGGATGCAAGTACCGCATAAATGACACGGTCTACGAGCTTAATACAGGGGACATACTTCTGGCGTGGCCCCAGCAGATACACGGAACCATAAGGATCCCGCGCAACAGTGCACTGTTTATTCAGTTCCCATCAGCGATACTTGAGAACAATCTGGATCTTGTATCGATCTCCAGATTTCTGTTTCAGTGTCACCATATCTCGGCCCTTAAGGAGCCGGAGCTGGCAGGCTTCATAAGAGAGAAGATTGAGAAGATCCAGGATATCCATAATTCCACGGACCATTTCGCCGAGACCAGATGCAAGATGCTCATCTATGATATCCTGCTTAAGCTTGGTGAAAATGTGATGACCGAGAATAAGGATTTTTCTGAGCTTGAGGAAGCATCCAAGACCGGATGGAGATATATCCATGCCGCATGTAACTATATTGTTGAGAATTTTGCCAATGATATAACACAGACTGAAGTGGCAGAGTATGTGGGACTGAGCACATTCTATTTTTCGAAGCTGTTCAAGCAGTATATGCAGATGACGTTTCCTGCGTATCTTGCAAGCCTGAGAGTAAAGAGCGCCACATCCCTTCTTCTTGACAAGAGTCATTCCATAACGGATTGTGCGTTTATGGCGGGGTTCCAGTCCACCACCACCTTCAACAAGGTGTTCAGGGATATCACAGGGTATTCTCCGAGAGACTATAGAAAGTTATATAGATAATTGTTGTTAAATGCTCTGAATATGTCGTGAATGGTAAAAAAAGGCTTTCCCTGACGATGAAGCCTGCACTTCATGTCATGGGAAAGCCACCGGTATGGATTTATATTATGCATCACGTTACTGCAGAGCGGAGCAGAGAACGTGAACCTACTGCAGGAAGTACTTCATAGCAGCTACTGCTGAGTCGAAATGCGTGGTGTTGCGGGTAATGCCTATGATCGCTTCGGAAGGATATCCCTGGTAATCCTCGAAGTTCTCCAGGGTGGAGTATGCTTCGGTGCTGCCCAGTCTTGATGTATCTGTTACGAACAGTCCCATGGGCACCGGATCCTTCATGGATGCGGGATCATGATGATCTATTACGTATTTTGCCTGATCTGCGGCTACATCCAGATTTGTGACATCATCGTAATCAGAGTACGTTGCGGCATCGGTATAATAGATGATATCCGACATGCTCTCCAGCTCTTCTTCAGTGAATATATCCCTGAGGTCGTAGAGATTCCTGTTCTGGCAATACTGCTCAAATACATAGGAATCGGCTATGAAAACATCGATGGTCGCCGAGGTGAGATATGCTGTCAGCTTCTGCATTGCGGCATATTCTATATTCGGATTCGTACCGTTTCCGATCATTATGGATGAATCGATGTATACCTGCTCCTTGCCGGTATCCACATTAAGGAGCTCTTCAAGATCCGAAGCCCAGTCTATGGCAAGCTCGTCGGTAGTTATGGCTTCCGTATTGACCATGATCACGCACAGAGCATAATCTCTGTAGCTTACTATGGTCCTTATGACGGCTACGATGACAAGAATCGCGACTATAGCGCCGATAACATGCCATTTGTAGTAGTCCATAAAATAGTCGAACTTATATTTAAAGGGTTTATCCTTTATCTCTTTCCATCTTGCTTTTTCTTCTTCACGCAGTATAGACATCAGTAAAATACCTCTTTTAACAACCTGTTTCTAAAGACACATAGTGCATTTTAACATAAATTGTGCTTTACGGCACAAGTTCACAATTTTATCACATACTGCTTAAAAAACTGAACAGGGCGGCAGAAGGGCTGAAATATATCATTATTACGGATTTTGGTATACAATTACTGTGCTTTATAGTTTTGCTATCCTGAAGGAAGTACCGGTGATCTTTATGATGAATATGGATTTTGTGACTGATATACTGATGACCCTGGCGGCCATTATCGGAATGCTGGGATGTCTGTATAACTATATAGAAAAGCCCAAGAAGGGATGGCTCCTTGTTGCGGGTTTCTTCTTTGCCAATCTCCTGAGCGACTATTACTGGACCACCTACACTCTGGTCATGCTGGAGGAGCCCAATGTCTCCGAATTCCTTGCATACTTCGGATGGAACGTGGGATATCTGGTCATGCTGTTTACGGTCATCAGGATGCGGGACCATGATTCCGTAAGGTTTTTCCATCCTGTCATACTGATCCCCATTCCCCTTAACATAGCCCAGTTCATTCTGTACATACAGTATGGCGGGATCTTCAATAATATCTGGCAGGTGGGATTTTCAACCGCCATCGCATGCTTTTGTATCCAGTCCATTGCATTTTATTACAGGAAAAAGAAAAAGGAAGGCAGCGCCTCCTTCCCGTATTTTCATGCTCTTGTGCTGTTCTTTGTCTTTACGGAATATGTCATGTGGACGGCATCCTGCTTCGACTGGAACAGCGATATTCTGAATCCCTATTACATATTTGCCATCGCCGGGTATCTTACGGAGCTGTTCTTTGCCTGGGGCATCAGGAAGGAATATGAAGCCTTCGGGCTTGTCTATTCCGAGAAGACGCCTGCGGAGATCAGGTTCCAGGCCCTTCTGCAGGTGCTTGTTTCCGGGATAGTGTTCGGCGGCTGCATAGGCGGATATTATCTTGCCATCAGGATGAAGAGGAGTATGCCTGAGATAACCGGGTCAGGTGATACCAACAGTTACATAACCATAACGCTGTTCCTGATATCCGTGCTTCTGGGACTGCTCATCCTGCTGGTCATCTATGGCATCACTTCACGTCATAAGGGAACTCTTAAGGAAGAGGGGATCATCAAGCTGAGGAGGAGCAGGTTCAACCTGTTATTTACCCTGCTTGTTACCTTTGTACTGATGGTATTTGCCGTGATCTATAACTCCAGACTTTTCTACGGCGCCTCAGTGCAGAGCATTTACAAATCCGGAGAGGATAAGGTGGAAAACCTTGCCGCCGAGCTGGACAATTATCTTACCATTGCCCAGTCGACATTAAATGTTACCGCTGATACCGTGGATCTTATGCTGGAAAAGGGCGAGAGTCAGGACAGCATCAGGGAATATCTGTACGATCAGACCCAGAGACAGTTTGACAATTTCGATGAGAATTTTACCGGACTCTACGGATTCATAAGAGCAGAGTATATGGACGGTGCAGGCTGGATCCCTCCCGAAGGATATGACCCGAGGACCAGGGACTGGTATATTGAGGCACTTGAAAGTGACGGGGATATAGTCATAATCCCTCCCTATGTGGACGCCCATACCCATTCCGTTGTCATCACCATATGTAAGCGTCTGGGCAACGGAAGCGGTGACAGATCCTATGATACCGCCAATGTTGTCGCACTTGATGTCATAGTCGATCATATCCAGGATCTGACAGAGCAGGTCACCCTTGCCGGAGACGGATATGCAATGATAGTAAACGGGGAGGGGCTGATCGTAGCCCATAAGGACAGGGAGCTCTGCGGTGAGAATGCTTCTGAGATCTATGGCAGTGATCTTACGGATACCATCATCACATCAAGGCAGAATGTTGTTGAGGATGTTATAGGAGAGGAAGAGTATACGCTGTTCTGCAACAATGTAATGAACCAGTGGTATGTTGTGATAGTTGTAAAAAATGCGGATCTTTTCGAGGAAGCCTACTCACAGCTTGCGGTCAACATAATCGTCTCTCTTTCTATTTTTGCACTGATCTCATTCTTCTATTATCTTGGCTATCGTAACGAGCAGGCCTATGCCAAGAAGGTGGAGGATATGAACGCCGGCAGGCAGAAGCAGGAATATGAGGCGGAAGTGCTGAGACTTGAGAAGGCATCTGCCGATGAGGCCAATAAGGCCAAGAGTAATTTCCTTGCCGATATGTCCCATGAGATAAGGACTCCCATCAACGCCATCCTGGGAATGAACGAGATGATACTGAGGGAGACCGACAAGAAGGAGATCAGAGAGTACGCCGGCAATATCCGCAAGTCAGGCAAGAACCTGCTGCAGCTCATTAACAGCATACTCGATTTCTCCAAGATAGAAGACGGTAAGATGGAGATCGTTCCCGTCAGATACTCCTTGAGCTCCATGATCACATACATGGATAATTCCATACGTGAGAGAGCGGTGGCCAAGGGTCTGGAGTTCGACGTCGAGGTGGATCCGGGACTTCCTTCGGAGCTTAAGGGAGATGATGCCCGCATCAGTCAGGTCATCCTGAACCTTCTCACCAATGCCGTCAAGTATACTCCGAAAGGAAAAGTCAGGCTCACTGTCAGTGAAAGAAAACGCGAAGATGACAGGGTGCTTATGTATGTTGAGGTTGCAGATACAGGCATTGGTATTAAGGAAAGCGACATGGACAGGCTCTTTAAGTCCTTCGAAAGACTCGATGTTGTGAAGAACCGTACCATAGAGGGAACGGGACTTGGAATGTCCATCGCCACAAGGCTTCTGAATCTTATGGGAAGCGAACTTGCCGTAAAGAGCAGGTATGGTGAGGGCTCGGTTTTTTCCTTCGAACTGTGGCAGAAGATCGAGAGCAGTGAATCCATAGGTGAATATAAGGCATTTGATGCTGCGGAGGATACTGAGAAATACAGAGAATCCTTCCATGCTCCCAGGGCCAGGATCCTCCTTGTGGATGATACAGCCATGAACATCCTGGTGGTGCAGAATCTTCTGAAGAAGACACAGGTGGGCATCGATACCGCAACAGGCGGGGCAGAGGCCATAAAGCTTGCCGATGATAATGCATACGATCTTATATTGCTGGATCAGAGAATGCCCGGAATGGACGGAACCGAGACTCTTAAGCACATAAGAAGTCTGGAAAGCGCCAGAAATGTCTCTAACCCCGTGATATGCCTTACGGCTGATGCCATAAGGGGTGCCAGGGAAAGGTATATGAACGAAGGCTTTACCGATTATCTGACAAAGCCTGTGGAGGGAAGACTGCTTGAGAAGATGCTCATGACATATCTTCCCGAAGATAAGGTTCAGGTATACACATCCGAAAGCTCCGGAAGCAGTGTATCGGATCCTATGGTGGAGGAACTTGAAAAAGCAGGCTTTGATACGGAGAAGGCTCTTGTATATACACAGCATGATCTTGACTTCTACAAGACCATATTAAACGGCTTTGCCATGGACCGTGCAGACAGAACCTCCAAGCTTGATGATCTGATGGCATCCGGAAAACTGGTGGATTATTCGGTCATTATACATGCACTGAAGAGTAACGCAAGGACCATAGGAGCTACAGAGCTTGCAGAGGCCGCCGCATCCCTTGAGATGCTGTCCAAAAACGGCGAAAAGGATAAGGCCATGGCAGAACACGGACCTGCAATGAAGCTGTATAAGGAGACGGCTGACACGATCTTCAGAGTGCTCGGAGAAGGCACGGTTAACGCAGAAAATGACATGGACAGCCAGGAGATAATGGAATTTGCTCCTGAAACGGATGAGGATGTGCTGGAGTTCATGCCTGATACGGAACGGGACTGATAAATATACAGACATGCGGATCACTGCTGCCTGCTTCTGACATGATCGGAGCGGGCAGCATTTTTTTGAGATGATTTCATCAAAAATTGTGTTTTCGGTGTTTAAACTCCCCTGTTTTTGTCCTCTTTTGGTGAAACGGTTTATTTTCGGATTCGGTGTGGTAAATTGACTTTACGGAATATTTTTCACGGGATCTGCAGTGGAAAAATAAACAGGAGGTCCAAATGGTAGATGTAAGCGGAAGATGGGCCCTGGTCACGGGAGGGGCAAGAGGCATCGGAAGACTTGTATCTCTTTTCCTTGCTGAAAGGGGATGCAACATTATCCTGCAGAGCAGGAAGAAGGAACATGCTGATAAAGTGAAGGCTGAGATAGAAGCTTTCGGAGTAAAATGTGTTCCTGTTGAGGCGGAACTTTCGGATCTTGACAGTGTCAGGAAGATGCTCGAAGAGATAGATGACCTGGGTGTCTGTGTTGATATCGTGATGAACAATGCGGGAATGCAGATAGCATACAGGACCGAGTGGCTGGGTACTCCTTCAGAGGATTACACCAAGAGCTTTCTCATCAACACCACATCGCCCATGATGATCTGTTACCACTTCCTTCCCAGGATGATGGAAAAGGGATTCGGAAGGATAGTTAATACCACAAGCGGCATAGCCCTCGAACCTGAGCAGGCAGGGTATTCCGCATCCAAGGCGGCTCTTAACAAGGTGACCATAGATATAGGATCGAAGCTTCAGGGAACTGACGTGATGATAAATCTTACCGATCCCGGCTGGTGCAGAACGGATCTTGGAGGCCCCAATGCCCCCAATGCTCCCGAGTCATCCATACCCGGTGTGGTTGTGGGAGCATTCGTCGATGATAAAAAGTCCGGAAGGATATTCGGTGCGGGACTTTTCTATGACATGACTCTTGAAGAGGCAGTAGAGAAGGCTCATTCCATGAACAGTCCATATTGATCATATAAAGGGGAAAAATATGAAAGCATTATTTATCGGGGGAACAGGACAGATCAGTGCAGCCATAGTCAGGAGACTTGCAGAGGATCCCGCATGGGAAGTATGGCTCCTTAACAGAGGAAACCGTGATTCGGTTGTTCCTGAGGGAGTGCATACAATAAAGGCTGATATAAATGACGAGGAAGCGGTACTTTCCGCGATCGGTGACATGACCTTTGACAGCGTATGCGAGTTCATAGGTTTTGTTCCCGAACAGGTAGAGAGAGATTACAGATTATTTAAGGGAAGGACCGGCCAGTACATCTATATCAGCTCAGCCTCTGCATATCACAAGCCGGCGGCAAGCTACATCATTACCGAGGGTACGGCACTTGCCAATCCTCACTGGGAGTATTCAAGGAATAAGATCGCATGCGAGGAATTCCTCATGAAGAAATACAGGGAGGAAGGATTCCCTGTTACCATCGTCCGTCCCAGCCACACCTATGATGAGAGGAACATACCTCTCGGAGTACATGGAAAGAACGGATTCTGGCAGGTTATAAAGCGCATGCAGGAGGGAAAGCCCGTGATCATACAGGGTGACGGAAGCTCTCTCTGGGCACTGACCTTTAATGAGGATTTTGCCATAGGCTTTACTGGACTTATGGGAAACCGTCATGCGATCGGAGAAGCATTCCAGATAACAGGTGATGAGATCCTTACATGGGATCAGATATACAGGACCATAGCAGATGCCCTGGGAGTAGAGCTTAATGCAGTCCATGTATCGTCGGAATTCCTGTCACAGGCAGGGGATAAGTACGGATTTGATTTCGAGGGAGCACTCCTTGGAGACAAGGCGGTATCGGTTGTATTTGACAATACCAAGCTTAAGAGGATAGTTCCGCAGATGACTACCAATATTCCATTCAGCATTGGTGTGAGGCGTTCTCTTGAGTACGTTCTGTCACATCCCGAAGAATGTCAGAAGGAAGATCCCGAGTTCGATGCATGGTGTGACAGAGTCATAGCGGCTCTTGAGAAAGCAAAGGCTGAGATCCTCAGCGTATGATGCCTGTCAGTATACAGACTGATGCTTTGATATATCCCACAGAATAATAGTTACCCTCTTGAAACAGCCATAAAATTGTCCGTTAATTTTATGGCTGTTTCTTATCATGTTACATGATAAAATAAAAAAGATGTGAGTCTTCATCACAGTCATGGGACCAGGCACACTTTATAAAGGCTTTATTGAAGGACCGGATGACAGCCTGTGGATACCATATGGGTATGATGAGCTTATTGCAGATGGTCCGGCAAAATGGTGGAACAGATGATAGAAAGATTAAGAGAGATCATAAACGAATATTTCATAGGTAAGAGCGATGTGGCCGAGAATGTTCTCATCTGCCTTCTTGCAGGAGGACATGTACTTATAGAGGATGTCCCCGGCGTAGGCAAGACTACTCTTGTGAAGACCCTTGCCGCTTCGGTTGATCTTGATTTCGGACGCATACAGTTTACTCCCGATACGCTTCCTTCGGATGTGACAGGAGTGTCGGTTCTTAATATGAAGACGGGAGAGTTTGAATACAGGGAAGGTGCGGTGATGCACCAGATCCTTCTCGCGGATGAGATCAACAGGACATCTCCCAAGACTCAGGCAGCACTTCTCGAAGCCATGTCCGAGGGGAAGGTTACCGTGGATGACAGGACATATGATCTTCCTTCTCCCTTCATGATCATAGCTACACAGAACCCTGTAGAGTTCGTCGGAACATACCCGCTTCCCGAGGCACAGCTTGACAGGTTCATGATGAAGCTTTCCATAGGATATCCCTCACCTGAAGATGAGATCCTTCTGACCAGAAGATTTCTCGAGGGAAAGACCGTGGATACCATAAAGAGTGTGATCACTTCGGATGAGCTTCTTAAGATCATGGATGAAGTACGTAATATCAGGATAGCTGACAAGGTCCTTCAGTATGCTGAAGAGATCACGGGACTAACAAGACAGGAGAAGAGGTTCCTGCGGGGAGTCAGTTCACGTGCCATGATAATGATGGTTCAGGCTGCACGTGCCCATGCCTATCTTGCCGGAAGAGAGTTTGTTACTCCCGATGATATAAAGGCTGTTGCGGTAAGCACACTTCACCACAGAGTCACTCTGTCCTATGATGCGAAGATAGCAGGTGAAGATATCGATAAGGTTCTTCATGCTGTGGTTCTTAAGGCCAAGGTGCCCATGGTGTGATATGAAACGAAACGGATATATTGCCTTAGGGCTTTTCATTCTGTCTCTTATCATAATATCCAATATAGGCGGGCCGGTATCCTACGGCTTTTTCTTCTTTACGCTTTTCGTTCCCCTTGTGTCATTCATCTATACCATCATTGTCTACATACGCTTTAAGATATATCAGCGGATCGATACAAGGACTGTCACGGCAGGAAATGCAACCCCCTTTTTCTTTACCCTGCAGAATGAGGATGTATTCACACACTCCGGAGTGCAGACTCATTTCTTTTCGGATTTTTCAAGCATTACAGATCTTGATGATGAAGAGTACGAACTGATGCCTCATACGGGCATCAGCCGTGAGACGCTGCTCCTTTGCCGCTACAGAGGTGAATATGACGTTGGGATAAAGAGTGTTACGGTGACGGATCATCTGCGTCTGTTTTCCATCACCTTCAGGAACAGGGAGACGATAAAGGCTATCGTGCTTCCGAGACTTGAGCTGCTTCCTGATTCCGTTAGTCCCGAGAATGTTATAGATCCTGCAGGCTCTCTTTCACGCGACAGGAAGCTGCCCGATATACCCGTACGCGGGTATGTCCCGGGAGATGATATAAGACTAATCAACTGGAAGGCAACTGCAAGATCCGGCAAGCCCCAGGTCAGGACATTTACCGGTGAGGCATCACCTGCATGCAGGATATTTATGGATTCATACAGATACTCTGAAAAGCCTGAAGATCATCTTCCGCTGGAAAATAAGATCCTTGAGACTGTTCTTGCGCTGACATATTTTCTTGCGGAGCACGGGATAGGAGTAAGCATCCGTACATACGGTGAAAGGCTCAACAGCTATACAGTTAACGGAACTGAAGACTTCGAAGAGTTCTATAATGCCATGTCAGGTTTTTCCTTCCGTAAGGATAATACACAAAAGGCCTTTTTTGCGGCATGCGATTCGGATGATACCATCACTGACTGTTCGTCCGTTATCTATATCCTTCACGAATGGAGCGACGCCGCAAGACTGTATTCTGAGAGCCTTGGAGGATATTCCATAAGACAGGATCTGTATCTGATAACGGATAAAGCAGCGGCCCCCGTGACGGGTTCAGGTGAACATATGGGATGTAAGGTCATAGGATATGAGGACCGGATAAGCGAGGTGCTCGGATGACCGCATTACTGTATGAAATGATATATATATGGGTGATCGCTGCGGGAATACTGTCGGCATTCATGCCTCTTTACGGTTATGGAAATGCGGGAGCATGGGCATTGCTCATCACGCTGTTCATATCGGGCGTGCCGGTGCTGTTTAAAAGGAGCGGATGGCTGGGAAAGGTTATTATCTCAGGTGCGACTGTTACACTTATAGTTGCGGGCTTCTTCCTCCGGCAGAACGAAGGGGTAAGGAAATACTTTGCAGTGCATACCGAATGGCTGCCCATGCTCTTTATAGCACTTGGTGCATTCCTTTTGGGTGAACTGTCCTCCCGCGCAAGGTATGCCCGTATGGTTCTTTCCGCGGCTTTTGCGGCAGGGGTCATCACGGAAGTGATCCTGGATATTCAGCCCGAGAAGCTTACGGTAAGTGCTGTCTTTACATATATACTCCTTATGCTGACAGAGGAGATACAGAGAGCATGGAAGAGAGAGGGGGATACCGATCAGGTTAAGCATCTGGTATTCGTGATGCCCTTTGTGATCATGGTCATGGTTCCCGTACTGCTGCTGCCTGCGCCGGATGAACCATATGACTGGGCTGCATTTAAAAGGATATATGAAACCGTATCCGAATCAATAGAGAAGATAGGCAGACATTTTTCTAAGGACGGAGTGTATGATCCAACCAATGTGATGATAGGTTTTTCCGGAAGAGGCGATCTTCATGGTAATGTCAGCCATGCCAATGATGAGGTCATGGAACTGATAGATCTGTCAAGTGCGGTCAGTGGAGTCAGATTAAACGGAAGATCCTTCGATACCTTCGACGGATTATCATGGACGGATACGGATGCTTCGGATTCATATGACGGAATCCTGGATACGGTTGCATTTATCGCTGCAACAGAGGGATATACCGATAAGCCGGCCGACTATTACAGAAGACATACATTCAGAATCTCCTATACCGGCATCTCTACTCCCTATGTATTTACTCCGGTAAAATCCCTTGTGGGAAGCGACAATGCATTCAGTATGGTGGATCATTCGGGTGGGGATGTCCTGTGGAAGGATGATGACCATATCCCTGAGCAGTACTGGGTCACATACTTTAACATGAACACCGGGAATCCCGTTTTTAATGATCTGATCGAAAATGCAGGCCTGCCGGACCGTGAGGCATATGACGAGCAGCTTCGGGAACTGGCCCTTGAAGGATTCGAAGGGGTATCATACGATGATTATCTTAAGCAGAGGGAAAGGGTATATGAACTCTATACCCCGGCTCCGGTATTGTCGGACGGCCTTAAGGAGTACCTTGAAAGCATCTATGAGGGTGCAGAAACCGAAACAGAGAAGATGGACAGACTCTGCAGAGTGCTCAGAAGATTTGAGTATACGAATGCTCCCGGGGAAATGCCTGAATATGTTGATGATGCATCAGGCATGCTGGACTATTTTCTCCTTCAGTCACGGAGAGGATACTGTACCTATTTTGCGACAGCTTTTGTTCTTCTTGCCAGAGCTGAGGGACTTCCTGCAAGGTATGTGCAGGGGTATCTGGTGGAAACCTCGGGGCAGAGAAATGTTACCGTCTATACATATATGGCTCATGCCTGGCCTGAGGTTTATTACGATGGCATAGGATGGGTTCCCTATGAACCCACTCCCGGTATGGGTACCTTTGCCTACTGGAGAACCGAAGAAGAGGCTATGGCCATTGGTCAGGGTGCAGCCTCCGGATATCCCGGAGCATACGGGGAAGAGGAGGTGCCGCCTGAAGAAGATGGTGTATATCAGCCGGAAGAAAAGGGACATGCCATTCCTGTACGTGCCATAATGATCCCTGTTGCGGCAGGTGCCGGATTTGTCATTTTCTTTTTCATTATAGGGAATATCATCTCCTCCATATCCTTCAGGAGAAAAGAGATAAGTGAGAGATACCGCATCATATGCAGGCAGGATATGAGGCTGCTCAAGCTGCTGGGATATGAAGCGTCCTGCGGTGAGACGCTTTCGGAATTCGGAGCGAGGATCCCTGATGATACCGGGCAGCGGACTTTAGTATTCATCGATGATCTGACAGACTTTCTGTACGGAGAGAACACAGAGCTTGAAGGACCTGAAAAGAGGGCTTTTGAATACAGGAAGGAACTGCTTGAAAGGCTCCGCAGGGAAAACATTTTGAAGTTTATCGGATTCTGTTTGGGTGTAGGCTTGCGTAAGACAAAATAGATGATAAAATGTAATAGGAATCCCTAAAACCTTTTTAAGGAGAGTTGAACAAAATGAGCAGAAGACTTATCACAAGAAGTGATTTTGACGGACTT
This sequence comes from uncultured Lachnospiraceae bacterium, assembly GCA_902761225.1. GTDB lineage: Bacteria > Bacillota > Clostridia > Lachnospirales > Lachnospiraceae > AC2028. The sequence goes on along the minus strand of CACWJQ010000022.1, from coordinate 16,164 downwards.
GTATGTGCGATGCTTTTGAAGGAGATGGACATGATCGATGAGATCAAGTTCGTTCATCCCAAGGATGTTCAGGATGGCAAGGTAGATATCACAGGTGATGATATCACCACGAACCTCCCCTTTGATCCCAGAGTAAAGCTGGCCTTCGACCATCATGAGAGTGAGCTTTTAAGAGTTCATTCCGAGGAGGTGAAGCAGAAGTTCATCATTGAAGGTGAAGCTAAGTCGGCTGCAAGAGTTGTATATAATTATTACGGTGGTGCGAAGACCTTCACCAGAGTATCGGAAGAGATAATGACCGCTGTTGACAAGGGCGACAGTGCCGATTTTACACAGGATGAGATCCTTGATCCCAAGGGATGGGTTCTTCTCAATTTCCTGATGGATGCCAGAACCGGACTTGGAAGATTCCACGATTTCAGGATCTCCAATTACGATCTTATGATGGAGCTCATCACTTACTGTGTGGATCATCCCATTGATGAGATAATGCAGCTTCCCGATGTTAAGGAAAGAGTTGATCTGTATTTCGAGCAGCAGGAGCTGTTCAAGGCCCAGCTCAACAGGATTGCCAGAGTCGAGGGCAAGGTTGTGGTCATAGACCTCAGGAACGAGGAGACCATCTATGCAGGTAACCGTTTCATGATCTACGCAATGCATCCCGAAGTTGAAGTATCCGTGCATGTTGCATGGGGCTTCAAGAAACAGAACACCGCAGTCATGATCGGAAGATCCATAATCAACAAGAGCTCAACCGTCAATATCGGAAATCTCTGCCTTGAGTACGGCGGAGGCGGACATGCGGCAGCAGGAACCTGTCAGATAGATAATGACAAGGTTGATGCCGAGCTTCCCGGAATCATTGCAAAGCTTCAGGGATAAGAAATAGTGATCTTGCGGGTGACCGTTGGTCACCCGCTTTTTTGGAGGATGAATAATGGAACACGTAACATATACACCAAGCGGAGTATGTTCAAAGCAGATCGACTTTGATATCGAAGACGGCAAGATCCGTAATCTTGTCTATATCGGAGGATGCAACGGCAATCTCAAGGCTATAGGCAAGCTTGTGGAGGGTAAAGATGCCGGAGAAGTAGCGGATATCCTCAGAGGCAATATCTGCGGCATGAGGGGAACCTCCTGTGCCGACCAGCTGGCCAAGGCGATCGACAGGTACGCCGCAGCACACTGACTCACCTCACCATTCCCAATGATAGGCATAAAAAACGTGTACCCGAACGTTCCGGGTACACGTTTTTTGCATTATTTAATTCATTTTGACATCAAATCTCAGGGACTTTTGGCAATTTTGCAATAGAAGCTGCAATTTCCTCGTCGGTGGGGATCGTGTCGGTCATCTCGCCGTCGTTGTACTTCTGATATGCAACGAGGTCGAAGTAGCCTGTTCCTGTAAGGCCGAACACGATCGTCTTCTCCTCACCTGTCTCCTTACACTTGAGAGCTTCGTCGATGGCAACCCTGATCGCATGTGAGCTTTCGGGAGCAGGAAGGATTCCCTCGACTCTTGCAAACTGCTCGGCTGCTGCAAAGACTGAGGTCTGCTCGACGCTTGTTGCCTCCATGTAGCCGTCATGGTAGAGCTGTGAAAGGGTTGAACTCATGCCGTGGAATCTCAGGCCGCCTGCGTGATTGGCTGAAGGTATGAAGCTGCTTCCGAGAGTATACATCTTGGCAAGAGGGCAGATCATTCCGGTGTCACAGAAGTCGTATGCATAGGTTCCTCTTGTGAAGCTGGGGCAGGATGCGGGCTCTACTGCGATGATACGGTAGTCTGCCTCCCCGCGGAGCTTCTCACCCATGAAGGGAGCGATGAGTCCGCCGAGGTTGGATCCGCCGCCTGCACAGCCGATGATGATGTCGGGCTTGATGCCGTACTTGTCGAGTGCGGTCTTGGTCTCGAGACCGATGACTGACTGGTGAAGGAGAACCTGATTGAGAACGCTTCCGAGAACGTATCTGTATCCGGGATTCCTGGTAGCTACTTCAACAGCTTCGGAGATTGCACATCCGAGGCTTCCGGTGGTGCCGGGATGCTCTGCAAGGATCTTCTTGCCTACTTCGGTGGTCTCGGAAGGTGAGGGAACAACGGATGCTCCGTATGTACGCATTACTTCGCGGCGGAAAGGCTTCTGCTCATAGGAAACCTTTACCATGAATACCTTGCAGTCAAGGTCGAAATATGAGCATGCCATTGAGAGAGCGGTTCCCCACTGACCTGCACCGGTCTCTGTGGTAACACCCTTGAGGCCCTGCTTCTTGGCATAATAAGCCTGTGCGATGGCGGAATTGAGCTTGTGGCTTCCGCTGGTGTTATTTCCTTCGAACTTGTAGTAGATCTTAGCCGGTGTTCCGAGCTTCTGCTCAAGGCAGTAAGCACGTACAAGGGGAGAAGGTCTGTACATCTTGTAGAAATTCCTGATCTCATCGGGAATATCGATAAAGGGAGTGGTCTCGTCAAGCTCCTGCTTTACCAGTTCGTCACAGAAGATAGGGGAGAGCTCCTCGGCGGTGAGGGGCTTGCCGGTTCCCGGATTGAGAAGGGGAGCGGGCTTGTTCTTCATATCAGCTCTGAGGTTGTACCATGCCTTGGGCATTTCATCCTCTGTAAGATAAATCTTGTAAGGGACATTGTTTTCAGCCATTTCATTTCTCCTTTCATTTTTCCTGGGACAAATAAAAAATACCTGTCCCACAGTAAGTTTACTGCTGGGACAGGTAGTAATGTTTACCTGCGGTGCCACCCGGCTTGGTGCGATATCACACCCACTTAGCGCATACAACCATATGCCGAAGTTGTTAACGGAGCTTCACCTCCGTCTCTCATACTCTGGTTCCCCATTTCTGATCGCCCTCAGAAGTCCATTCGGTCAATACACTTTTACTCCGATCACACCATCCGGAGCTCTCTCTGAAAAGGAGGTAATGACTTACTTACTCTTCATCAACGGTTTATGTGAATTTAACACAGTTAAAAATATCCTGTCAAGGATGTTTTTATTGTTGCTGTTTTTTGACGGTTTTTTGTCATTTCGTGGCAAGAAAATGTATACTCTGATATAATCTGTATATGTGATCTTGTAGGCGGAAGGGGTGAAACAAAATGTTTGGAAAGACAAAGGTTAATACACAGCAGGAAGATCTCGATAAGCTTCTGGAAATGCTTAAGAACGGCGCCTCCGGTGATATAAGTGAAGCGGATGCATCGCTCTTTCATGATCCTAAGGTTGCTGAGGCTTATAACGACTTTGTAAAGGGCTGGCTTAAGGCTAACAATGTATTCGTTATGAGAGCCAATGCTTCCATGACAGAGATCGGTGATTCTTCGGTTGTGAAGAATATGATCGAGGAGGTCAAGAGGCAGTCCGAGGTTGTAGATAATATACATACATCGGGAACCGAGCTGGAGAACTCAGTCACAAATGTTCAGTTTGCCGTTCAGAATATACAGCAGAATTCCGGTGATGTACTTGTAACCACCAGGAACTGTTCGGATGCGATCAAAAGCAGCATCAAGACCATTGATGAGACTGCACGCGAGGTTGAACAGGTCAACGGAGAGATGTCAGGCTTTAAGGTCAATGCTGAGAATATCACTAAGATAGTCGATCAGATCAAGGATCTTGCGGATAATTCATCGCTTCTTGCGCTCAATGCATCCATCGAGGCTGCACGTGCAGGTGAGGCGGGAAGAGGATTTGCGGTAGTCGCACAGCAGATGGGAACACTCTCTAACGATACGGCATCCTGTGCTGACAGTGTCGTAAAGTATGTGGGTGAACTGCTGAAGGGCATTGATGCCATTGCCGCATCACTCAGTGAGACATCGGATCATCTCAAGGAAGGCACTGATGGTGCTCTTAAGTCCGTGGACAGCCTGGTTGCAATGACTGACAGGATAAGTGAGATGAACCGGGATATTGATGCCATCTTTGAAGAGATCAATACACAGTCCGCTCTCACAGAGGAATTCATCGCCCTCGGAAATACCGTGGCAAGCGGATTCGAGAGACTTAACAGTGAATGTCTTTCCACAGGTGAGCACCTGTACAAGATATCCCGTACGATCGACATGCTCCGTTCCGATATGGCACGTCAGCGTTCTGTTCTTACAATGCAGGATTGGATTACTGTGTTTGAAGTTGATCATCTGATCTTTACCTGGAGACAGTATAACAACATTGTTGGCTTCGAGCATCTCAAGATAGAACAGGTCAACAATCCAAAGGGATGTAAGCTGGGTAAATGGTTCGCAGCTCAGACCGATCCCCGGATAAAGGGATGTGCTGCCTTCGGAAAGGCACAGAGAGACCACGAAGAGCTGCACCGCCATGCAACAGATTGCTTCAAGGCTGCCCAGGCAGGCCACAGGGACGAAGCAATGAGGCATTTCGAAATGACATATCAGTCATATAAGGAGCTTTGCAATACACTTGCGGATCTCCACAAGCAGCTGAGGTCTGCCGGATATACTGAGGTTACGGATTATATCAGGAAGACCTGATCCGTATCGGGGGAGATAAAATGGCATTTGCCTCAATGTTCATTCTTTGGTTTTTGTTCTTTTTTGTTATATTTGCAATTACATTCATTACCGGACTTGTACTGGCCATCGTTGGAATTGTCCAGAGAGTGAGGGATAAGACCGGATATAAGAAGCATCCCATCGTGCTTATTGTGATCGGAGGAGTGCTGATGGGACCTCCGGTCATATGTGTGTTGTTTATATTGTCCGCGAATCTGTTCGTATAGTGCGTATCATAGTCAGGATAAGAAGGTATCGTTGATAATATGAGTGAAAGAATAGTTGTACAGGATCAGACTTTTGATCAGGAGAGAGCTCTTTACGGAAGTAACGGGATAGATGTTATCTCGTGCCGTTTTGACGGCCCCGCAGACGGAGAGAGCGCACTTAAGGAAAGCAGGGATATAGATGTCAGGAACAGTTTTTTCAATCTGAGATATCCCTTCTGGCATGATACGGATCTGCGCATAACATCTTGTGAGATGACAGATAAATGCAGAGCTGCACTTTGGTATACGAAGGATGCGGTGATTACTTCATCCAAGCTTCACGGCATCAAGGCTCTTCGTGAGTGCTCGGATATCGTGATCGATGATTGCAGCATTATCTCTCCTGAATTCGGATGGTCAGTAAATGATATGGTGATGAGGAATTCTTCCGCGGAGAGTGAATACTTCATGATGAGATCATCGGATCTGCGTTTTGAGAATGTATCCCTCAAGGGAAAATACTCTTTCCAGTATGTTACGGATGCGGTCATTGAAAACTGCAATTTCGATACCAAGGATTCCTTCTGGCATGCGAAGAATGTGACAATAATGAATTCTGTTATCAGAGGTGAGTATCTTGCATGGTACTGTGAGAATGTGACATTTGAGAACTGTACCATAAGCGGAACACAGCCGCTTTGCTACTGTAAGGGACTTAAGCTGATCAACTGCCGGATGGAAAATGCGGATCTTGCATTTGAAAAGTCTGAGGTGGAAGCCGATCTGTTATCGCCTGTGATCAGTATCAAGAATCCATACAGCGGATACATCAGAGTTCCTGAGGTCTCCGAGGTCATAAGGGATGATGAGAATGCAAAGGCGGAGATCATCATAAAGTAACACAGATGAGATAAAGGCGGGGATGCGTTGCCCCGCCTTTAATACTAAGTATCCGTATGCTGTGATGATACGGATTATGGTTTTGTCAGGAGGTCTGATCGAATGATCGCTTATTACCATCTGCCGGGGCTGTTTGAGTTCTATGAGCTGTACAGACTGTTCCTGCCTCTTTTCAGGGAGCACAGGGATTTTTTCTATGACTGGTGTGAGATAGGTTCCATATACGGTGCTCCCGGAGATTGCATCTGGGGCGGCGGACGTGTCGGATTCGGAGATGAGGATCCGGTTAAAGTGCGTGATCTGATGAATGAGTACAGTATCCCGGCGCGTCTTACCTTCAGCAATCTGTTTATTGAAAAAGAGCATCTGTCCGACAGGAAATGTAATGAACTGTGCAGACTTTTTGAAAAGAGTATCCGTAACGGTATAATCGTCAGTTCGGATCTCCTGATGGATCATATACGTAAGAATTATCCGGAGTATTATTTTGTCTCATCCACCACCAAGGTTCTGACAGATATTAATGATCTTAAAACTGAACTTGAAAGAGAAGAGTTCGAATATGTGGTTCCCGATTTCAGACTGAACCGAAAGCTTGCAGATGCAGGAGTGCTGCGGGATGATCTGAAAAGGAAGGTGGAGTTTCTCTGTAATGAGTGCTGCTATTTTGGGTGTTCTGAGAGGAAGAGCTGCTATGAAAATGTCAGCAGGAAATGTCTCGGAGAAGATGTTCCGGATCACTTCTGCGCATCGCCCGGCGTATCAAAGGGATATCGATTTTCCGATGCCATGAAGAATCCCGGATTTATCGGAACAGGTGACATACTGAATATCTATATGCCTGCAGGCTTTTCCCAGTTCAAGATAGAAGGACGGAGCCTTGGAAGTGCAATGATCCTTGAATTCCTCCTTTACTATATGACAAAGCCTGAGTACAGACTTAACGTAAGGGAAGAGATATATCTGGACAGTTCACTGGATCTGTTCTGATGAGATGCCGGGCAGCGATCAATTGAAAAAAATGAGAATAGCATTGCACTCGGAAAAGAGCAGATAGGACTTGTGCGTTATCAATTTTTAGATATGGGGGTCATATGAAGATAAGTATATTATTTCCGGATCAGAAGCTTGAATTCAAAAAGCTGTCAGAAACCACGGTACACGATATCGGGATGGATTCTGTCATAAAGCAGCTGACCAAAAAGGAAGACGAGCGTGTATATATACGCAATGTCATGAGTATGTTCACGGATGACGTGGACACAGCCGCTTACCGTTCGGATGTATTCGATGACATATACCGCAATAAGGACATGCGTAAGAAGATCATGGAGCTTCTCGACCGTGTCAATTTTCTGAAGGATTACGGCAGCTATAAGCATGACAATGACCACGAACCCAGCACCTGGGATCTGCTTCACAGGCTGGATGAGATACGCGACTATATAGAGTGTATCGAGAAGATATACGACTGTCTTGATGGTTCAGACATACACTCAAAGGGGCTCCTTTCCCTGAAAGATTACGTATCATCCCTGTATCATGATAACGGCTTCGACGGATTGAAGGAGGATATAAGTTCCCTCAGGGCTACTACCGATAATCTGAAAAGCGTGACAGTGGGCATCAATCTGAACGAACGCTTTGAGGCATGCGGTATCGGCGTCATCTCCATCAACAATAAACCATTCACCGGTTCCGGCGTTCTGAGCCATTTCATAGAGAAGGTGTCCGGCAAGGATAATATACAAAGCGGAACAGACTGGAACGGTGACTATAAGTATAATGAATTCACTGCACAGAGTCCGTATATAAAGTCGGTTCCCATGGCAGCTGCGTTCAGTCCCATGCAGCTGATGACCATAAGGAATATTTCCGAAGCTGAGGATCAGAGCCGCAGCATCACCAACTATATGGATAATATTACCGACAGACTTCTGAGCAGGACCGTAAAGCATCTGAGGAATGTTCTCAATAAGTATGCCACACTGACCATAACGGACATCACCGATCTGATGCCTGAATTCTCATATTATATCCACTGGGTTGAGTTTATAGAAAAGTACACTGAGAAGGGCTTCAGCTTCTGCAAGAGTGAGCCCGAAGAAGGCGGCATCTCCATGAAGGCAGAAGGGATCTATAATCTGAAGCTCCTGGAAAAGAGTGATATAAAGGATTCGGATATCGTGAAGAATGATCTGGATTTTTCCGATGAGCATTGTCTCTACATTCTGACGGGAGCTAACAGGGGAGGAAAGACCACCATCACCCAGGCGATAGGTCAGGCATTCTTCATGGCTCAGGGCGGAGTCTATGTGCCGGGAAGCAGATTCACCTATACTCCTGCCGACAGTATCTTCACCCATTTTCCCGCGGACGAAGATAAGACTCTTGATCTTGGACGTCTGGGAGAAGAGTGCAAGAGATTTAAAGAGATATATGAAAATGCAACCGGGAAGAGTCTGATACTTCTGAACGAGACATTCTCCACCACCTCATTCGAAGAAGGATATTATATAGCAAGAGACTGTGAGAAAGCTATTCTCTCCAAGGGTATACGCTGCATATATAACACACATATGCATAAGCTTGCTTTTGAGGCAGATGAACTAAATGAAGGCTCTGAATGCAAAAAGGCGGTTTCATTGGTGGTGCGTACCGAGGAAGGCGGAGAACGCTCCTACAAGGTTGAGATAGCACCGCCTGAAGGCATGTCCTATGCCAATGACATTGCCGAAAAGTACGGTGTTACATATGAGATGCTGACAGGTCAGTGACGGGAAGGGTATGCCGGCTGATTCATTCTAAAAGGGCAAAAATAGTCGGGAAATAATAAGACCATTTCATATAGTATTAGCTCACAAGGAGGTGAGCAGATGGATGAACAAAAGAAAGCGGTCCGCAGGATGCAGGAATATATAGGTGATCATATCTTTGAAGAGATAACCATTGGTGATCTTGCGAAGGCTGCATCTTTTTCTCCCTGGTACGCGAGGAGGATCTTCATCAAGTATCTTGGCATGACACCGGCAGTGTATATAAGGCGCCTTAAACTGTCCAAGTCAGCACTGAGGCTTCGTGATGAATCCTGTCAGATCCTCGATGTGGCACTGGATATGGGATTTGGAAGTGTCGATGGATATCAGCGCGCATTCAGACGTGAATTCGGCGTGAATCCTAAAGAGTACTCCACAAGTCCGGTCCCCGTCTGGCTGTTTACTCCTTATTTCATCAATGATAAAGAAGGGAGCGAAAGTAAGATGAGCGATGTCAGAAATATTTTTATTCAGGTGGTTGAGAAGCCTGCCCGCAAGGTGATCATTAAAAGGGGAGTCAAGGCAACAGAGTATTGGAGCTACTGTGAAGAGGTCGGCTGTGATGTATGGGGGCTTCTGACCAGTATAAAGTCAATCAGCGGAGAGCCTGTATGCCTGTTCCTTCCGAAGGAACTCAGAAAGCCCGTGACGAACGAATACGTTCAGGGCGTAGAGGTGGAGCCTGATCATAAGGGTGAGATCCCCGAGGGATTTGATGTGATTGATCTTCCAGCATCAACATATCTGCTCTTCAGGGGAGAACCTTTTGCTGAAGAAAATTATGAAGCGGCTATAGGTGAGATCTGGGATGCAGAGAAGAAGTATGATCCGGGGTTTATCGGTTATAAATGGGATGATACCAACCCCCGTATCCAGCTAGAGCCAAGAGGTGAAAGAGGCTATATGGAGCTGGTGCCTGTTGTAAAGATCAGCTGATCTGCCTGGGCCTGTCCAACCGGACAGGCTCCTTTTTTATCTGACAGTGCTTACATCTGTAATGAGTTCGTGGCTGCTTCTGAACTGAGTGGGAGTCATATCCTCATAACGCTTGAAGAGCTTGCAGAAATAGCTGCTGGTGCAAAAACCGGTTCTTTCGGCAATATCCTCAACCGTCAATTCCGTTCCTGAAAGCAGTTCCTTGGCTGCCTGTATCCTTCGCTTGGCAATGTATTCCATGGGACGGGTTCCGAGGCAGCTTCTGAACAGTCTGCATATATGCTGCTTGGACATATGTGATATGTCACAGAGGTCATCCATGGTTATCTGACCGGCGTAATCCGTATCGATGAATTCAAGGCATTTTTTCAGTGCGGGATTTGTTCCCGAAGAGCTGTTCAGGTGATTCATGGCATTGTCCAGCTCTATCATAAAATCATACAGGATCGCAGAGGATTTCAGATTGCCGTAGATATTATCACTCTGAAGGCTGACATGCATGTTCATAAAAAGCTTGTCCAGTCTGGATGTGCTGCCAAGTGTAAATGTAACCGGCTTATTGAACCCCATCTCATTCAGAAGTCTGTCGCAGGCATATCCGCCGGGGATCATCCAATGGAGGTCCCATACTTTTTCAGCGGGATAATACTCATGAGGATAGGATGCGGGGATGAAGAATCCCATGCCTGCCCTGATCTCTGTCATCATCCCGTCATAACACAGTTTTCCCCTGCCCTTTGTACAATAGAATACCTGTGGAAATCCGTATTCAGTTCCCCGTTTTACACGCGGCTGACAGTCGTGCATTCCAAGACTGACAAGATACAGAGGAAGCCTGCTTTCACGTGCGATTATAGGATAGTGAGAGAAAAACATAATGCCTCCTGAAGGAATATTCATGTTCATATTGTTATAGGATGATAATATCATTTATTGATTTATCAGTCATGCATAAGCATAATTAAAGTGATATTTATTTTATGAAAAGGGTTTGGTTATGGATGATAAAAGACTGACAGAGATAGTTCCCTCACCCAGACAGCTGAGATTACAGCAGCTGGAGTTCTATGCCTTCATTCATTTTACGGTCAACACTTTTACGGATAAGGAGTGGGGGGATGGAACAGAGTCTCCTGAAATTTTTGATCCGGTAAAGTTTGATCCGGGGCAGTGGGTGAGTGCGGTAAAGTCTGCCGGAATGAAGGGGCTGATACTTACCTGTAAACATCATGACGGTTTCTGTCTTTGGGACAGCAAGCTTACAGATCATACTGTAATGCACAGCCCCTTTGGGCGTGACATGGTACGGGAAGTTTCGGATGCCTGTAAAGAGGGCGAGATAGCATTCGGTGTATATCTTTCCCCCTGGGACAGAAACTGTCCGTTATATGGCAAAGGAAAAGAATATGATGACTTCTTCACCGGTCAGCTGACGGAACTGCTTACGGATTATGGCGATGTTTTTTCCGTGTGGTTTGACGGAGCGTGCGGTGAAGGCCCTGACGGAAAGAAGCAGTATTACGACTGGGACAGATACTACTCTCTTATCCGCACTCTTCAGCCCGGTGCCTGTATATCCGTCTGCGGTCCGGATGTAAGATGGTGCGGGAATGAGGCCGGACATACACGCAAAGCCGAATGGAGCGTTGTGCCGTTACGTGCAAGAGACAGCGAGAAGATAGCAGAGAAGAGCCAGCATGAGGATAATACCGAATTTCGCAGACGTGTCGATGCACGGGATGAGGACCTTGGAAGCAGGTCCGTGCTTGCAGGAGAGGAGGACCTGATATGGTATCCCGCAGAGGTTAATACCTCCATCCGTCCGGGGTGGTTCTGGCATGAGAGCGAAAATGACAAGGTTCGTTCACTGAAGGAGCTTGCAGATATCTACATCCGTTCCGCAGGCGGAAATGCAACCTTTCTTCTTAACATCCCGCCTGACAGGGACGGACTGATACATGAAAATGATGTGCAGAGACTTAAGGAGCTTGGAGAATTCCTGAGAAATGCTTTTTCCGAGAATCTGGTTCCCGGAGCGCTGATCACCTGTGATGGAGAAGCGGATCGCGGCAATGTGGAGAATGTCACAGAGGACAGTTATGACAGATCCTTTGAAGCTTCATCAGATAAAGCGGATATTGTCATAGATCTTAAAAAGAAGGAAGCTCTCGGATACATCGTTATAAAGGAGAATATCCTGAAGAGTCAGAGGATAGAAAGCTTTGCGATAGATATCCGCGAGGACCGGGAATTCAGGGAGATATATACCGGAACTACCGTGGGCTATAAACGTATAGTACCTCTTGAAGGGATAAGGACAGACTGCGTCAGGATCAGGATAACGGATTCAAGGGTATCACCTGTGATATCATTTATCGGAGTTTACAGGGCCTGAAAATGACAGAAAAATAAAATGGCAGATAACCCTGCGATCCAGGCCCTTGTACAGGCACTTCTGAAGGTTCTGCCCGGTATTATTTGATCAATGAGTCTGCAACAAACAGTCTGGATCTAATGATATTCAATTTTACGAGGACAGGAGAGTGGATGAGAAAAATAAAGCATTCTTTTATGATCGTATTTTCAGTGATTGCACTTAGTGTTTCTGCATGTGGTACAACCGATGACGTAATTCAATCTTATGATGTTGCCTATACGATGCCCGATAATAACGCCCAGAACAGGTATTATGCAGATTTAGGTTCTGCAGGGATAGAAGGTAAATATTCCTTTTCTTCAGCAGAGGATCTGATCAATCTTTCGGATGAGGATGTTATCTATTTAGCTACGCATGATTATAAAGCAACGGAATTTGTTGCTGATCTCATGCTTGAGCCATATGATTGTTTTGGCACTCCTCTGAAAGATGGTGAAATATATCAACCGCTCATGTTAAGCCTTGAAGGAGATCGTGCTGATTATGATGTTGATAAAAAAATTTCCGATGAAGAATTTAAAAAGCTGGCAGAAGAATGGTTGCGTAGTTTTCAGGAAAACTTTATTGATACGAAGATAGTTTATTACGGCGGGACAGAGCATTATGCAGAGTATGGCTATATGAATGACGGAGGTATTGGATCGGGAAGAATATGCTTTTTCCGTAATCAGTTCATGGTTCCGGAAAAGATCGATGGAAATCCATATACCGGACCGGTATATTTCGGTGAACTGACTACGGATGTTGTTCTGATGGAAGGAGACTTTTATCATTCTGATTTTTTTGATGGATATTTTCTGCTTCGCGAGGTTGAAGATCGTGGAGATGCTATCGTCTATATAGCGTATTATCCGTCTTTGAGAAATATTGGAGATTATGATGAGCGTGGCGAGAACCATAAAGCAGAGATAATAAAAGAAGTAACGATTTATGATATAAAAACTCACAGGATCACGAGTGAAATTACTGTTATCAGATCAGTCGATATACCGGGTACTACATTGTATATTCCCGAGCCGGTTTGACCGGAGAAAGAACTGTTTGGGATATCCTATACCTGGGTGGAATGGCTCGAGTATAATATCCGCCGCGCTCTTGGAATGGAAGGATCAAACGTGGAAGATATTAGACTGATCGGCGCTTATAAGTTTACTGGTAAGGAAGGTGCTTACGATACATGATCGATCATAGAATTAAAGAACAGCTTGCGATTGAGTTTAATTGCAGTCCTGATGATTTTGAGCGTAACCATAACGTCATTACTAAAAGCTGTCTGCATGAGAACAGAAGGAAGTTTTCCGATACTCCGTTTTTCCTTCAGATGGCAACGTTTGGAGGGAATACGGTTATCTCTGCTGATGAAGTGATGCATCCATGGCTTGAGAATTGGGTAAAAGGGAAAAGCGGCTTCTGGCTCTTTGAACAGCACAATTTTTATGAGCTTGAGTGTGAACTTAGAAAACATGGATATAAGATGGCACTTACCCATCATATGTTTCTTCCCGGGAAGGATACTTCAGATTTTAAAACTGATATAAAGGTCAGGTGGCTTGAACAGGAGGATATTCATTCTTTTTACGGAAGGGAAGAATTCTCAAATGCACTGTGTGACAGGTTCAAGCCGGAAAGACCTGACGTTCTTGCGGTGATCGCCCTTGACGGAGAGGAGATCATGGGAATGGCCGGCTGCTCGGCAGATACTCCCCTTATGTGGCAGATCGGAATAGATGTGCTGCCCCGGTACAGAGAGCACGGGATCGGGAAAGCGCTGGTCACGCTGCTTAAGAATGAAGCAATTCGCAGAGGTGTGATACCATATTATGGAACGAGTCTTTCCAATATTTTTTCGTGGAAGATAGCGCTTGGAAGCGGGTTTGCTCCTGCGTGGATTGAGACGGAATCCAGACCGTGCAATGATAATGAATCTGTTGGTTTTGCTGATACAGGATTAAGGGAGTCTGGTATGGAAGAAATGTGCTTGAATTATGATTAGAAGAGGGGTGAGAGTATGTATTTGTCAGATATAATCAGTGTAGCCAGGCGTTTCCGGACAGAGGAGTGCAGTTATTATCCTGCGGATGAATTTGGATTGATGACGGATTTTTCCATAAATGCATCGGACGATATATGCAGTAGTGTAAATGTCCGGATTACTAATACTTTAAATGAGGATTTTAATGGTGTTGTGCATATCAAACTGATGATTGAAGAAAAAGAGCCGAAGTTTTTTATGCCCGGTTTTATGTATAATACAAACACTGCAGACAAACCCTCTTCCGGAAGGAAAGCATTTCCCAGAATAAAGAGAAATCCGGCTGGAATGCAAGAATCGGATTTTTTTATGACAAGAAGCGACAGACTCGCAGAACCGATCAGTCTTGTATACGGCTCAGGAAAAGTACGTGGAATTTCCGCTCCTCCGTATTGGGTAAGAGAAAATGGGAAAACGGTTCCGGTTACTTTTGATAAAGGAGTCAAAAATAAACCGGGGGCCGAGTTTTTCCGGTATAGCGGTTTCAGCTGTAATATAAATGATGATGGCAGAGTCAGCGTGGGATATACGCTGGGATATGAGGATGCTCCCTGGCTATTTGTTCAAACGGCAAATGTTCAGGAAAGAGAGATGCTTGATGAGGGTAATTCATTTGTCATCAGACCCGGCGAGACCATAGAATTCCCTTTCTTCTTGTACGATTATAATGGCGAAGATGAGCGCACCATATATAAAGCATTTAGACATGCTTATTTTCAATATCACGAAATGCCCAGAATGATCACGGGCATGGATGAGTCTAAGGCGATATCACTGCTTGCTACTGCTATCAGGGACAATGCATGGCTTGAAGAGGAAAGGATGTATTCAGGCTTTGTATACGATCGGAGCAATGGCCCCAGATACAATAAGATCGGTTCTCTTTCCTGGACAAACGGACTGTCTGTAGCAGTACCAATGCTTTTTGCAGCCAATCGGTCCGGAGATGTCGAGGCACGAAGGCAGAGCCTGAGCTTTATAGAAAATGTCATTCAAAGCAGCTACAATCCTGATTCAGGCTTGCTGTATGATGCCGTGGAGAAAGGTAAATGGTCGGTTCACGGATGGTGGTATAACGGAATGCATAGTGGCGGACACAGTGCATATTTAAATGGCCAGGCAGTTTATTATATTCTCAAAGCATATATATCGGAAAAGGATGCCCAAAACGTGGTGCACGAGGAATGGATCACGTTTGTCTCTCCGGTTATAAGAAAAATGAACAGGGAACTAAATTCAGACAATGAATATCCGTTTTCAATGTCTGAGCACACAGGTGCGGGAATCGAATATGACTCGATGGGGGGAGCTTGGTGCCTTGCAGCGACGGCTCTGTATGCATCAATCATGGAGGACGAAGAGTACCTTGATATTCTGAAAAAGAGTGAACTCCACTATTATAAAGCGTTTGTTGCGAAGTGTGAATGTTACGGCGGACCTCTCGACACAGATAAAGCTGTGGATAATGAAGGGATACTTGCTTATATCAGAGCAGTGAAAATACTACATGAGATCACAAATGAAGAATACCTGCTGGATCATATGAGAGATGCATTAAACTATGAGTGCAGCTTCAAACTTTCATATAATACCCCGGTTTCGGTAATGCCGCTAAGCGGGATAGGATGGTCTTCATGCGGTGGAAGTATTACCTCTGTTGCAAACCCGCATATTCATCCCATGTCCAGCACAATCATTCCTGAAATGAGATATTACGTTGATGCCCGTAGGGATGAATATTTAAATGCAAGGCTTGAAGATACCATTAATTGGAGTCTGCAGACTTTTAATACCTTTGATGGTGAATACGGATATGGAGGCCCGGGATGGATGTCTGAAAGATTCTGCTTTTGTCGTGGACTTTTGACGGAAAGATACCCGGACGGATCTATTGCCAGTACCTGGTTTGCGCTGATGCCATGGGCTTCTGCAAGCATAATTGAAGGATTGACATTTTAAAATTGGGGAAGAAATTTACACAGACTGAGCCCATGTGGAGTAAATATAAACCGGTATATAATGGCTACCGGCTCCAAAAGTATGCGGACAAGAAAAGCTGCCTTGGTTGGCAGCTTTTTCAGTAGGTGTATCAGTCAATTTCAGTATTTTTGATTAGTTGTATCCGGCTCAAAATATTCATTTTTATTCTTGACGCGTGAATAACCGTACGCTAATATTCATTATGAACATTACAGCACAAATATTCATAATATTCAGTTTGATAAAAATACAGTATCAGCTTTCAAAGAAAGGGTTGCATATTATGGCTGGCGGTTTTACTGAGAAAGAGC